>JBJOJQ010000109.1:0-2728 GCA_046046525.1 Pseudomonadota bacterium
GGCATGGTTTTGGGAGGCAAGTTCACCCCGCCCGTTTGGGCTGAGCCTGTCGAAGCCCCGCCTTTCTTGATCAGGAAAGGACGGTCCGTCGACAGGCTCAGGACAAGCGGTCGGTTGATAATTTCACGTCATTGGCGGTTTATGGTTGCGCGTCAGTAACGCGTCACTTCCACCTTCATGCTCTTATAGCCATGGACAAAGCTTGCCGGCACGCGGGTCGGCTCTTCGAGCACATTGACGCGCAAGCGCCGCTTTTGCATCTCCGAAATCAGCGTCGTCAGCTGCAACTCGGCCACGCGCGCGCCAACGCAGCGGTGGATGCCATAGCCAAAGGACAGATGGCGCCGGGCATTTTCCCGATCGACGATGATCTTGTCACCATTCGGGAAGACGCTTTCGTCGCGATTGGCAGAGATATACCAGAGCGCAAGCTTGTCCCGCTTCTTGATTTGATGGCCGAACAATTCGGTATCTTCGGTTGCGGTGCGGCGCATATGCGCCAGCGGCGTCTGCCAGCGGATCAACTCATGCATCGCATTGACGGCAAGTTCCGGGCTGTGATTCTGCTCCAGCTTGGCCCGTTCCTCGGGGAATTTGTCGAGGCCATAGGCAAAGGCGGTCATCGAATTGCGGGTGGTGTCATTGCCGCCAACGATCAACAGGATGAGGTTCCCCATGAATTCTTCATGGCTCATATGCTTCATCGCATCGGATTGCAGCATGACAGAGATCAGGTCGTGCGGCCCCGGATTTTGGGCCTTGCGATCCCAGAGCTGCTTGAACGCGGCGCCCATTTCAAAGGCAACGGCCAGCCGGTGATGCCGCTTTTCAACGGTATCAAAGCTTTCGATATCGCCCAGCATGTCCGACCAATAGGTCAGCTTGTGGCGTTCTTCCCAGGGGAAGTCGAACAGGATGGCGAGCATCTGCGTCGTCAGTTCGATCGAAACTTTTTCCACCCAGTCAAAGGGTTGGCCGATGGGCAGGCTGTCGAGCACGGCGGCCGTGCGCGCAACAGTGTCGGCGCGCATCCGCTCTACCTCGGTGGGGCCAAAGGCGGGCGCGACGGTGCGGCGCTGCGCCGTGTGCTGGGGCGGGTCCATGGCGATGAACATCGGCATTGGCACATCGCCTTCCTGCAAATGGTCAATGCCATCGCCAGCGACCGTGATCCCGCCATATTCCCAGCTTGAGGAAAAGAGCTTGGGCAGCGCTTCGATATGCTGAATGGGCTTATAGGTCGTCACCGACCAATAGGGGCCGAATTTGGAGTCCGGGCAGTGATAAATGGGCGCATCTGCCCGCATCTGGCGGAACGGTTCTTGCCAGATATCCTGCGTGTACAGTTCTGCGCGGGATACATCCCACGGGTTCACCTCGGGGGGGGCGTCCTTGAGTATCGTCGCCATGACGGCTTTCCTCTCTTTTTTCTGAGTCCCGTTGCAGTTTGCCACTGTTTACATTGGTGTCAATGACGATTCCGGCAGAATGGTTGCCGCTGCGACGAATGGCGGGTGCGCCGCGGGTCAGCTGGCCTTGCCGAACAGGCGGCTGAACAGCCGCGGCCCGGATTTCAGCACGCCGCGCCGAAACAGCGCCGCGCCAAGGCGGATGGTGATCGCCACCCAAAGCAGCTGCCAGAGGATCGCCAGACTATGGGGCCAGATCGCCGCCTGGGTGGCGCCAAGCGCAACCATGGCAAAGGGCGAACTGAAGGGAAAAATCTGCGCAAAAAGGGCCAGTTGGCTGTCGGGTTGGCTGGCCGCGGATGAGGCGAGCGCGAACATCCCGACCTGGAAAAAGGTGATCGGCAAGGACAACATCTGCACCTCACGCGCCGAAGGGGCCTGTGCGCCAATGCCCAGAAAAACCGCCCCCAATAAAAAGAAGGACAGCGTGAAATAGATCCAGCCCAGGATCAAAAAGCTGGGCAGGCCGATGGCCAGATCAAGTTGCGTGGCCGGAAACCCCGGCAGATTGACGATCACATTGATGGCAATGGCGCTGATCCCGCCCCAAAACCCGATGAACAGCATGGCAACACCATACATGCCGAGCAGCTTGCCCATGAAAATCGCCTCAAGCGGGGCCGCGGCGGCCAGAATTTCAATCACCTTGTTCGATTTTTCCTCCACAAAGGTGCCGACCGTCTGGGCCGATAACAGCAAGGCGAGCAGAAACAGGACGAACATCGCGCCCTGGCCCGCTGCCAACCGCGCACTTGCCGTGCCGCCGCCATTGGCGGTGATGGTGACGGCCGGGCTGCTGACGCGTTGTGCCGCGGCAAGGCCCGTTTTCTGGCTGCGCACGGCATGATCGGCCAGTGCCGCCAAATAGGTGGCGCTCCGCCGGTTGGTCGACAGGATCTGCGGTTGGGTGAGCGGCCCATACATCACCGCTTCGTACCGCGTGCCGGGCGCGTTCAGCAGCGCCTGGGCAACCTTGGCATCGGCTGCGCCATGGCCGGGGATCAGGACGAGCTTTGGCATGCCGATATCGCGGGGCATCAGCGGGCGCAGCTGATCATCGGCGGCCTGAAGATAGGGGCGCGTCGTGGGTTCCGTCAGCACGGCGAGCCGCGCCGTCTTGGTCGACCGTTCCATTGCTGATTGCGCGCCGCTGCCCCCCAAAATGCCCATGGCCAGCATCAGCAATGGGGCCAGCAGGAACAGCAAGAAGACCGGCGTTCCGGCAACGGCCTTGAAATCCCGAAAGGCGATGACGCGCA
>JBJOJQ010000026.1:0-3101 GCA_046046525.1 Pseudomonadota bacterium
CGCTGGGCATTGGCCTCTGGCCGGAACAGCGCCATGCCGCCATCTTCTAGACGATAGGCCTTCAGCCCTTCAAAAATCTCTTGCGCGTAATGCAGCACCGCAGTCGCGGGGTCGAGCACAAGCGGCTGACGCGCATGGACGCGGGCGTCAAACCAGCCTTTGCCCTCCTGATAGCGGATGGTCACCATATGGTCGGTGAACACTTTGCCAAATCCCGGCGCGGCAATGCGCGCGGCACGATCATCGGCAGACACGGGGCTGGCATTGGGTTCAACAACAAAAGGAAGAGCTGCGCTCATGCGGAAAGAAACTTTCTGTCTGGACGCAAGCCTTAGCTCGCAACGATCTATCCCCGCTATGCGACCGGCCGCGCTGCGTCAACTCTATGCGCGACTAGGATTGTCGCCGCGCCTCTTCGGCCAGTTCGCGGCTGCGCTGCGCCGCCGCTGCCACTGTCTGCGCCACGGCGGCGGCCATGTCTGATGCATCCAGAACCGTCAGCCCGGCATGCGTCGTGCCATTGGGACTGCGCACCGCCTCTGCCAAATCCGCCGGAGCCCGCCCCGTTTCCAGCGCAAGGCGCGCCGACCCGGCAACGGTCTGCAAGGCCAAAAGGCGGGCCAGATCCTCGGGCAGGCCCTGCGCCACGCCCGCAGCGGCCAGCGCATCGATAAAGCGAAAGACAAAGGCAGGGCCAGACCCGGATACGCCGGTGACGGCATGGAACAGATCTTCGTCGGCCACCCATTGCATCAGGCCCAGCGGCGCGACCAGCCGTTCGACCGCCGCCCGCCCGTCTGCATC
Organism: Pseudomonadota bacterium; assembly: GCA_046046525.1. Lineage (GTDB taxonomy): Bacteria > Pseudomonadota > Alphaproteobacteria > Sphingomonadales > Sphingomonadaceae > Aquisediminimonas. The sequence goes on from JBJOJQ010000026.1 coordinate 805, forward strand.
CAGACCTGGCCCAAAAATCGCGCTGATCCCCTGCCCGATTGCCGCCGGCATATTGGGCATGACCCGCACATACGCCCGCGCGCCGGGCAGACGGGCCGCCAGGACCGAGGTGTCGACCCCCGCAAGAATGGAAATCACGAGGCTATGGGCGCCGATTGTCAGGCTGGGCGCGACGGCATCCAGCAATTGCGGTTTAATGCCGAGCAAAAGAAGATCGGGCGCCGGGCCTTGTGCCGTTGCCACGCAGCGGACACCGGGGGGCAAATCTGGTCCGGCCGGATCAATGACGAGGATCGATGCTGGATCAATGCCATGGGCCAGCCAGCCCCGCAGCATGGCCCCGCCCATATTGCCGCATCCGACCAGCCAGATGGCGGCATCGGTCATCAGGCTTCGCCTTGGGTTTCGACCATGGCAGAGGCAATCGCTTCTCGCGGCGATTTTCCGCCCCATAAGACGAACTGGAACACGGGGTAAAAACGATCCAGTTCTTCAATTGCCGCTTCCACCATGACTTCGGCCTGATCGAAGGAGAAAACCGCCTCTCCACTGCCCGAATCGAGCAAAGCGGCGTGGCGATAGGCGATAATTCCGGTGGACGGCCAATATTCAAAATGGCCCAGCCATAATTGTTCGTTGATCAGGCCGATCGCTTCGTAAATCGCGGCAGCCTGCACATCGGTGACCTTGATATCTGGAAAGGCCAGAAACTGGAGAACACAATCATCCTCGCGCCATAGGCCGCGCAGCTCATATTGGTTCCAGGCGCCCTTGGCGGACGCCACAATTTCTTCGTCGCCAATACGTTCATGCAGCCAGTTATGCGCTGAGAACCAGCTTTCCAGCGTTTCGATAGGCGCGCCGGCGGCTTGCGCCATGTCGAGGGGTTCCATGCTCATCACGAGTTTGCTTGCCGTTCAGACAGGAGAACGAGCAAGGGCGCGCCGCCAATCCGCCGACAAAATTGTGGACAATAGCGATTAAATTCAATTGCCCGACTTGGCTTCCAGGGCATCAAGCCGCGCTTTCAGGGCATCGGCTTCTTCCCGCGCGGCCAAGGCAATCGCCTTCACGGCTTCAAATTCATCGCGGCTGACAAAGTCCATGCCGCCCAGCCATTCCTTCAGCTTTTCCCGCGTCGCGGCTTCGGCCTCACGCGTCATGCCGGCAAGGGTTCCTGCCGCGCCATTCACAATTTTGGCAAGATCATCGAACAGGCGGTTTTCGGTCTGCATGGCAAATCCTTGGGTCAAGATATCGGGTTAAAGCGTTATTTGGGTATGCGCCTGCCCAGACACAAGGGTTTCGGCATCCGGATTCAGGCGATCAAATTCATAATTGAGAATGGCGGCAAAGCTCAGCCAGATCATATAGGGCACCAGCAGCCAGGCCGCCGCCTTGCGAATGCGCGCAAAGGCAAAGCTGGTCGCGATGGTGAGCGCCAGGATCAGAATGATCAGCACCAGCGCCATCGACACTTCATGAAAGGCAAAGAAAACCGGTGACCAGGCCAGATTCAGCGCCAGTTGCAGCGCAAACAGGCCAAGGGCAAGGCCCCGCCCATGTGCGCCCCGGGCATAAAGGATCATTGCGACCGACAGGCCAAGAAGGATGTAAAGACATGTCCAGACCAGCCCGAACACCCAGCCCGGCGGCATGATATCAGGCTGCTCCAACGCCGCGAACCAGCCATTGTCATAGCCGGAATTGGCAAGCCGGCCCGACACAAAGCCAAGGAAAACGATCCCCGGTACGGTTACCAGCGCCCAGCGCAGGAACGACAGCCGCAACTGGCTTTGTGATGCTATCCCGCTCATATGCGCTCCCTGCTGATCCTCAGCGCTGTTTACGCATGATCAGATGTCGGCGGCAAGACTGAGCGAATAGCGGCGCGAGCCATTGGGAATAAAAAATCCGGTTCCGCCCACGGCCCAGCCGAATGTGTTGAAAACATTCTGAACATTGGCGCGCAGCAGCACCGGCTTTTGTGCCACTTTGAAACGGTATCGTCCGCCCAAATGCAGCACGGCGCGTGCCGGAATGCGCAAGCTGTCCTTGGCATTAGCGGTCCGCGCGCTGGTTGCTTCAAACCCGGCATTGATCGACAAGGGCGCGACGCCGGGGATCTGATAGTCAAGACTTGCGATGCTATGGCGCCGGAATGTGCCAATTGGCCGCCGCCCAATGGCTCCGCTCGCCACCTCCTCGCCCGAAACCGTCGCGTCAAGCCACACGTTACCGGCAACAAGATAAAGCCCCTTGGCCACCGGCCCGGCGACGGAAAATTCAACGCCGCG
>JBJOJQ010000042.1:0-17966 GCA_046046525.1 Pseudomonadota bacterium
ACCGTGTCGCCCGACATCAGCACATTGTCCGGGAACAGATCGGCATGGATCACGCTTGTGTCGAGATCGCTGGGCCAATTCGCCTTCAGGAACCGGCATTCCTCGGCCACGCGCGCCTTCAGGCCGGGGGCAATCTGATCCAGATCATCGCCACACCGGGCCGCCAGTGCATACCATCCTTCTGGGCCAAGGCTGTTGGGCCGTTGCAAAGGAAAATCGGCAAGCGCCCGGTGCAATTGCCCCAGCACGCGCCCCGTTGCGAGCGCCTGGCCGGGGGTCGGATGGGTCACCGACAGGCCGGGCATGAATTGCATCATCGCCATAGCTTTGCCCTGGCGGGTGATCGTGCCTTCGCCAGCAGGCGTTTTGAGCGCCGCGGGCACCGGGCAACCGCGAGCGACCAGATGATCAATCATCGCCAGAAAAAAGGGCAGGTCATTCGTGTCGACGCGCTTTTCATATACGGTGAAGATGAAGCGGCCCTTGTCAGTTTCGACAAGATAATTGCTGTTTTCAACGCCTTCCGCGATTCCCTTGGCCGAACGCAATTCGCCAGCGCCAAAAGCGCGGACATAGTCCGCCATGTCTTCTGCCGCGATGTGCGTATAAACGGCCATGCTATTCGGTCAGCTTGCGGGGCAGCTTGAACACCATATGCTCTTCAGCCGTCCGGACCTGTTCCTCTGTCACCTCAAATCGGTCCTTCAGAACATCAATCACCTCGCGCACCAGAATTTCCGGTGCAGACGCGCCCGCCGTCAGGCCAAGCGTTGTCGGCGTGCCCAGCCAGTCAAAGTCAAGTTCATGGCCGCGCTGGATCAATTGCGCGGGCACGCCCAGACGTTCGCCCACTTCGGCAAGGCGCAGCGAATTGGATGAATTGGGCGCCCCGATGACAATCAGCTTGTCGGCGCGCGTGCACACCGCCTTCACCGCTTCTTGCCGGTTACTCGTGGCATAGCAGATATCTTCGCCCTTTGGCCCCTGAATGCCGGGGAAACGGGCCTTCAGCGCGGACACCACGGCCTCTGTATCATCCACCGACAGCGTCGTCTGTGTCAGGAAGCCAAGCCCATCGCCGTCCAGATCGGGCAGCGCGGCCACATCATCAAGATCTTCGACCAAGGTCATACAGCCTTCGGGGACTTGCCCGAATGTGCCGACGACTTCGGGGTGATTCTCATGCCCAACGAAAATGATATGCTTGCCCTGTTCCACCAGCCGTTCGGCCTGACGATGAACCTTGGACACCAACGGGCAGGTGGCATCCAGCCAGTTCAGGCCCCGTGCATCCGCTGTGGCGGGCACCAGCTTTGGCACGCCATGCGCGGAAAACACGACCGGCACGCCATCGGGCACTTCATCCAGTTCTTCCACGAAAACCGCGCCTTTGGCCCTCAGGCTATCCACGACAAAGCGGTTATGGACGATTTCATGCCGGACATAGACCGGGGCGCCATATTGCTCGAGCGCCTTTTCCACGATCAAAATCGCCCGGTCCACGCCGGCGCAAAAGCCGCGCGGAGCAGCGATCAGCAAGTTTAAATGCGGTTTTGTCTGCGTCATCTTATCGCCGCCCCTACGCGATTGCTTGCAGGCGGGAAAGCCGCTTCCTATACGGTCGAGCCTTATCTGTGAGGAATCTAACTGACATGTCGCGTCCTGCTCTTGCTCTGGCCGGTCTTGCCGCCCTTCTTCTTGCTGGTTGCACCAAGGAAGGCGACATTGATTCGTCGGGTGGTATCGCCATCACGCGGTCAGCGTGTCCGGGCGTTGCCATCCCGGTGTATACGGGCGACATGACGCTGTTCAATCCTGCGCAAAGCCGCGAGGCGAGCGCGATTGATGTTGTCGCAACGATGACCAATTTGCGGTCAACCTGCACCGAACAGGGCGATGACATTGTGGCAGCGGCCAGTTTTGATGTGATTGCAACGCGCACCGACACCCAAGGGCCGCGCCGGCTGGAGGTGCCGTATTTCGTCACCGTGGTGCAGGGCGGGCGTGCTGTGGTGTCAAAACGGATCAGCGTTCTCACCATCGATTTTGCCGATGGCCAGCGCACGGCGCAAGTGACGGGCAGCGGCACAGGCTATGTCAATCACGCGGCGGCCAAGCTGCCCGATGACATCCAAGAGCGGCTGACCCGCAAGCGCAAGGCAGGGGATGCCGATGCCGCGCTTGATCCGTTGGCAGATCCGGATGTGCGCGCCGCGGTTCAAAAGGCAAGTTTTGAACTGTTGATCGGCTTTCAGCTGTCTGGCCCGCAGCTGCAATATAACGCGACGCGATGACATCGATCCCTGTTCGCGCCCTATTGGCGGGACAGGTGCAGCCCTTTGGGCGCGGGGAAGGCAGCGCGATTGCCAAAACCCCACTGGACGGACCGGTTGAGATCGGTGTTCTGGGCATAGTCGGCGATGAACAGGCCGATCAGCGGCATCATGGCGGGCCAGACAAGGCCCTCCACCATTATCCCTTTGATCATTATGCCCGCTGGGCAGATCTCGCGCCCGACCATCCTTTGCTGTCGGCGCCGGGCGCCTTTGGCGAAAATCTGTCAACCTTGGGGCTCGATGAAACGACGGTCTGTCTGGGGGATCGCTTTCGCCTGGGCCGTGCGCTGATCGAAATCAGCCAGGCGCGTGAGCCATGCTGGAAGCAAGGCGATCGTATGGCCTGGACGACCTTGCCCAAAATCATGGTCCGTGAAGGCCGGTCGGGATGGTATTGTCGGGTGATTGAAGCCGGCACGGCGCAGGCCGGTGACCTGTTGACGCTGGTGGATCGCCCCTATCCCGCATGGTCTGTGCGGCGTGTTTTTGACTTGATCATCGGTGGCAAACACATTGATGATCCCATTGGATTAAAAGAGCTTTCTGAAAATCCCGTGCTGTTTTCCGGCTGGCGGGACAAGGCCCGGCGGCTGATCGGCGGTTGATCGCCGGTTGACAGGGCCGGGGCCTGGGGTCATTTAAACCGAGTCGCTGACAGCGCGGGAGAGAGGTCTGGTCACCAGACCCGCCGAAGGAGCAACCGCCCCGGAATCTCTCAGGCAAAAGGACCGCGCCGACAGTTGCGACACTCTGGAAAGAGTTCCGGTTTCGGCCGGAGCCGCCGAAGGGGTAAGCGGCCCGTCTGACGGGCCCGCGAAAGCTCTCAGGTTCACGTGACAGAGGGGGTCTGGTGCACTGCCAACAGGCAAACGCACCGGTAACCCATGTTGACGGAACCGGATTTAGTGAGCGACACAAACGATTTAGCTGAAACAGACCTGGCCGCGCCAGACGCTCTCCCGCTGGATGCCTGGCATCGCGCCCGTGGTGCACGGATGGTGCCCTTTGCGGGCTATCACATGCCCCTGCAATTTGAAGGCATTATTGCCGAACATCTGTGGACCCGCGCGCAGGCGGGTTTGTTCGATGTGTCGCATATGGGCCAGCTGATGATCACCGGGGATGGTGCCGATGCGGCGCTGGAGGCGCTGACCACGGCGGATCTCACAACGCTGGCCGAGGGGCGGCAACGTTATGCCCTGCTGCTGGAGGACACAGGCGGCATTTTGGATGATCTGATGATCGCGCGGGCGCCCATGGGCCTGTTTCTGGTCGTCAATGGCGCGATGAAATGGGACGATATCGCCCATTTGCGGGAACATCTGCCCGATGACATCGGGATCAACCATCTCGCAGATCGGGCCTTGCTGGCGCTGCAAGGGCCACAGGCCGCCGTCGCGCTCAACCGGATTGTGCCCGGTGTCGATCGCTTGTCGTTCATGGACGCCGGATCCTTTTTCTGGGGTCTGGAACCGCTGTGGATCAGCCGGTCTGGCTATACCGGGGAGGACGGCTTTGAAATCTCTATCCCGGCCGAGCATGCGGCCGCCTTTGCCGACCTGTTGTGCGCGCAGCCCGAAGTCCGGCCGATTGGCCTTGGTGCCCGGGATTCGCTGCGGCTTGAGGCTGGCTTGCCGCTCTATGGGCATGATCTTGATGACACGACCAACCCGATTGAGGCCGATCTTGGCTTTGCCCTGTCGCGCCGCCGCCGCGCCGAAGGCGGATTTCCCGGCGCTGCCGTCATACTTCAGCAGCTCAGCCAAGGGCCGGCGCGGCGCCGTGTCGGCTTGCTGGTCGATGGCCGGATGCCGGTGCGGGAAGGCGCGCCGATCTTTGCCGGGCCGGATCAGGTTGGCCGCGTCACATCGGGCGGGTTCGCCCCGACGCTCAATGCCCCCATCGCCATGGGCTATGTCGCCACCGCACAGGCCAGCCCGGGCACGCGGTTAGAGGTCGATGTGCGTGGCAAGCGCCTGGCCGTTACCGTCACTGCCTTGCCCTTTTGTCCCCATCATTATCACCGCAAAGGAGCCGCCAAATGACCCGTTTTTACACCGATGAGCATGAATGGATCGATGTGGATGGCGACAGCGCCTGTGTTGGCATCACCGATTATGCGCAAAGCCAGCTGGGCGACATTGTGTTTGTGGACCTGCCAGAGGCTGGCGCGCGGGTTGCCAAGGGCGGCGATGCGGCGGTGGTGGAATCGGTCAAAGCCGCATCAGATGTCTATGCGCCGGTGTCCGGCACCGTGATCGAGGGCAATGCCGCGCTGTCCGATGACCCCGGCCTCGTCAATTCCGATCCCGAAGGCGCGGGCTGGTTCTTCCGCCTGACGCTCGATGACGCAGCAGAGCTGGACGGCCTGATGGACGCCGCCGCCTACAAGGCCTTTGTCGCTGGCCTTTGACGATATCGCACAAGGGGAGACACCAGATGCGTTATTTGCCTTTGACCCCATCGGACCGCAGCCAGATGCTGGCGGCCATCGGGGCGCAGTCCATCGACGACCTGTTTGTCGATGTGCCGGAAACCGCCCGGCTTGATGGTCCGATCGCCGGTCTGCCCAGCCATGCCAGCGAATTGGCGGTTGAACGCTATATGGCCCGCTTATCGCGCCAGAATATGGCTGCGGGGGACCATCCCTTTTTCCTGGGGTGCGGCGCGTATAAGCATCATGTCCCCGCAACGGTTGATCACATCATCCAGCGTGGTGAATTCCTGACCGCCTATACCCCCTATCAGCCGGAAATCGCGCAGGGCACGTTGCAGATGCTCTTTGAATTCCAGACGCAGGTGGCCCGGCTTTTTGGCTGCGATGTTGCCAATGCGTCGATGTATGATGGCTCAACCGCATGCTGGGAAGCCATCTCCATGGCGGGGCGCGTGACCCGGCGGCGCAAGGCGCTGCTGTCATCCGGATTGCATCCCCATTATGTCAGCGTGGCCAAAACCATGGCGCGCTTTACCGGCGATCAACTTGATACAGCCTTGCCAGACCTGTCGGCCCATAGCGATTTTGATCGGCTGATGGCCGCGATTGACGACCAGACAAGCTGCGTTGTCGTGCAATATCCTGATATTCTGGGCCGGATCGAAGATCTGTCGGCGCTGGCGGCCAAGGCACATGCCCAGGGGGCGCTGCTGGTTGCGGTGGTGACCGAACCGGTCGCGCTGGGCGCTGTGCGCGCGCCGGGGGATATGGGCGCCGATATTGTCGTTGGTGAAGGCCAATCGCTGGGCGTTGGCCTGCAATTTGGCGGGCCATATGTCGGGCTGTTCGCCTGTAAAGAAAAATTCGTCCGCCAGATGCCCGGTCGTCTGTGCGGTGAAACCGTCGATGCACAGGGCCGGCGCGGCTTTGTGCTGACCTTGTCCACCCGGGAACAGCATATCCGGCGGGAAAAGGCGACGTCCAACATCTGCACCAATGCGGGTCTGTGTGCGCTGGCGTTCAGCGTTCACATGACGCTGCTGGGGGAACGCGGTCTGCGCGATCTGGCCATGCTGAACCATATGCGCGCCGTCGCCGTGGCGGATCGGCTGGCCGCGCTGCCGGGCGTTGCGCTGGTGAATGATCAGTTTTTCAACGAATTCACACTGAAACTGCCCATAGAGGCGCGGCCCGTTGTGCAGGCCATGGCGGATCGCGGCGTGCTGGGCGGCGTGTCGCTGGGCCGGCTCTATCCAGAGGCCCCGGCGCTGGCGCAGGGGCTGGTGATCGCCGTGACGGAAATTGTGACCGATGACGATGTCGATGCGCTGGAAGCAGCGTTGATGGAGGTGCTGGCATGACGATCAATCACAGTGGATGGCGTCCCCAAATGGGTGACGCAGCACCCGCCGATGCGCCAAGCTTCACCGGCAATCGGGCATTGATGCTGGAAGAGGCCCTGATCTTTGATCTGGGCGATGCGGAAACGACAGGGGTCGATATTGCACCGGCGCCCGCAGGCACCGCCCGCTTGGGCGGGCTGGATCGGACGCGCAGCATTGGCCTGCCTGGCCTGTCGGAACCGGAAACGGTCCGCCATTATACCCGGCTCAGCCGGCAGAATTATGCCATTGATCTGGGGCTGTTTCCGCTTGGCTCCTGCACGATGAAGCATAATCCGCGGCTCAATGAAAAAATCGCCCGGCTGCCGGGCTTTGCCGATGTCCACCCGCTTCAGCCGCAGGCCAGTGTGCAAGGCGCGCTCCAAGTGATTGAGGATCTGGCCCATTGGCTCATCACATTGACGGGCATGCACACGGTGGCGATGTCGCCCAAGGCCGGCGCGCATGGCGAATTATGTGGCATTTTGGCGATCAAGGCGGCGCTTGCCGCGCGGGGTGAGGATCGGTCTGTCATTCTTGTGCCGGCATCGGCGCATGGCACCAATCCCGCAACGGCGGCCTTTGCCGGCTTTCAGGTTGAAAACATCCCGGCGACAGCGCAGGGGCGCGTCGATCTGGCGGCGCTTTTGGCGCGGCTTGGCCCGGATGTCGCGGGCGTCATGATCACCAACCCCAATACCTGTGGCCTGTTTGAACGCGATCTTAAAACCATTTCAGACGCCGTTCACGCCGCCGGGGGCTATGTCTATTGCGATGGCGCGAATTTCAACGCGATTGTCGGCCGGGTCCGTCCGGGGGATCTGGGTGTTGATGCCATGCACATCAACTTGCACAAGACATTCTCCACCCCGCATGGCGGCGGTGGGCCGGGGTCTGGGCCGGTTGTCCTGTCAGCGGCGCTGGCGCCCTTTGCGCCCATCCCCTTTGTCACACGCCAGGCCGATGGCCGCCTGTCGCTGGTCGAAGAGGATATGATCGACACGGCTCTGCCGCACAGCTTTGGCCGGATGACGGCCTTTCACGGGCAAATGGGCATGTTCACACGGGCTTTGGCCTATATCCTCAGCCATGGCGCAGATGGTTTGCGCCAGGTGGCCGAAGATGCGGTCCTCAACGCCAATTATGTGCTGCGCCATATTGCCGATGTGCTCGACGCACCTTTTGCGGACTCTGGTCCCTGCATGCACGAGGCGCTGTTCTCAGACGCCAATCTGGCCGAAGGATTTTCGACGCTGGATATCGCCAAGGGCCTGATTGATGAGGGATATCACCCGATGACGGTGTATTTCCCGCTGGTCGTCCATGGCGCCATGCTGGTGGAACCCACCGAAACCGAGTCCAAGGCGACGCTGGATCAGTTCATCGGCGCATTCCGCGCCGTCGCGCTGCGCGCCAAGCAGGGGGATCCCAGCCTTAAATCCGCACCCCATTTCGCACCCAGACGGCGGCTGGATGAAACCCAGGCCGCCCGGTCCCCGGTGCTCGTGTGGCGCGAACCGGATTTGGCCGAAGCTGCGGAGTAACACGGGTCGGAGCAAGGGGTTGGAGCACGGCGGGTGGTGCACGACAGGTGGTGCATCGATGTACTCCGGGCTTGACCCGGAGCCCAGCTTGGGTGGTGCATAGGCTCCGGCACGGGGGCCGGAGCACGGTGGGTGGTGCACGACAGGTGGAGCATACACGTACTCCGGGCTTGACCCGGAGCCCATGTTGATCACCCCGTCAAATACCCCTCGTTTCTAAGGCGCTTTGCGCTTAGAGGGGCGGGATGACGTCACCTCAACCTTTTCCCCTGACGGCAGGGCCAGAGGATAAGCGCCACGCGCCGGCCACGCTGCGGAACCGCGATGTGATCCGCGATGTGATCGCCCCTTATTTGCCCTCCACGGGGTTGGTGCTGGAAATTGCGAGCGGTACGGGCGAGCATATTGTGCATTTTGCCCGATCCTGTCCGCAGCTGACATGGCAGCCCAGCGACCCGGACCCCTTGGGCCTGGCCTCGATCGCCGCCTGGTCGGCAGAGGCGGCGCTGCCCAATGTCCGGGCACCGGTGCAGATTGACGCGGCGGCGGCCAGCTGGCCGATCACACAGGCCGATGCGCTGCTGTGCATTAACATGGTCCATATCGCGCCCTGGGCGGCGACTTTGGGGCTGATGGCCGGGGCAGGGCGGGTGCTGCCCACAGGCGGGCTTTTATATCTCTACGGTCCCTATCATCGCACGGGCCGGGCCACGGCGCCCAGCAACATGGCCTTTGACGCGACTCTCAAGGCCCAAAATCCCGACTGGGGCCTCAGGCATCTGGATGCGGTGACACAGGCGGCGCGCAGCCATGGGCTTGATCTTCATGATGTCATTGAAATGCCCGCCAACAATCTTTCGGTGATCTTTAGGCGGGGGTGATGCAATCGGCGCTTTACGTCAACGGAAAGCCTCGCCTAGCATCCCGGCCAGACCATAGAATCGCGGAGAGGATTGTTGATGCCGGATGTTGCGGACCTTTTGACGTTCGATGAATTTCTGCGTCATTGGGGCATGGAGCGGGCCGACAGGCTGGCCATGCGGGAAGAGGATCGGTTCTGGTCATATGCGGATCTGGAAGATCGGACCGCGCGCGTGGCCTCTTTCCTGAAGGCAGCGGGCCTCCAAAAAGGGGATCGCATCTGCTGGATCGGCAAGAATTCCGATATTTATTTCACGCTATTTTATGGGGCCGCGCGGCTGGGCATTGTCATGGCCCCGATTGGCTGGCGTCTGGCCCCGCCTGAATGGGCCTATATCGTCAACGACACCCAGTCGAAGTTTGTCTTTACCGGACCGGGCTTTGAACATGCCCAAACCGCGCTCAACGGGCAGCTGATCCACAATCCGCGTTTCATTGGGGAACAAGAGGCGCGGGACATTGCTGGCGGGGCAGAGCGTCAGGATTTCACCCCAGCCGGGCCGGATGATGCCGTGCTGCAACTCTACACATCGGGGACGACCGGCAACCCCAAGGGGGTGGAGCTTTCAAACCGCAATCTGTTTGCCCTGCGCAAGGGCACGGCCGATGCCGGTTTGGCCTATACTCAATGGGAAGATGATGAAGTCGTCCTTGTCGCCATGCCGTGCGCGCATATTGGCGGCACTGGCCTTGGCGTGATGGCGCTGGCCAGCGGCTTGCCCGGCTATGTTCTGGCCGAATTTACGCCCGATGGGCTGTTCGACGCGATTGAAACCGGCGGCGTCACCCGCTTTTTCATTGTCCCGGCGGCGCTGCATATCCTGTTGCAGCATCCGCGCTGCCCAACGGTCGATTTCAGCCGGTTGAAATATATCCTCTATGGCGCAGCGCCGATCCCGCTAGAGCTGCTGCGCCAATGTATCCAGATGTTTGGGTGCGAATTCATCCAGAATTACGGGATGACGGAAACCACCGGCACCATCGTGATGCTGCCGCCCGAAGATCATGACCCCAATGGTAATCAGCGGATGCGCTCCGCCGGAAAGCCCTTGCCGGGGGTAGAGATCAAGATCATCGACGGGGATGGCCAGGAATTGCCTGTGGGTGAGGTTGGCGAAGTGATCACCCGATCCACCAATAACATGATCGGTTATTGGAACCTGCCCGATGCGACCAAGAAAACGCTGACCAATGATGGCTGGGTGCATACCGGGGATGCCGGCTATGTCGATGAAGATGGATATCTCTATATCCATGACCGGGTGAAGGACATGATCATTTCCGGCGGTGAAAATGTCTATCCGGCAGAGGTTGAAAGCGCGATTTACGGGCATCCGGATGTGCTGGAGGTCGCCGTGATCGGTGTCCCGGATGAGCGCTGGGGCGAAGCGGTGAAGGCGGTGTGCGTGCCGAAGCCCGGCGCGACAATTGATCCCGACAGCGTGATCGGCTGGGCCAGGGAAAAGATCGCCGGGTTCAAGGTGCCCAAATCGATCGACATCATCGAAGCGCTGCCCCGCAATGCCAGTGGCAAGATTTTGCGGAAGGATCTGCGCGCCCCCTATTGGGTGGGCTATGACCGGCAGGTGAATTAGCCATGGCGGCGGATCTGGCCGCATTTCGCGCCGAGGTGCGTGCCTGGCTCGCCGCGCATTTGACGGATGAGCTGCGCGATGTGGCCGCGAAATCAACCAGCGTCTTTGTCGACAAGGCCTATACGCTGAAATGGCAGGCCATCCTCCATGAAAAGGGGTGGGTCGCGCCAACCTGGCCCAAGGCCTATGGCGGGACGGGCTGGAGCGAGGCGGAACGCCATATCTTTGCGTCGGAATCGGCGCTGGCTGGCGCACCGCCTTTGGCCCCGATGGGCCTGCGCATGGTGGCGCCGGCGATCATGCATTATGGCACAGAGGCGCAGAAAGCCTGGTATCTGCCGCGCATCCTGTCGGGCGAGGATTATTGGTGTCAGGGCTATTCAGAGCCGGGATCCGGCTCTGATCTGGCGTCGCTTGCGCTCAAGGCAGAGCGGGATGGCGATCATTATGTCCTCAACGGGTCCAAAATCTGGACGACGCACGCGCATCTTGCGAACAAGATGTTCTGCCTTGTCCGCACCAGCCGCGACGGACGCCCGCAACAGGGCATCACCTTTTTGCTGCTGGATATGGATACGCCCGGCATCACGGTCCGGCCCATCCCGTCCATCGCCGATGATCATGATTTTAATCAGGTCTTTTTTGAAGACGCCCGTGTTCCCGTGTCCGGCCGCTTGGGTGAGGAAGATCAGGGCTGGAGCGTTGCCAAATATCTCCTTGAATTTGAACGTGCTGTTGCGCACTCGGCCGGCCTGAAGGCGGCGCTGGCAGAGCTTGTCCGCCACGCCCGCGGGCTCAGCGACGGCGCAGGGGGCGTCGTGCTCGATACCCCGGCCATCCGCCGCCGTATCGCCATTCTGGCCGCGCAGATTGCGGCGATTGAGGCAAGCGAAGACGTTGTCATGGCGCAGGTTGCGCGGGGGCGTAATCCGGGGCCAGCGGCATCGATGCTGAAAATTCAGGGGACGGAAACCGCCCAGCAGGTGCAGGAACTCGCGGTCGAGCTTGCCGGCGATTACGCCGCCGTCAGCCAGTTTGCCGCGCGCCAACCGGGCAGCAACGAAGCCCCCATCGGCCCGGCCATCGCGCTGACCGCCGTGCCGCGCTATTTCAACGGTCGTGCCGCCTCCATCTATGGCGGATCCAACGAAATTCAGCGCAACATCATCGCAAAGATGGTGCTGGGCCTTTAGAGGCCAGTGACCCCATGGGCTCCGGCACAGGGCCGGAGCACGGACGGTTGTTCGCGGGCCATGGATGTACTCCGGGCTCGACCCGGAGCCCAGGGAGGGTGGCGCCTGGGCTCCGGCACAGGGCCGGAGCACAGCACCTGCTCTCGGGGCATCTACCCTGTACTCCGGGCTCGACCCGGAGCCCAGGAAAGTTGGCGCATGGGCTCCGGCACAAGGCCGGAGCACGGAAGGTTTTAAGTGGGCATTAGCTGTTCTCCGGGCTCGACCCGGAGCCCGGGAAAGTTGGCGCCTGGGCTCCGGCACAGGGCCGGAGCACGGCATCTGCTCTCGGGGCATCTCTCCTGTACTCCGGGCTTGACCCGGAGCCCAGTGGGCATTTCACAGCGGCGCGCGGGCGCCTTCGGGGCGGTGGGTGATTTCGCGCTGCCGGGCAGATTGGAAGCCGGGGCGATCCTTCAGGCGGGCGTACCAGGCTTGTGTGGCTGGGCCCAAATCGGCATCAAAGCCAAATCCGGCGGACAGATGCACGGCATAGCCAACGCAGATATCGGCGATGGTAAAGCGCCCCGCGACCAGCCAGTCGCGTCCATCGGACAGCGCGGTTTCAATGCTTTTCGCGCGGCCGAGGAAAAAGCCCTTATAATCCTCAACCGCCTGCGGCAGCTGGCGGTCCTTGGGCTCGAGCCGCGTATAGCGCAGGACAATGGTGAGCGGAAAGGTCAGCGTCGCGTCGCTGCGATGCAACCAGTTGAGATAGGGCAGGTAATCCGCCTCGTCGGCGCGGACTTCCAAGTCCGTCCCCATGGCGATGCGCTGGCAAATGGCGGCGCTTTCGGTGAGGAGATGGCCCTGTTCCTCCCAGGCGGGAATGGTGCCAAGCGGGTTTACGTCCTTGAACGTCGTGGCAAAGACGCGCGGCGGAAAGGCCCATGTCCGCAGATCCAGGGCAAAGCCCGCCTCTTCGGCGGCCCAAAGGCAGCGAAAGGATCGCGCACCTTCGCAATGATGCAGAATGGGCAGGGTCATGCCGTGATCTCCCTTGGTTTGGCAATGGACAGCCGGTGTTCGCGCCAGGCGATATAGAGGCCGCTGGCAATGATGATGGGGGCACCCGCCCATGTCGTCTCGCCGGGCATAACCCCCCAGATCAGCCAGCCATAAAGCGTGGACCAGATCAGGCTGGTATAATCCATCCCCACCACGGTCGACACCGGGGCATAACGCAGCGATGCGGTCAGCGCGATTTGGCCCAGTCCGCCGCACAGGCCCAGCCCGCAAATGATCAGCCATTGGCGCAGATCATGGTCGCCGGCGCCCCAGGCCACGGCATCCGCCAGCCCTTTGGGCAGCGGCGTCAGATGAAGGGCCAGCAGCATCATCGAGGACAGCAGCGAAAAATAGAAAACGGTGGTGGGCGGCGCCTCTGTCCGGCCCAGATCGCGCAGTTGCAGGCTGATCACACCCACCATGAACGCCGCGATCAGCCCGACAATGGCGCCCGTCAGCGGAAAGCCGCCACTGCCCGGCTGGATCACAATCACCACGCCAACAAAGCCCAGGATCACCGCACCCCAGCGATGCATCCCCACCCGTTCGCGCAGGATAAGCGCCGACAACAGCGTGGCAAAGATCGGGATGGTAAAGCCCAGCGTTGTTGCCTCGGCCAGCGGCAGCAGGACGATGCTGCCAAAGGTAAAGGCCATGCCAGCCGCGCCCAGAAAGGACCGCCGAAGATGTGCGCCAAAACGCTGTGTCTTAAGGCTGATCAGACCTGTCGTGCACAGCACCCAGATCAGCACGACCGGGATGGCCGCAAATTGGCGCCAGAACATGATTTCGGGCAAGCGAATGCCGCTTTCGCTGGCCAGCTTCACAAAAAGCGACATGGAGGACAGCCCAAAAACCGCCAATAGGCGCAGGCCCAGCGCGCGCATGCGGCGATCCTGATGGGGGGCGGGGGCAGACGTCACACCGGGCACGCATAGGCATCAACGGCACAAGCGCAAGAGCGTTTCTCACCCGTCCATCTTGTCTGTCAGGACGAAGATATCGGCCAAGGCTTGCGGTCAGGCGCACCCCTCGGCTAACGCCGGGTGCATGAAACATGCACTCACCGTCACGCGCGCCCAGAATTTCGCTGCCTGGTATCAGGATGTCATCTCCGAAGCCGATCTGGCTGAGGAATCGGGCGTTCGGGGCTGCATGGTCATTCGCCCCTGGGGCTATGGCATTTGGGAACGCATCCAAAAGCTGATGGATGCGCAGATCAAGCTGGCGGGCGTTGAGAATTGCTATTTCCCGCTCTTCATCCCTTTGTCCTTCTTTGAAAAAGAGGCGGACCATGTGGAAGGCTTTGCCAAGGAAATGGCGGTCGTCACCCACCATCGGCTGGTTGGCGATGGCAAGGGCCGGCTGGTTCCTGATCCCGAGTCAAAGCTGGAAGAGCCGCTTGTCGTGCGCCCGACATCGGAAACCGTGATCGGCGCTGCGATGAGCCGTTGGGTGCAGAGCTGGCGGGATCTGCCGTTGCTGACCAATCAATGGGCCAATGTCGTCCGCTGGGAAATGCGCACGCGCATGTTTTTGCGCACATCGGAATTTCTGTGGCAGGAAGGGCATACCGCCCACGCCGATCGGGATGATGCAATGGCCGAAACGCTGCGCGCGCTTGAAATGTATCGCGCCTTTGCGGAAGGCCCGCTGGCCATGCCGGTGGTCGCTGGGGAAAAGCCGGAAAATGAACGCTTCCCCGGCGCCGTCGCAACCTATTCCATCGAAGCGATGATGCAGGATGGTAAGGCCTTGCAGGCGGGGACATCGCATTATCTGGGCACCGGTTTTGCCGAGGCATCGGGCATTCGCTATCAGGATAAGGACGGCGCCCAGCAATATTGCCACACCACCAGCTGGGGCGTGTCGACCCGTCTGATCGGTGGCGTCATCATGACGCATGGGGATGATGATGGCTTGCGCTGCCCGCCGCAGATCGCGCCGCAGCAGATTGTGATCATCCCAATGCTGCGCGACACGGATGAAGACGCGGCCATCCTGGACTATTGCCGCACGCTGGCGGCGGAACTGCGCGGCCTTTCCGCATTTGGGGAGCCGGTCCGCGTGCTCCTCGATACCAAGGCGGCCAAGGCGTCGAACAAACGCTGGGCCTGGGTCAAGAAGGGCGCGCCGATCCTGGTTGAGGTGGGGCCGCGCGATGTGGCGGGCGGCAATGTTGCCGTCGTCCGGCGTGATCGCCTGTATAAGGATGATGGAAAGCTCAATTCTGCGTTTGTCGCGCGTGGGGATTTTGTGGCGACGGCCGCCGACATGCTCGGCGATATTGAAAAGACGCTTTATGCCGAGGCCAAGGCCCGGCTGGATGACAATATCCGCCGCGACGTCACGGATCTGGCCGCCCATTTCAAGGGCGATGATGCCAAATTTGCCGGCTGGGTTGAGGTGCAATGGGCGCGCCCGACGGGCGCTGCGCTCGACAAGATTGTCGCGCAGTTAAAGGCGCTGAAACTCACCATGCGCAACGCGCCGCTGGATGCGGCCCCGGCGGATGGCGCGTGCTTCTTTACCGGCGAGGCAGCGGTTGAACGCATATTGATTGGCCGGACCTATTGACCGGCTGGCGCTGGGCACGGCGCCGGCCTAAAAGCGAACGAAAGAGGCTGGCCGGATCGCGCTGGCACGGGGGGAGTTTTCTATGCAGCGCATCTTGATCGGTCTGGCCGGCATTTGCCTTATTCTTCTGATCGCGGTCCTGTTTTCATCCAACCGGCGGGCCATTCGCCCGCGCATTGTGGCGGCGGCCTTTGGCTTGCAGGCGGCGATTGCGGTGCTGGTGCTCTATGTGCCTGCCGGCAAAGCGGTTATTCACGCCATGGCGCAAGGGGTCAGCAATTTGCTCGGCTATGCCCATGCCGGGGTTGATTTCCTGTTTGGCAATCTGGCGAAGCCCGAATTGGGTGGCTTTAGCTTTGCGATTTCCGCGCTGCCCGTCATCATCTTCTTCGCCAGCCTTGTGTCGATCCTCTATTATCTCGGCATCATGCAGTTCGTCGTGAAATGGATCGGCGGCGGCATTCAAAAGGCAACGGGCATCACCAAGGTAGAATCGCTGGGCGCGGCGGCAAATATCTTTGTCGGGCAAAGCGAAGCGCCGCTTGTCATTCGGCCCTATCTTCAGACCATGACGCCAGCCCAGCTGTTCACGATCATGACGGTCGGCATGGCCGGCGTCGCGGGGACGATTTTGGCGGCTTATGCCTCGATGTTGGGCAATGAGGTGCTGCCCTATCTGCTGGCGGCCAGCTTTATGTCGGCGCCGGGTGGCATCTTGATGGCAAAGCTGATGATGCCGGATGACCCGGAAGATCTTGGCAAGGAACCGGTTGTCGAAGGGGAAATCCGCTTTTGCGATGAAAAGCCGGCCAACATCATCATGGCCGCAGCCGAAGGCGCGCAAACTGGCGTGCGGCTTGCCGTGGCCGTGGGGGCGATGGTCCTGTCGTTCGTGGCGCTGGTTGCCCTGGCCAATGGCTTGCTGGGCGGCGTTGGCAGCTGGTTCGGCTATCCGGATCTCAGCTTTCAGCAGATTGTCGGCGTGCTGTTTGCGCCGGTCATGTACATGCTGAACATCCCCTGGGCAGAGGCGCAGGCGGCGGGCGGCTTGTTCGGGACAAAGGTTGTGCTGAATGAATTTGTCGCCTTTTCGCAACTGGGGCCGATGAAGGCGACCTTGTCTGAAACCACCGTGGCTGTCGTCACCTTTGCGCTGTGCGGTTTTGCCAATTTCAGCTCCATCGCGATCCAGATGGCGGTGACCGGGGGGCTTGCCCCCAATCAGCGCGGCACCATTGCCCGTCTGGGCCTGAAAGCGCTGCTGGCGGGCAGCCTTGCCAATTTGATGAGCGCGGCGCTCGCCGGGCTGCTCGTCGGCGCCTAAGCCGGCTCTGTCGCCAGAAACCAGCGGTCTGTGCCTTGCAGGCCAAGGGCTGTCAGCCGGTCGGACGCATAGGCCCCGGTGTCGATGCCGATGCGGTTGGCGCGGATCACCGGTGCCTTGGTGATCGTATGGCCATGGACCACCATGACGCCAGAATCGGCGTCGGATGCGGTGAAATCGCCGCGGATCCAGCGCATGTCGATGGGGTCTTGATCGCCAAGCGCAATCCCAGGGCGCAATCCGGCATGCACAAAGACATAAGACCCGATCTGGCAGATAGAGCCGAACTTGCGCAAAAAGGCGATGTGCGCGCGCGGAACATGGCGCTGAACCATCGCCATAATCTCGGCCGGGGGCAGGTCTTCGGCCAGGGGCGGCACGTCACAGCCATAGCTGCGCAACAACGCATCGCCGCCATATCGCATGAAGGACGGGGCGGGCCGATCATCGCCGGTCCAGATGCGGATAAGCATTTCCTCATGATTGCCCATCAGGAAAATGCAGTTGCGCGACGATGCGGCCAGCTCCATCGCGCGGGCAATCACCCCGCTGGACTCTGGTCCGCGGTCAATCAAATCGCCCAGAAAAATCAGCCAGCAATCGGCCTTGCCGCGCGCGGCATGATCGGCGTCGATCTTGGCCATGATGCGGTCAAGCAGATCCAGCCGGCCATGCACATCGCCAATGGCATAAGCCCGCTCTCCGGGCGGCAGGGAAAAGGGCATGTGCGGCGCAAACAGGCCGCGGCCAACCAGCGTCCGCATCACCATGATGATCAAAGGCTAGCGCGGTCCCACGCGCTTGCCTAGCCGTCAGGCGGGCTCGCGCCGCGTCAGTTCTGCCAGATCAATGTCCAGTCGGTCGATCAGCGCACGCATGCGGGGCCAGACCCGGTTGAGGAAAACCTCGCGCTCTTGCACCTTCAGGGCGTCTACCGCGCCTGGTGCGACGAACATCCCCACGCCGCGCTTCACGATGACATGGCCGTCATCCTGCAAGGTCTGATAGGCTTTGGCGACGGTCAGCGGGTTCGTGCCCGTGGCAGCTGCAAAGGCCCGTACCGACGGCAATTGATCCCCTTCGCGATACTTGCCCTCGATGATTTCGATGGCCAGCATGCCGCGCAGGCGCAGATAGACCGGGATTTCGTCAAAGCTTGCTGCTGTCATGCCACCTTAATACAGCAACTCAGCTTCAAGTCACGGAAAAAAATGATTTAAGCCGACCAGCGTTGCACAATGCTGCTGATCTCGGGCCGGGGGCGCTCTTCCAGATCGCGGCCTGGCGTGCCGATAAAGATAAATCCGGCAATCCGTTCGCCTGCGCTGCCAAAGGCATTGCGGACCTGTTCGGAATAGGCCGGCCATCCGGTCAGCCAGCCCCCGACAAAACCCTGCGCATGCGCCGCATTCAACAGCTGCATACAGGCGGCGCCAGCGGATAATTCCTGCTCCCAAACCGGGATTTTGCTTGATGTCACCGGGCAGGACAGAACGACCACCAGGGTTGGGGCCTGATGCGCAAATTGCTGCATCGCCTCAATCTCCAGCTTGCCGGCATCGGGCTTTTCAGCACGATATGCCGACACAAGCCGGTCAGACAGGGCCGCG
>JBJOJQ010000061.1:0-4067 GCA_046046525.1 Pseudomonadota bacterium
GGCCGCAGCCCCTTTGTGCCGATCGCCCGGTGCGCCGACAGCATAACACACAGCATGAACGCACAGGCCATCATGTCCGACCGGATAATCTGCGACAATGTGATGTGCAGCGGACTGAAGGTCAGCAAAACCAGCGTCATCGCCGCGGCGCATCGCCCATAAAGGCGCGCAGCCAGACGACCCGCCAGCAGGATGACGATCAGCCCGAATACCAGCATAGCCGCGCGCCCGGGCAGGATGACCCAGCTGGGGTCCGCATAAATCGCATCCCCAAAATGCGGCACATCGGGGAAGACGCCCCAAAGCCAGCCGACGCTAAAGACAAGGATGTTGATGAGGACCAGAAGATAGATGGTGGTTGTGGCCGGGTGGCCAAACCATCCCGGGTTCAATGTCATCCCGCGCAGCATGCGCACGGCGCCCAATTCAAACATCAGTTCATCCGGATCATTGAGCGCCGGCAGACCGAAATGGAGGGAGGCAGCGCGCAGCACCGCCGCCACCGCCAACAGGGCGGCAACGCCCATGATCCCCAGCATGCGGGGGGATAAGGGCCGCGGGATCGGCATCACGACCGCCGCCGGGGCGGCATGGGGCGGCGCACCCAAGGCAATAGCGGCGCATCCCGATAAAAACGCTGCCGTTGCGACCAACCATCGGCACGCACATCGCGATACACATCCGCCAGCGTCGATAGCGCGATCACACAGGCGATGGCCAAGGTCACAAGGGGCCGCAAAAACGGCGTCAGGCCGACATAGAATTGCACAATGACATTTGCGCCGGCGATATAGGATTCGCGGACGATCGGCGGGACCGTATCAATCGGAATCTCCAGCGGAATGGCAATCACATAACACAGCAGGATCGCCACCTTGCGCGCCCGGCCTCGCCATGGCTCCATCAACACAAAAAACATATAATAAACAGGTGAATAGCCGCCGCTTTCCGATGTGATCAACGCCGCCAAAACGCCCAGCAGCACAAGCCGCGATGGCGCGACGGCTTCCGGACGGAGTGCCGCGGCCGCAGCGGCCAGAATGATCAGCGCCTGCGCCAAGTGCAGATAGGTGGGCAGCAGGATCTTAAGCGTGGCGATCGCCTGCGATCCCAATGCGTAGATGATCGGAAATGTCGGGCTATCCAGCAACTTGATCGCCGGAATGATGGTGGCCGCCGACCATAGATCCAGCGGATTATAGCTTGGCGCGCCGGCGAATGCCGAGATGTTGTCAACAATTTCAGACAGAGTCCCGCGACCCAGAATGGCAAAGGTTCCCAGATAAATGATGACAGTCGCAAGGACCGCCTGTTCCACCCAAACCCATCGCCGCTTGATCAGCAACGGCAGGATTGCGGCAATCAGATAGACCTTAAAATTGACAGCGCAGCCCGCCAAAATGGCCTTGGCACGCGAAGACCGCAGCAGAGGGCCAAAGGCGAGCATCAGGCAGGTGAGGGTGATCAGAACCAGATTGCCCCGTTCCAGCCCATTGAGCAGCGGAAACCCAAGGCCAAGACAGGCGGCACGTGGCAAGGCGCGGCTTGCGTCCAGCCGCCTGAAAGACAGATAGGCCAGCGCAACATCCAGCACATAAATTGACAGGATCGCAGCAATACCCAGCCAGTCACAAGACCGGACGGCGAGGCCGACGCTGACATCAAAAGCCCGGCCCTTGGGGTAACAATAATCGAGCCCAAGCAGCCTTAGAAACAGGAACGAAATGGGTGGATAGAGCGCGTTCCAGACATCATAAACGCCCGTATTTCGGGCCCAATAAGCCGGGTTGAACCAGTCTGCGAATGTGTCTGACGGGTCGTAAAAAAACGGCTGCGGATAATAGCCTCGGGTCAGTGCGTAATGGCCATTGTAAATCAGCAAGATAAACAAAAAGAAGGCCAGGCTATATTCAATCCAGCGACCATGTGAGAAAAGCTGTTTCCTCGACATCATTGGCCTTGACCGGCCCGATAGACAAAGATCTTCAACAAGAAATAGTTGATCGCCGATACGATAATGATCGACATCAGGCCCGCCAGATAAGGACTGGCCCCCAAGGTGATGCCCGCCGCGAGCGCGCCCAGGCTGAGCAGATATTGCGCCGCATAGGCCCCCATATAGCGCACAAGTGACGCCTGCCCATCGCGGAAGGCGAATTTGGAATAGGTGACATAGTTGAACATCGCGCCACCGGTATGCGCGATGATTTGGGCGATATAGGGATTGAGACCCATGACGATAAGCGCTGCATAAGGGCGCGGATGATATCGGGCAGCAGGCGATCCTGCGCCCAATCCCCGCCGCCAATGACATTTCCAGCGCGAACCGATGCCAGTCGCGCCCGCCCAGGGACTGAAAAATAGCTGCGGCGATAGGCCGAAATCACCAGTTCCGCCGCGCCCTTGCTGCTGGAATAGGGATCATGGCCGCCCATTGGGTCAATCTCCCGATAGGGCCAGAGCCATTCCCGGTTTTCATAGCATTTATCGCTGGTGATGCAGATCACCGCCCCAAGGTCTGGCATGCGCCGACAGGCATCGAGCAAATGCACCGTGCCCTGTACATTGGTTGCAAATGTCTCAACCGGGGACGCATAAGACAGGCGCACCAGCGGCTGGGCGGCAAGATGAAAAACAATGTCGGGACGCGCCGCGGCCATCGCGGTTTCAAGTGCTGCCAGATCCCGAATATCGCCCTCAACATGCGCAACGAGCCCGCCAAGCGCCGCCTGATTGAACAGGCTCATATCGTCGGCCGGCAGCGCAAACCCCGTCACCTGCGCGCCCATTTGGGTCAGCCAGAGTGCAAGCCAGCTGCCCTTGAAGCCCGTATGGCCGGTCAGAAAGACGCGTTTGCCTGACCAAAACGCTTCGTTTACCAGCACTTCCAAGGCGCACCTTCCGACCATAAATGCTCAAGGTGCTGCTTGTCCCGCAGCGTATCCATGGCGTGCCAAAAGCCGTCATGGCGAAAGGCCGCCAACTCTCCAGCCGCCGCCAGCCGCTCTAGCGGTTCGCGTTCCCAGATCGTCTGTGGACCATCGATCAGGTCGATGACGCTGGGGTCCGCGATGAAGAACCCGCCATTGATGAGGCCGCCATCGCCCGCCGGCTTTTCCCGAAAGCGTAAAACCCGATCGCCTTCAAATTCCAGCGCGCCAAACCGTCCCGGCGGGGCAACCGCAGTGACCGTTGCCTTCCGGCCATGGGCTTTGTGAAAGGCCAACTGGGCGCTGACGTCCACAGCCGCCACCCCATCGCCATACGTGAAGCAAAATGGTTCATCCGACGGCAGATAATCCGCCACGGCCTTGAGGCGCCCGCCGGTCATTGTGTCTGCGCCAGTCTCCACCAGCGTGATCCGCCACGGCTCGCTGCGCTTCTCATGCACCTCACGCGTATTTTCGCGAATATCAATGGTGACGTCTGCGGTGTGCAGAAAATAGTTCGCAAAGAACTCTTTGATCAAATATCCCTTATATCCCAGGCAGATAACAAAATCGTTCACGCCATGAGCGGAATAGATTTTCATGATGTGCCAGATGATCGGCATGCCGCCGATTTCCACCATCGGCTTGGGCCGGACAGCAGTCTCTTCGCCCAAGCGCGTCCCCAACCCGCCGGCCAAAATCACTGCCTTCATCAAACGCACACCCTTAAACAACAGCTACGCAATTCGGTGGCGACTCATAGACAAAAAATATACGACTGCAACACTTCTTTCATTCTGTATTAAATCTAAATTGGATCTTTGTTTAATGAAATTGAACAGCACATTTCAGAAAAAATCCGAAATTCGTTCAATTTTTATAATATCAAGATGATAATATAATTCCTAAATTGAATATTTTATAATTGTCCGCACATCGACAAATTATAGATATTATGAGTGTATTTTAAAAATATTTTACATTCTTGTATTTAATTCGCATGCAAATATGCCATAAAATCAAAATTAGCATTTAATATAATGATTATTTGATAATATTTTTATTTATTTTTGAATATATTTTGTAATTTTATTACTAATTACGAATTTCGAATATGTCATTCAATATCGAGATTCG
>JBJOJQ010000128.1:0-7218 GCA_046046525.1 Pseudomonadota bacterium
GTCGCGGCCAGCCGTGAAAGTCTGGACGCCCAAATCACTGAATTGCGCACTGTGCTGGCGACGGCCTTTGCCGTGCTGGCCTTTGGCCTTATCATCCTCGCCGCTTTGCAGACTTTTTACGGGCTATGGCCCTTGCGTGATGTGCGACGCGAAATTGCCGCGATGCGCAGCGGCCGGCAGCATAGACTGCACGATGCTTTGCCGGATGAAGTCATGCCAATGGTCAATGAACTCAATGCATTGCTTGATCATAATGAGAAACAGGCTGAAGAAGCTCGGCGCCATGCGGGCAATCTGGCGCATGCGTTGAAGACGCCATTGACGGTGATCATGAACAGCGCGACCGCACAGGCCCCCGATCTTGCGGAAACGGTGATCCGCGAAGCGACGACGATGCGTCGGCAGGTGGATCACCATCTTGCCCGTGCCCGGGCGGTGGGCCGGCGCGGACATAGCCATAGCCGTGCTGAGGTGTGGCAAAGCCTGGAATCGGTTGAGCGCGCGGTGGGCCGGCTTTACCGTCATGTCCGGCTTGATATGGCGGGCAGCAAGGATCTGGCGGTGCGTGTCGAACGGCAGGATCTGGATGAAATGCTCGGCAACCTTGTCGAAAACGCAGCCAAATATGGCGGCGGCAGTGTGTTCGTGACGGTCGAGGATGCGGGTGATATGGCGCGCATCCTGATTGAGGATGATGGTCGCGGCATTCCCGAGGTTGAACGCGCGCGGATTTTCGATCGTGGTGTGCGATTGGATACCAGCAAGCCGGGTACCGGGCTTGGTATGGCGATCGTACGAGATGTCGCCGAAATCTATAATGGTTCGATCGAGTTGGACGAAAGTGAAGATATGGGCGGGCTGCTGGTGCGGCTGGAACTGCCCAAGGCGGCCAGTTGAGCGGTTCAGTGAAAGTCCCGCGATTTGGGCAGAATACGGACATTGCGGGGATGACTGCGGGTCTGCACCGGTGTGCGCGGCTCTTGCTGGCGTGTGACTTCATCGGCGCGTGACAATTGCGGCCGGGCACGATGGCTTTCCGACAATCTGTCTAGCCAGCCGGTATAGTCGATGATCCGCGCGGCCATCAGGTGGACGACGCCTTCCTTGCTGCGCTGGATTTCACCGTCGATCCGCATCAGCCGCGATGCCATGACTGCGCGGCGTTGTTTCTCCATGTCGCGCGCCCAGAGGAGAGCGTTGACCACGCCGGTTTCATCTTCGATAGTGATGAACACGGCATTGCCCTTGCCGGGGCGCTGGCGGATCAGGACTATGCCGGCACAGGCCACCCGCCGTCCGTCAGGTGCTGCATTGGTGTCGGCACAGCTCAGCACCCCTTCGCGCGTAAAGGCATCGCGCAGGAACTGCATCGGATGGGCCTTCAGCGACAGGCGCAGCATCTGGTAATCGGCAACCATTTCCTCAGAAAGCGGCATGGCGGGAAGTTGTGCATCAGGCTCTGCTCCCAGTTCGGTAGTCTCGGCAAAGGCGAAAAGCGGCAGTTGGCCGGCCGGGGTGCGCCGTGCTTCCCACAGCGCATCGCGGCGCCCCTTGCCAAGTGAACCCACGGCATCGGCATCGGCCAGTTTACGCAGTGCGGCAGGCGGTAGCGCGGCACGACGGGCCAGATCCTCAATTGAGGTGAAGGGCCCCGCAGTACGCGCAGTTTGGATCGCTTCACCCCATGCCTGCCGGAAGCCGTCAATCTGGCGAAGACCAAGGCGTAGGGAGAGCCGGCCTGCCGGCATTGCCTCTACCCCATTGTCCCAGCCACTTGCATTCACATCGACCCCGCATACCTCGACACCATGTTCCTGCGCGTCGCGCACCAGCTGCGCGGGTGCGTAGAAGCCCATAGGCTGCGAATTCAACAACGCGCAGGTGAACACCGCCGGATGATGGCATTTGAGCCAGCTCGATACATAGGCAAGCCAGCCAAAGGCCTGGGCATGGCTTTCGGGAAAGCCATATTCGCCAAAGCCCCTGATCTGGCCAAAACAGCGTTCGGCAAAGTCGCGGCTATAACCACGCGTAACCATGCCATTGATCAGCATTTCTTCGTACCGGTGCATCGTGCCGACATTGCGAAAAGTTGCCATTGCCCGCCTGAGGCCATCGGCCTGCGCCGGGGTGAAATTGGCAGCGACAATGGCAAGCTTCATCGCCTGTTCCTGGAACAGCGGCACACCCAGTGTCTTTTCGAGCACGTCGCGCAGTTCATTCGGGTCATGCGGTGCCGCGGGGGACGGATATTCGACCGCTTCCTCCCCATTGCGGCGGCGCAGATAGGGATGCACCATCCCGCCCTGGATCGGCCCTGGCCGCACGATCGCCACCTGAATCACCAGGTCGTAAAGGCATTTGGGCTTCATCCGCGGCAGCATGTTGATCTGCGCGCGGCTTTCGACTTGGAATGTCCCGATGCTGTCGCCCCGGCGCAGCATGGCGTAAACCTTCGGACATTCGGTGGGAATGGTGGAAAGGCTGAGGAGATTAACCTCCCGCTTACGGGCAGCCGAATGCGTGCCGGAGCCACAGCGGTTAGGGGAGGGTCTGTTCATCATTTTCAAGTCAGGCCTTCCCCCGGCCTCTCCCGCACGCGGGAGTGGAGGGCCTTCATTCAAAATATCAAAGGCCTTTCTGATGCAGGTCAGCATCCCGAGCGCAAGTATATCAACCTTCATCAGGCCGAGTGCATCGATATCGTCCTTGTCCCATTCGATGAAGGTACGGTCGGGCATTGCCGCATTGTGGATCGGGACCAGTTCATCAAGCCGCCGTTCGGTCAACACGAAACCACCGACATGCTGTGACAGATGACGCGGAAATTCGAGAAGCTGGTCAACAAGCGTCTTCAATCGCACCATTTCCGGATTGGTAGGGTCGAATCCGGCTTCGCTAACCCGCGCCTCGGGTACATCACCGCCCCAACTGCCCCAGATGGTGCTTGAGAGGCGGGCGGTCACATCCTCGGTCAGCCCCAATGCCTTACCAACCTCGCGGATCGTGCTGCGCGGGCGGTAATGGATCACCGTTGCGGCGATCCCCGCCCGGTCGCGGCCATAGCGGCGGTAGATATATTGCATCACCTCCTCGCGCCGCTCATGTTCGAAATCGACATCGATATCGGGAGGCTCATTGCGCTCTTCAGAGAGGAAGCGGCTGAATAGCAGCTTGTTTGCCACCGGATCGACCGGCGTGATGCCGAGGAGGTAGCAGACCACCGAATTGGCCGCACTGCCGCGCCCCTGGCATAGGATCGGCGGATCAAGCCCGCGCGCAAAGCGCACAATGTCGTGTACGGTGAGGAAATAATAAGCGTAATTCTTGGCGCGGATCAGGCGGAACTCGTCTTCGATCGTTGTGCGCCAGATATCGGGCAGGCCTTGGGGGAAACGCTGACTGGCGGCCTCCATCACCATATGTTCCAGCCAGTCCTGTGGTTCCCAGCCCGACGGCACCGGCTCATGCGGATATTCATATTTAAGATCGTCTAGGGTGAAGCTGATGCGCGAGAGCACATCCTGCGTTGCCGCGATCGCATCCGGATAATGGCGGAACAGCCGAGCCATTTCGGCAGGCGGTTTCAAATGCCGTTCGGCATTGGCAAGAAGGCGCCGACCCGCGCTGTAGATCGTTGTGCCTTCGCGAATGCAGGTGACAATGTCGTGGAGCGCGCGCGCTTCGGGCCTTGCATAAAGCACGTCATTGGTAGCGATAAGGGGGATCTGGGTAGCGTGGCTCAACCCAGAGAGTTGGGCAGTCTTGCGGGCATCTACGCCACCCCTGGGCATGGTCGCGCCCAGCCAGAGGCGATCCGGGAAAGCCACCTTGAGACGGCCAAGCCATTCCTGCTCCCCGCCTAGTGCGATCAGCAACAACTCTTCGCCATATTCCAGCAAATCCTCGAAATGGAGGATGCAGTCGCCCTTCACTGCGCGGCGGTTGCCCAAGGTGAGCAGCCGGGTCAGCCGTCCCCAGCCGTTTCGGGTCATGGGATAAGCGACGATATCCGGCGTATCATCTGCAAAGACCAGCCGCGCGCCGACCACCAGCCGGAAATCCGGAAACTGGGCGCGCACCTCCCGCCAGGCGATATGGGCGCGGACGACGCCCGCGACGCTGTTGCGATCGGCGATGCCGATGCCCTGCATCCCCAGCAGGGCCGCGCGCCACACCATGTCTGCCGGATGCGAGGCACCATGCAGAAAGCTGTAATTGGTCGCAGCGACCAATTCGGCAAAATCTGCGCTCATGCGAACAGAGCCTTTGTGCGGGCCGTTTCGCTCATGCGAACAGACCGTGCAGATACCATTTTGGCTGTGCCTTTTCTTCATACAGCCCGTGGCGGAAAATCCAGTAACGCCGCCCGCGAACATCCTCGACGCGGTAATAGTCGCGGGTCAAATCCCCCTCCTGTTTGCGGGGGGGATTGGGGGAGGGCCTGTCTTTAGTTTCGGGCCCTCCGCCTGCCTCTCCCGCAAGCGGTAGGGAGGAGGCAGGTCGCTTCCACCATTCACTTGCGATCCGTTCGGGTCCTTCAAAAAGCCGAACCTCATGTAATTTGCGTTTCCAGCGGAAACGGTGCGGCGGGCCGTCTGGCACTTCGGCAATCACCTCCACCGCTTGTGGCGGATCGAAGAGAAAGAGCGGACGCAGCGGCGGCTCTCCCGCAGACGGGGAAGGCCAGGGGGCAGGTGTGCGCGCCTCGACCGCGGGCAAAGCAAGCTGCGCCTGTTCGGGAATATGGCTGTCACGCGGAACAAGCCGACGCACCGCGCCGGGATCAAGCCGGGTGCTCAGCCGGTCTATCAGTTCGGAAAGCGCGCCTGTTGTCTGTTCCTCCCCGTCAAAACCTTGCTGTACCGGGGAAAGCGGGTCGCTTTGCACTACATGCAGTTCGATCCGGTCATAACCAAAGCCCGGATCAAGCGGATCGGACAGGGCGGCAATGCGTTCGTCAAACAGCCTGAGCAGCGGCGCGGGATCGCGTGTGGGTGCGCCTGTCGCAATTTCGAGTTTTCGTTTCTTGCCGTCACTGCGATCGAAAACCAGAACGAAACGGCGTCCGCCTAGGCCCCGCTTTTCCATGGCTGCTCCGGCCTCGGCGATCAATTCGGCGAAGGCCGCTGCGACCGCACGTTCATGCGCCACAGGCTCTGCAAAGCGCCGTTCGAAATGCAAAGGTCTTTCCTGCTGCAAAGGGGTGCCGGGCCGCTCTTCCTCACCCAGAAGCCATTCGATCGCATGCACCGCCTCAATCCCGAAACGCGCGGCGATCGTGGCCCGTGGTCTGCCGGCTACCTCACCCACGGTCTTGAGGCCCGCGCGCAGCAGCGCCAGCGTCGCTTCATCACCAAGCCCTAGCGCCACCACCGGCAGAGCACGGATCGCCTTGGCCTCGTCACTGACCGGCAAAGGTGCATGGCGGGCAAGCGCAAGCGCCGCCTCTGCCGTTGCCGCACAGGCCATGCGCAGGGTCATGCCGCGGGCGTCCATATGCGTTGCAACCGCGTCGCACAGCGCCGCTTCGCCGCCGAACAGATGCTCGCACCCCTTGATGTCGATGCAGATGGCGTCGGGTGCGTGCGGCACCACATGCGGGGAAAAGGCGATGCACGAATGGGCCAGCAGGTCGAGCCAGTGCCGATCCGCTGCATCGTCTGCCTCAACCGCAATCAGATCGGGAATGCGGGCCCGCGCATCGGCAAGCGCCATGCCGGGGGTAAGACCCAGATCCTGTCCGCGTGCATCTACTGCCGCCAGCCGCAGCGCGTTCTTCGCCTTGGCGACAAAGACGACAGGCGGCGTTTGGGCGGAGTCAGGCTGCGCGTTGGCCGAAGCGAGCAGGGTTGGTTCCTGCTGCCGCAGACGGTCTGCGGACAGGTGCGGAAACCAGAGTGCCAGCTGTCGCCGCGTCGATGAAAATACCCCGGTCACGGTCCCACTCCAATTGCCAGCGCATGCCCGAAGGGCCTGATCGCTGGCGCAATAATTCAAGGTCAAAAACAGGTGCGCCCGGGGCCTGTGCAGGCAGGGCGCGCGAAGGTGCTGCGGCCACCCGCCAGCGGGTTTCGGCCGCGCTGGGGTTTGCCCCTCCATCGCCGCGTAGCAAGAACAGCGCGATCCCGGATTTTTCGGCGGCCAGTGAAAGGCGTCGGCTGGCGGTCAGATCAAGTTCGGGCAGATTGCCGACGGTCTCGGCGATCAGCGCGCCTATGCTGCCGCTGCGCAGGGCATCGACGGTGGCGCGTAGCAACTGCTTTGCATCACGGGTGAGGACGAACAGGCAATTATTGGGGGTGCCGCCCAGATCGCGCCAGCCTTCACCCTGGATCATTCCGGCGGCCCGTGCGGCCTTTGCCGTTCTCAGCCAGAGCAATGGCCGGGGCGAATCCTGTGCCTCTCCAATGGCCATTGCGCCTGCAACTATGGCGGCAAAGCCGGCTGCGCCTGCCAGATCATCTGCCTCAGCCGCATGGATTTCATGCACCCGGCCATAAGCAATCCCGCCCGCAAGCGCGGCATCAACCGACGGGACCCCAGTTGCATGGCGGCGCAAGGGGGAAGGGGGGCTTAGCCCGAGGGAATGGATTGCCAGCATGGATTCGAATCGCACAATTGTTCACTATATGTTCCATTATGTGCGAAATCGGGAACGGGTCAAGCATTGGCCGCTCGACCCGTGCGTCAAATGGGGATGGTGTTAGCTGCGCCGGATTTCCGGCAACAACAGGTGCAACCAAGCAAGCGCCAGCAGGTAGGAGACTGCGGCGAACAGGAATAAGGGGGTAAAGCCCAGTCCTGCAGCCAAAACGGCGCCCGTCACCAGTTGGATCAGCGCTCCGCCCATATTGCCCATGAATGCACCGAACGCCGTCACACGGCCGACCTTGGCCCGAGGCACGACATCGGTGATGGTTGAGAAAATCGAGAGCGAAAAGCCCTGATGCCCGGCCATGACGACGCCCATCATGATCGCAACCGGCCAGAAGGAATCGAGACTGAGCACGAAGGGCAGCGGCGTCACGATCAGCGCGGATACCAGCATCACTGTCTTACGCACGCGGTTGACGCTCCAGCCGTTTTCCAGAAGGCGGGTGGATATCCAACCTGCAAAAAGTGCACCGCCGCCCGATCCCAGAAAAGCAATTGCGAGAGGTACAGCCAGTTCCTCGGTCGAAAGGCCGAAAGTCTTGCGATAGAAATCGGGCAACC
>JBJOJQ010000153.1:0-9070 GCA_046046525.1 Pseudomonadota bacterium
CGACCGCGGCATAGGCGCGGGCCTGTGCTTCGGTGACGGTTTTGCCCCGTGCGGTGACATTCAGAACCCGGCCGCCATTGGCAATCAGCTGCCCGTCTTTCAATGCGGTCCCGGCATGAAAGATCATCGCATCGGGTGTGTCGGGCAGATGGATCACGCCGCCCTTTTCCGGTGTTCCGGGATAGCCGCGGGCCGCCATCACAATGGTGAGCGCCGCATCGCTTGAAAATTCCGGTGTGTCGGCCTCTGCCAGCGCACCATCGGCAATGGCCGCCAGCAGGGCAACCAGATCCCCGTCAAAGCGCGTCATGAGTACCTGGCATTCCGGGTCGCCAAAACGGCAATTATATTCGATGAGCTTTGGCCCCTCGGCCGTCAGCATCAGCCCGGCATAGAGCACGCCTGAATAGGGATTGCCCTCGGCCGCCATGGTCTTGACCGTTGGTTCGATAATCTCCCGCATCACCTGCGCTTCCAGGGCCGGGGTGAGGACCGGGGCCGGCGAATAGGCGCCCATGCCCCCGGTATTGGGGCCCGTATCGCCATCGCCCACGCGCTTATGATCCTGCGCCGATCCAAAAGGCACCACGCTGCGGCCATCGGTCAGCGCGAAAAAGCTGGCCTCTTCCCCACGCATGAATTCTTCCAGCACAACTTCTGCGCCAGCGGCCCCAAAGCTGCCGTCAAACATGTCCTCAATCGCGGCGCTGGCCTCGGCCGCTGTCTCGGCAATGATGACGCCCTTGCCGGCCGCCAGTCCATCCGCCTTGATGACCACCGGCAGGCCAAACCGCCCCAGATCGGCCAAGGCGGCCGCCTTATCGGCATGGCGCGCATAAGCGGCTGTCGGGATGCCGGCCCGCATGCACAAATCCTTGGTAAAGCCCTTTGACCCTTCCAGCCGCGCCGCGCTGGCGCTGGGGCCAAAGACCGGCGTGCCAAAGGCGCGCAGGCTATCTGCAAGGCCATCGACCAGCGGCGCTTCTGGACCAATTACGACAAGACCCACGCCCTTTTCCCGGACACAGGCAATGACGGCTTCATGATCGGTCACATCCAACGCCAGACAGGTGGCGCAGGCGGCAATGCCGGGGTTGCCCGGAACCGCGTAAAGTGTATCGCAAAGAGGCGATTGCGTGAGTTTCCAAGCCAGCGCATGTTCGCGGCCGCCGCTACCGATCAGAAGGATGTTCATGTCGGACCCAATGCCCCCAATTGACGCGCCCGAAGGCCAGATGGGCCTGTTAGCGGGCGAACGCGCGGGCGACAATGCAGGCGCGCTGTCGGTCAGCGAAATTTCTGCCGCGCTGAAACGTCATGTTGAACAAGGCTTTTCCCATGTCCGCATCCGGGGCGAGGTGTCCGGGTTCAAGCGCGCGGCGTCTGGCCATCTTTATTTCGCGCTGAAGGATGAACAAGCTGTCATGGACGCGCTGATGTGGAAAGGCAGCGCGCTGCGCCTTGCCTTTCAGCCGCAAGATGGCGTGGAGGTGATTGCATCGGGCAAGCTGACGACCTTCCCCGGCCGGTCCAAATATCAGATCATCGTCGAGAGCATGGAAATTGCCGGGGAGGGCGCGTTGCTCGCCCTTCTGGAACGGTTAAAGGCCCGGCTGGCCACCGAAGGGCTGTTCGCGCCCGAACGCAAGCGCCGCCTGCCCTTTTTGCCCCGCACGATCGGCGTTGTGACATCGCCGACCGGGGCGGTGATTCGGGATATTCTTCATCGCCTTGCTGATCGCTGCCCGACGCGCGTGATCGTGTGGCCCGTGCTGGTGCAGGGGCACGGTTCAGCAGAGCAGGTGGCCGCGGCCGTCAACGGCTTTTCAGCGATGCAAGGCGCCGACCGCCCCGATTTGATCATCGTTGCACGGGGCGGAGGATCGATTGAGGACCTATGGGGCTTTAACGAGGAAATCGTCGTTCGCGCCGTGGCGACCTGCTCTATCCCCGTGATCTCTGCCGTTGGGCATGAAACGGATACCACCCTATGCGATTTTGCAGCAGATGTGCGCGCCCCCACCCCCACGGCCGCTGCCGAAATGGCGGTGCCGGTCCGTGCGGAGTTACTGGCCGGGTTGCAGACGCTGGGCGGGCGATCGCTGCGCTGTGTGCAACGCTATCGCGACCGCGCCGGGGAACGGCTGGAGGCCACGGCCCGCCGCCTGCCCACGCCAGACACGCTGCTGGGCCCCCACAGCCAGCGGGTGGATGATCTGGGGGATCGGTTGCGGCGCGGGCTGTCGCTGGTGGTGGCGGATGCCCGGGGCGATCTGGCCCGCGCCTCAGGCGCCTTGCGGCCAGCGATTTTGACACAAAAGATAGATCATGCGCGCGCGCGGCTGGGCCAGCTGTGGCGCGTGGCCACGTCACTGAACCCCGATCGCGTCTTGGAACGCGGCTATGCGCGGATTGAACGCACAATTGGCGGCACCATCACCAGTGCAGCGCAGGCAAAGGCCGCCGGCGCCGTTCGACTGCATTTCTCTGACGGGGCGGTTGACGCACGGGTTGAGCAGGGGCCGCGCGGCCCGTATGACAGGCCAAAGCCCGAACAGCCCGATCTGTTCTGAAAAAGGAAGTTGCATGTTGATGTCGCAAGGTCGCCCGGCAAGACTGATGTATATGGCCAATGGCTTTCGTGTTCTGGCACAGGGCGATCATGTTGTGTGCGCCAAATCTGGCGCCGCCATCCCGCTGGAGGCGTTGCGTTACTGGAGCGTGACCCGGCAAGAACCCTATGCCACAGCGGAAATTGCCGCAAAGGCCGCCATCGAGGAATGAGGCGTGCGGCTGCCTGGCTTGGCCTGATTTGCCTCTGGCTGACAGGGGCCAGCTGGGCGGGCACTGCACCCAAGGCACATCCAGCCAGCGCCCAGACCGGGTCGCTGCGGCTGGATGGGGCCGCCCAACAGGGCGGCTATGTGCTGGGCTGGACACCCAGCACCACCCGGCGCCTGCTGTTCAACGGTCAGGAGATACGCTTTGACGCCGATGGGCGCTTTGCCATCGGCTTTGGCCGCGATGCCCCGGCACAGGCGCGGCTTGAGGCTGTTTTGGATGATGGCCAGACCCTGACCTTACCCATCGCAGTCGCGGCGCGGACCTGGCGAACCGAAAACCTGCCGACGCTGCCCCGCGTGTCGCAGCCTTCGGCAGAGTTTTTGGCGCGCCGTCCGGCCGAGATCGCCCAGATTGAGGCGGCCCGCCGGGTGGCCTCTTCCAGTGCCGGGTGGCGGCAACGCTTTATCTGGCCGGCACAGGGCCGGATTTCGGGGCTGTTTGGATCACAGCGCATCTATGCCGGGGAACCGGGTGTGCCGCATAATGGCGTTGATGTCGCGGCGGGCACAGGCCGGCCCGTGATAGCCCCGGCCGATGGCGTGGTTGTGCTGGCCGCGCAAAGCCCCTTCACGCTGGAGGGCCATTTGCTGATGCTGGATCATGGTATGGGGCTGAACAGCGCCTTTTTGCACCTGTCGCGCATTGATGTCGCTGTGGGTGATGTGGTGCGCCAGGGGCAGACAATCGGCGCTGTTGGCATGACGGGCCGGGCAACCGGGCCGCATCTGCACTGGGGGATGCGCTGGGCCCAGGACCGGATCGACCCGGCCATGCTGGCCGGGCCGATGTCATCGGCACCCGCCGCGCCTTAACGGCGGCAGCGATCGTCCGACTTGTCGATGGCGCGACCCGCCAGGGCACCGGCACCGCCGCCAACGATCAGGCCCGCTGTGCGGTCGCCATGATCCCCGACAACGGCACGGCCAAGCAGCCCGCCGACAACGCCGCCGACAATCAGGCCGGTTGTTCCATTGCCGCACCGTGAGCGGTTGCCCCGGTAGCGATAGCCCCGATCCCCGCGATTAGACCGATCGCTGCGATATGCCCGGTCATCATAGCCACGGCGCGCATAACGATCGCCATGATAGGACTGGTGCTGATCATAGCCGTCCCAGTCGCGATCATGCGCCAGCGCTGGTGTGGCGGGAACCAGGCCAACCATGGCCAGCGATAAAATGGCGCTGCAGGTCAAAAGGCGTCTGGTCATGTGCTGTCTCCTCCGCTGCGCCAGCCGCATAAGGGGCTGACGTGAGGCCATTTCATGACGCAGGAAAGCTGGCTGGAAGCTGAACGCCTGTGTTCGGCATGATATAGTTTTGGCGCAGACAAATGGACCAGACACAGAAAAAGAGGCAAACCCATATCTGGATCGCCTCTTTTTCAGAATATCTTGGCGTTCCGGCACATTGTCCGGAAAAGCCGCAAGGACTTAGGCTGCAACCGCCTTCTTGGCGACTTCGCGCTTCAGGCGACGCGCCTTCAGGCTCAGCTTTTCGTCCGATGTCTTGAGCAGCCAGTTGTCGAGGCCGCCGACATGCTCAACCGAACGCAGGCCATGCGTCGAGACGCGCAGGCGCACGCTCTTTTCAAGCGATTCGGAAATGAGCGTGACGTTCTGCAGATTCGGCAGGAAGGTCCGCTTCGTCTTGTTGTTCGCGTGGGATACATTGTGACCCACTTGGCGGCCCTTGCCGGTCAGTTCGCAAATGCGCGACATGTCTGTTCGTCCTGAAAATGAATCATGTAATTCGGAAAGGCTGCGCCACTAACCGTCGAAGCGGCTTCCGTCAACCCGAAGCCTCGGGTTAAAGCGGGTTATGTCGATTCCCTTGCCCGCCCCTATGCACCGCGCCCTGGCCTTGGCGCAAGCCGCAGCTGATGCCGGAGAAGTCCCGGTGGGCGCCGTTATCATGAAGGATGGCGTGGAAATCGCGGCTGCCGCGAACGCCATGCGGGCCCGCCATGATCCAACCGCGCATGCCGAAATAGAGGTGATCCGGCAGGCGGCACAGATCTTGGGCAGCGAACGACTCGACGGCTGTGACCTGTGGGTCAGCCTTGAACCCTGTGCCATGTGTGCCGGCGCCATCGCCCATGCCCGAATCACCCGCGTCTATTATGCGGCACCAGATCCCAAGGGCGGCGGGGTGGATCATGGCCCCTGTTTCTTCTCACAGCCCACCTGTCACCACCGACCAGAGGTCTATTCCGGCCTGGGTGCGGCGCGCGCGACAGCGATGTTGCGCAGCTTTTTTGCCAGTCGGCGATAAGTCTTTGCGATATGCTTGAGTGTCCTGACCACTATCTGCCATAAGCAGACCAGCTATGGCTGACGCCCTCACTTCCCATCTCACGCCCTTTCCCTGGGGCGATGTTGTTATCATCCTCGGCATGATTGCCTTAAACGGCGTGTTCGCGATGTCCGAACTGGCGATTGTGTCGGCACGGCGGGCGCGGCTGGAGGCCATTACCCGCAAAAGCCAGATCAAGGGCGCACAAACCGCGATCCAGCTCGCCTCCGACCCCGGCCGCTTCCTGTCCACGGTCCAGATCGGGATCACCCTGATCGGCATTATCGCCGGCGCCTATTCGGGCGCCAGCCTGGGCACACCGGTGGCCGAACGCCTGTTGCTGATCGGCATTCCGGGCGATTGGGCTGATGACATATCCTTTGCGCTGGTTGTCGGGCTGACGACCTTTGCCTCGTTGATCATTGGCGAATTGGTGCCCAAGCAATTCGCCCTGCGCGCGCCAGAACCCATTGCCGTTGTGATGGCTGTACCGATGGTGGTGCTGTCAAAGATGACCGCCCCGCTTGTCTGGCTGCTCGACCGGACAAGCGCGCTGATTTTCCGTCTGATTGGCCTGAACCGCGAATCCGAATCACATGTCACCGCAGAAGAATTGCACCTGATTGTCGCTGAGGCCTCGAAATCCGGGGTAATTGAGGAAAGCGAACGCGCGATTATTTCGGGCGTGGTGCGGCTGGCCGATCGCCCCGTGCGCGAAGTGATGACCCCGCGCACCGAAATCGACTGGATCGATGAAAAGGCAGATGCCAAGGCCGTGCATCAGGCCGTCCTCGCCTCCCCGCATAGTCGCTTATTGGTGGCGCGCGGATCGGTGGATGAGATTGTGGGCGTGGTTGGCGCGCGCGACCTGCTGGCTGCGGAGCTGACCGGCCGTAAGCTGGACCTGCGGCAATTGATGAAACGCGCGCCGATTGTGCCCGATCAGGTCGATGCCATGGACGCGCTGGAGGCGCTGCGCCATGCCGATGTGCCCATCGCGCTGGTGCATGACGAATATGGCCATTTCGAAGGCATTGTGACGCCCGCTGATCTATTATCGGCGATTGCGGGCGACTTTGCCTCGGATCAGGATGCCGAAGACGAGCCCCCAATTGTCACGCGCGACGATGGCAGCCTGCTTGTTGCCGGCTGGGCGACCGCCGATAGTCTGGCTGAACGCCTTGGCCTCGACCTTGAAGAGGACCGGGATTATGCGACGGTCGCTGGCTTTGTGCTGGATCGGTTAAAGCGCATCCCAGACACGGGCGAATTTTTTGCAGAACAAGGCTATCGTTTCGAGGTTGTCGATATGGACGGCCGCAAGATCGACAAGCTTTTGATCCAAACCCTTGATGAGGCATGATGACCAGCCTGAGTGCGCTTCAGGAGGATTATGAAATCCTCGACCCCGATGATCGTTACCGCCTGCTGATCGACCTTGGTCGTGCGCTGGAGCCGATGCCAGATCCCCTGAAAACCGATGCGACGCTGGTGCGCGGCTGTTCTGCGAGTGTCTGGGTCTATCCCATGGCCCAAGAGGATGGCCGGCTGCATTTTCTGGCCGATAGCAATGCGGCCATCACCAAGGGCATTATCGCACTGGTCCTTAAAACCGTGCAGAACCGAACGCCGGCCGAAATTCTGGCGACCGACATTGACGCCGCACTCATGCCTTTTGACCTGCGCAACCAATTATCGTCCAACCGGACACAGGGCATTCCGAACATGATTGCCCTGATCCGCGAGACCGCGGCGCGTTACGCCAGCTGATTATTCATCCTGAACGTTGCGCGCGGTGATCAAGAGCGCAGCGCCACCCGTCAAAACAACCGCCCCCAGGGCAATGGCCACCCATCCGGCGCCACTGGGCCCGCCTTTGCCCTCTGACGCAACATGGTGTTCGGCATCAGATGACGCGGCGGATGCAGGCAGGCCAGCCAGGCTGAAACGCATCGGGACGTCGCGCGACACCGAAAGGCGCGCCAGACCGACATTCACGACACGGCCATGCGCTGCGACCATTGGGCCAAGGTTCAGCGTCGCCACGTCCGTCCGGCGGGCCGACATGGCACCAAGGGGCAGGCGAATCTGCGCGCCCACAGCCATCGCGGGACGTGCACCATAAAAATCAGCCGATCGCGGCGCTGGTTGGTCCTGTGCCGCCGCCAATGGGCCGTGGCTGACAAAAGCAGCAAGCGCGCACAGCAAGGAATATTTTGCAGTCATGGGATCGTCTCTTCATCTTGGCAGGACAAAGAAAGCCTGCGAATATGGCAAAACAGAGGCGCATATCCGGATCATGATGCCTGGATGATCGCTGGACAGGCCTGACATAGGAGGTTCCATGGTGCGTTTGCTGGCCACGCCACTTGCCTTGATCGCCACAATGCTGCTGGCCAGCCCGGCCCTGGCCGAACGGGATTTTCGCATTGCAAACACGCCCTTTGCCCAGGCCGAGGTGCTGGATGCCCGTGGCACCGCCTCACTGGCCGGGGAACCTGCCGTGCTGATCACCTTGGCCGACACGGCCCATGCCAAGTTGCAACGCCTGACGGCGGCGTTGATTGGCCAAGCTCTGCCCGTCAGCCTGGATGGCCGGGCGCTGACAGCCCCGGTTCTGCGGGAAGCTGTGGCCGATGGCATGGTGGAACTGACGGGCTTTGCCAGCTTTGAGGAAAGCGAAGCCGTGGCCGAGCTGATTTCCGGCAAACCGCCTTTGCCCGACAGTCTGGACGAATAGCGCCCGCGGGCCGCGTTACAGCGCCAGCCGCCGGTCCTCAGCCGCCTTTAACAGATCATAGGCGGCCTGAATCTTTTGAAACCGGTCTGCCGCCTCGGCATCGCCCGGTTTGACATCAGGGTGATTTTCCTTGGCGAGCCGCCGCCAGGCGGCGCGCACAGCCTCAAAATCATCATCGCTGCCCAGACCCAGGACCTCGAGCGCGCGCATTTCATCGCGACTGCGCGAACCATCGCCGGGGCCGCCCCAGCCATAATGTTTGGATTGTTGATAGCCCGAGGCGTCGCGTTCTTCCTCTGCGGCGCGCGCCGCCGCCTCTTCGGCCGTCAGACCGGCAAAATAATCCCAGTTGCGGTTATATTCCCCGGCATGTTCGGCACAGAACCACCAACGTTCCGGGCTGTTGGGCGCCTTGGGCGCGGGGCAATCCCCCGGCAAGTCACAGCCATGCCGGTCACACAGCCGGACCTTCACGGTTTCGCGCTCTGCGCCATAGCCACGCCAGCGGGGAAAGCCCCAATCGGTGCTGCGGGTTGGTCGTCGTGCCATAGGCGGCCCATCTAGGCGATCCGCGACGGGCTTTCCAGCCGCATTCCGGGAAAAATCGGCACGGGGCCTCGGGGTTTTGCATCTGACCCCTGTGTGTGGCAGACATGCCCCGAAAAGAGAGGATTAAGCCTATGAAAAGCCTTGCGCGTGCACTTGTCACCCTGTCTGGCCTTGCGTCCATTGGCGTCGCATTGGGCCTGTGGTTTGGCATCGATGCCCTGTTGCCCAAACTTGGCCTTGCACCGACCGATTTGGGGGCGGGTCTGGTGGGCCGTGCAACGGTGCGCGCCGATATTGCCGGGCTGTTCGGCGGCATGGGCCTGGCGATGCTGGTCGCAGCCCTGCGCCAAAGCCGGGCCTGGACCAATGTCGTGCTGCTGTTTGTCTGCGTGGCGATTACCGGGCGGTTCATCAGCCTGGGGCTGGATGGTGCACCCGCCCTGGTGATGCCGCCGATCGTGATCGAGGCCCTGGCGATCCTGCTGCTCTTGTGGTTCCGCAGCGGCTTGCCCGCCAGATCGCGCTAAAACTGGCAGATCTGCCGGTCGGGCTGAGACCCGCAAGGCCAGGCCAGGGTCCACCCGGGTGGGCACGCGACAGGATGATTTGGGAAATGTGGATGCCCCGTGAGGATTCGAACCTCAAT
>JBJOJQ010000154.1:0-3291 GCA_046046525.1 Pseudomonadota bacterium
CTGGAAGAGCCGCCGCATGTCAGCTGGGATAAGCTGGTTGCCCATAGCGATGCGTTGCTGGCGCTGACCGCTGGCGGGGAAGGGGCGCTGTGCCGGTTGCTGGCCGAAGAACAGCCAGCCGCGGCAGAGGCCTATGCGCGCAAGCTCATGGAGACATTCCCTGGCCGCCTTTACGTCGAGGTGTCCCGCCGGCTGGACCCGGTTGAGGGCGCTTCGGAAGCCGCGCTCTTGGATCTGGCCTATGCGCTGGACCTGCCGCTCGTGGCGACCAACCCGGCCTGTTATGCCGAGGCGGATTTTCATCCCGCGCATGATGCCATGCTGTGCATTGCCGCCAGCGCCTATATCGACAGCGCAGATCGGGCCAAAAGCTCCCCCGATGCCTGGATGAAGCCAGCCCGGGACATGCAGCGCCTGTTTGAGGATCTGCCCGAAGCCTTGGCGAATAGCCTGGTCGTGGCGCAGCGCTGCGCCGTCATGGCGCCCAAGCGTGATCCGATTCTGCCCACGGTTGGGGACAAGGCGGGCGAGGCAGATCAGCTCCGCACTGATGCCCGCGCCGGGCTCGACAACCGGCTAAAACTCATCCCCGATGCTGATCGGGACGCCTATTTTGAACGTCTGGAATTTGAACTCAATGTGATCATCCAGATGGGCTTTCCCGGCTATTTCCTGATCGTTGCTGATTTCATCAAATGGGCCAAGGAACAGGGCATTGCGGTTGGCCCGGGCCGTGGTTCGGGGGCTGGCTCGGTCGTGGCCTGGGCGCTGACGATTACGGACCTTGATCCCATCAAACTTGGCCTATTGTTCGAACGCTTCCTCAATCCCGAACGCGTGTCGATGCCGGACTTCGATATCGATTTCTGCGAAACACGGCGCGGCGAAGTGATCCGCTATGTGCAGCAAAAATATGGCAGCGACCATGTGGCGCAGATCATCACCTTTGGGACGATGAAAGCGCGTGCCGTGCTCAAGGATACCGGCCGTGTGCTGCAAATGAGCTATGGCCATATCGACCGGCTGGCCAAGCTGGTGCCCAATTTGCCGACGGATCCCTGGACGCTCGACCGCGCGCTCAATGGCGTGTCAGAGCTGGCGGCGGAGTATAAGGGCGATCCGCAAGTGCGGCAGTTGTTCGATCTTGCGATGAAGCTGGAAGGCCTGCCGCGGCACAGCTCCACCCACGCGGCTGGCGTGGTCATTGGGGATCGACCGCTTGACCGTCTTGTCCCGCTCTATCGCGATCCGCGTTCCGATATGCCGGTGACACAATTCGACATGAAATATGTTGAAGGCGCAGGGCTGGTAAAGTTCGACTTTCTGGGGCTGAAGACGCTGTCGGTGATCCAGCGGGCGCTGGATTTGATTGAACGGCGCACCGCGGCCCGGCCCAATCTTGAAACGCTGGGCTGGGATGATCCGGGTGTCTATGCACTTTTGCAAAAGGGCGACACGGTTGGCGTGTTCCAGCTGGAATCTGAAGGCATGCGCCGCACGCTGGCCGCTGTTCGGCCATCCAATTTTGGGGATATCATCGCGCTCGTATCGCTCTATCGGCCTGGCCCGATGGACAATATTCCCTTGTTTGGGGACCGGAAAAATGGGCGGGTGCCGATTGAATATCCGCATCCGCTGCTCGAAGAGGTGCTGGCGGAAACCTATGGCATCTTCGTCTATCAGGAACAGGTGATGCAGGCCGCCCAGATCCTGGCCGGCTATACACTGGGTGGCGCAGACATGTTGCGCCGCGCCATGGGTAAAAAGATCAAGTCTGAAATGGATGCGCAGCGCGAAACCTTTGTCAAAGGCTGTGCTGAACATCACGGGATCGATGCCGTTAAGGCGAATGAACTGTTTGACTTGATTGATAAATTTGCAGGCTATGGGTTTAATAAATCCCACGCCGCTGCCTATGCCCTGCTGGCGTATCACACGGCCTGGCTGAAGGCGCATTACCCGGCGGATTTCTTTGCCGCATCCATGAGTTTTGATATCTCGAACACCGAAAAACTGTCGGTGTTCATGGATGATATGCGCCGTCTGGGCGTGGCCTCGCTTGCGCCCTGCATCAATCAGAGCGGCGCTGATTTTGAGGTGCAGCCGATCGAGGATGGGCTGGCCGTCCGCTATGCTCTGGGCGCGCTCAAGGGCGTTGGCGAAGGCGCGATGGAACAAGTGGTGGAGCAACGGACCACCAAGGGGCTGTTCACATCGCTTGATGATTTTGCCGATCGCATCAATCCGCGCCTGCTCAACCGCCGTCAGATTGAAAGCCTGGCCTCTGCCGGGGCATTTGACGCGCTAGAGCCGAATCGCGCTGGGGTTCATGCGCTTGCCGAAACGATTTTGGCGGTCGCGGCCTCTGCCGATGCCGCGCGGGCCAGCGGGCAGGGTGGCCTGTTTGGCGGCGATGAGCACAAGGTGGAGCACATCAAATTGCCGGCCAATGCCCATTGGTCGCTTGCCGATCGTATGGCGCAGGAACGCGAAGCCTTTGGGTTTTATTTCTCGGCCCATCCGGTCGATCGGTATCGCCATGTTGCAACAGCCCATGGCGCACGCACCTACGCCGCCTTATGCGCCCAACCCGCGCCTGCCGATGGCGCGCGCACCGGCGCGGTGATGGCTGTTCTTATCGAGGATGTCCGCTGGCGGACCTCAGCGCGCGGGCGCCGCTATGCCAATTGCGCGATGTCTGACCCGACGGGGCAGTTTATTGCCAGCTGCTTTGATGAGCTGACCGCCAAAGAGCTGGAAGAGGCCGCAAAGGAGAATATGTGCGGTCTGTTGACGGTGGAACTGGATCGCCAGCCGGGCGATGAAACGCCGCGCATCACCGTGAAGCGGATTCAGCCCATGGACGGGCTGGCGGCGAATAGCCGCTTGAAAGCCGTTGTGCGGACGTCTCAAATGGCGACCATTGCCCCGTTGGCGGCGCTGCTCAGCGCGGAGAGCGGCGGCCGCGGGGAAGTGATCCTGGAGATTGCGCTCGATACAGGTGGCCGGGCCTCGGTTCGGCTTGGCCGTGCCTTTGCGCTGGATGCCGAATTGGCTGCGCGGATTGAGGCCATTTCTGGGGTGGAGAGCGTCACTCTGTCCGCGGCCGATGGGCCAAGGCTGGCGCTGGTTTCC
This sequence comes from Pseudomonadota bacterium, assembly GCA_046046525.1. Taxonomy (GTDB): domain Bacteria; phylum Pseudomonadota; class Alphaproteobacteria; order Sphingomonadales; family Sphingomonadaceae; genus Aquisediminimonas. The sequence continues at coordinate 3,136 of JBJOJQ010000154.1, forward strand.
TGATCGCGCCGGGCCTTAATCGGCAAGAAGCAGCACCGGCGTTTCCAGCAGCGTCTTGATCGCCTGAACAAAGCTGGCCGCATCCCACCCATCGACAACGCGGTGATCGCAACTGATCGACAGGTTCATCAGCTTGGCGCGGACAAGATCATCCCC
>JBJOJQ010000162.1:0-2997 GCA_046046525.1 Pseudomonadota bacterium
TTTTCCGCATCGGGATCAAGCGGCCAGCGCGGCCGTGCGGCGACATCCAGCGGATCCGTTAGCCCGGCTGCAAAACGTTCTGCCCCGGCCCAGGCGATCATGGCGGCATTATCCGTACAAAGCCACAGGGGCGGCGCGAAAAAGGGCAGCGCATGGCGCGCCGCCAAAGCCTCCAGCGCGGATCGGATCGTCTGATTGGCAGCCACGCCGCCGGCGACAACCAGCGCGGTTGCGCCATCCGCAACCTCTATCGCTCTTTGTGTCCGGTCCAACAGGCAATCGACAACCGCTTGCTGAAACGCAGCGGCGATATCTTCCGGGCGGTGGATGCCCGCATCGCGCGCACGCAGCACGGCACTTTTCAAACCGGCAAAGGAAAAATGCGGCTCCCGCGCCCCAAGCAATGGTCGGGGCAAGGGCACCGCCTTGGGATGACCCAGCCGGGCCGCCTGCTCAACAGCTGGTCCCCCCGGAAATCCAAGACCCAGCAATTTCGCCGTTTTGTCAAAGGCTTCGCCTGCCGCGTCATCAATGGTGGTTGCAAGGCGGCGATATTGGCCGACGCCTTCGACCAACAAAAGCTGGCAATGCCCGCCCGACACCAGCAGCAACAGATAAGGGAAATGCAAGCCGGCATCCGCGAGCCGCGGGCTCAACGCATGGCCTTCGAGATGATTGACCGCGATCAACGGTTTTTGCGCCGCATGGGCCAGGGCCTTGCCCGTCACCAGACCCACCATCACCCCGCCAATAAGGCCGGGACCTGCGGTGGCGGCGATGGCATCAACATCCGCCAGCGTCACTCCGGCGTCCGCCAAAGCCTGGGCAACAAGTGGCGTCATCACCTCCACATGCGCGCGCGCCGCAATTTCTGGCACAACGCCGCCAAAGGGGCGATGCTGCGCCTCTTGCGTCGCCAAACAATGCGCCAAAATCTGGCGGTCGCTCGTGATGAGCGCCGCTGCCGTTTCGTCGCAGCTCGATTCCAGACCCAGGATAAGTGCCATTGGCCTTTCCTCTAGCCGCGCACGCGGCTAGCACAAGCGCCACCATGACCATGACGATATTGAAATTGGGAACCCGCGCCTCTCCTTTGGCGCTTGCGCAGGCCGAAATGGTCCGAAACGCGTTGCTTTTGGCGCATGGCTGGACGCCGGATCGCGTTGAAATCGTCGCCATGACAGCCAGCGGAGACAAGATACTGGATCGTCCCCTGGCCGAAGTCGGCGGCAAGGCGTTGTGGACCAAGGAACTGGACCGCGCCTTGTTTGAAGGTGAGATCGACTTTGCGGTCCATTCGATGAAGGATGTTGAAACCATCCGCCCGCCAGAGCTGGAGATTATCGCCATGCTTCCCCGTGCAGACGTGCGGGATCGCCTGATCGGCGCGGCCAGCCTGTCTGATCTGCCCCAAGGCGCGCGGGTTGGCACAAGTTCACCCCGGCGCACGGCACAGCTGCGCCGGCTGCGCCCGGACCTGCAAATTGTGTTGTTCCGCGGCAATGTGGCGACTCGGCTGGCCAAACTCGATGCGCGGGATGCCGATGCCACGCTTCTTGCCGCGGCCGGCCTCGACCGACTGGGCCTGAGCGATGTCGGCACGGCGATTGCCGACACAGAGATGCTGCCCGCCCCGGCCCAGGGCGCCATCGGCATTGAAATGCGTGCCGGCGATGCCCGCGTCGCGCCTGCCCTTGCGGCCATTAATCACGCACCGACCTTTGCCTGTGTCATCGCAGAACGGACCTTTCTGGCAACGCTGACGGCGGACTGCCATTCCCCGGTCGCGGCCCTTGCCCGCATGGAGGATGGCCAGTTGCGCCTGCGGGGGGAAATCCTGACTGAAGATGGCCGGATGCACGAACAGGGGGAAAGCGATGACCCGGTGGCGCTTGCTCGACAGTTGCTGGATCGTGCTGCGCCCGAACTCAGGGCCGTTTTCGGGTGAAGCCACTCCTCATCGCACGGCCCGAACCGGGCAATGCGGCAACCGCGCAGGCCGCCCGATCGCTGGGCCTTACCGTCATCGCCAGTCCCTTGCTTGATTGTCAGGGAGTTGAATGGAATTACGATAAATCAATATCTTATGATGCACTCTTCATCACCAGTGCGAATGCTTTACGCTATGCCGGGGGTCAGCTGACAGCCTTGCGGGCGTGGCCTGTCCTCGCCGTTGGGCCTGCCAGTGCAGAGGCGGCACGCGCGGCTGGGTTTGACAGCGTGATCATTGGGAACAGCGATGGCGCGGGATTGGCCGCGCGTGCCGTGCAACAGGGGATGACGCGGGTGTTGCATCTGGCCGGGGATCCGCACAAGCCGGTGGCGCACCCTGGCCTCATCATTGATGTCCGTATCGTCTATCGCACCCAGGCGCTGCCACCCGACCCTGCCCTCATCACCGCGCTGCAGGGCCCCTGCGTTGTTCTTGCCCATTCTCCGCGCCTGGCGCGCGCACTGGCCGCCCTCACCCCGGCCCGCGACCAGATTGACCTTGTGGCGATCAGCGCGCAGACCGCCGAAGCCGCAGGGACGGGCTGGCGCTCTGTCTCATGGCCGTCCCATCCCGATGCAGATGCCATGCTGGCACAGGCTGCCCCCTTGTGCAGGGCTGCATGAAAGCGCAGGACAGATTTATGACTGACACGCCCGCCAATCGCCCCAGCGCCAGCCGCCTGACCGGATCGCTCAAAGGACTGGTCTATTTTGCTGTTGCGGCCTTTGTTGCCGGGATGGCTATTCTGGCCTGGACGCTGTTGCGATCCCAGCCCGGTGACAGCCTGAGTCCCACAGCACCATCTGTGCTGCCAGCCCCGGCGGCATCATCCTCCGGCCCGGCGGTCACCCCCAAAGCGCCGCTGACGCTGGGCGAGGCAGAACTGCGCATGGCCGCCCTTGAGGCCCGACTGGCAGAGGCAGACCGCATGTCTGGCAAGGCGCTGGATGATGCGCGCCGGGCGGAACGGCTGCTGATCCTGGTTGCAACACGCCGCGCGGTCG
>JBJOJQ010000171.1:0-8325 GCA_046046525.1 Pseudomonadota bacterium
AGTGGCGTAGTGGCGGATCGCATCTGCCTGGTTCTCGGTCGAGTATTTCTGGTGGTCCGTGGACATACGGACATATTCAGCCGCCCTTACATTGCGCCCTGTTTGTTCAGGGCGCTTCCCCCCGTCCTCGTAGTGCCAGTCGCTCAACTAACGCCCTTTCAAATTAAGCCGCCGCAGCAGTCCAGGGCGTCCACCAGCTGCAGTCCGATCAGCGCCTCTGCCTACCGTTCCGCACACACGCGAATGTAACGGGGGAAAGGACGGAGGATGTTGCCGAAAAAGGGCAAGATGTTGCACCTGTGGGTGGGGCTGGCGAAGTCGCCAAAGGACTATGCCGAGTTGATCGCGGACGCTTTGAAAGAGGAGCATGGCGACACGCATCGATCAGTCAAAACGATCATGGGCTGGACCAACGCAAGTGAGCGCAGCGTCAAGAATTGGCTGAGCGGCGAATCCGGGCCAAGCGGGTATTTCTTGATGAGACTTTTCGCAAAATCGGCGGCCGTCCAGGCACTGGTTTTGGAGCTGATTACCGATGCGAGCGCCCAGCCGCCAACGCCGCAAGTGGCCACCAGGATTGATCTTGGAACCGATGATCGACCGGGCACAGAGGTCGAAACCGGCGCTGATTATGGTGACATTATTGGTGACATTTATGGTGACATCGATGTCACCATAAATTATCCCGAGTTTGCCGAACTTAACCCTAGACAGGAATGGTTTCTGGAGCGAGTCGCACGAAATGAGAAATGCACCGCCGAGGACCTCGCCAACCATTGGGAGGTCACGCTGAGAACCGCGAAACGTGACATAGTGGTGTTGCGGGACAACGGTAGAATCATCTTTGTCGGATCGCGTCGCCTGGGGCGGTATGTAATGCTGGAATGAGGTGACAGCGCGCCCATCCATACGTCATTGACTTATGGGTCATTGACGTATAAATAAGGCTTCATGACCACTTTACAGACCGTCGTGGAGCTGCCCGAGTTCCTTCGACGGGCGAAGGCCATCATGACCGAGGCCGAACGCCTCGCTCTTGTGAACTATATCGCGGCAAACCCGAATGCGGGAGTGTCTTTGGGCGGTGGCCTACGCAAGGTAAGGATCCCCCGCGAAGGCGATGGCAAGAGCGGCGGATACCGGACCATCTACGTTTTTGGCGGCACGCACATGCCCATATTTCTGGTCACAGTGTTCGCCAAAAACGAGAAAGACAATTTGACCAAGGCCGAACAGGCAGCAGCGATCCAGCTAAGCAAGATCCTAGTCGATACCTATGGAGGCAGCCAATGAACGCACATGACAGCATTATGCAGGGTCTTAATGAGGCTCTTGCCTTTACCCAAGGCCAGCATGTCGGCTCGAATGTCCATCACGTCGAGGTGCCTGCCGTCGATGTCGCCGCCATCAGAGCGAGAACAGGGCTGTCGCAAGGCGCATTCGCCCGGAGCATTGGTGTAGCCAAGGGCACATTGCTGAATTGGGAGCATGGCAGGCGTCGCCCGACTGGTCCGGCCCAGGTGCTGCTAGCCATGATTGAGAAGAAGCCATCGTTGGTAGCAGAACTACTGCGTTAGGGCCGGCCAGTCAGGGCAACAGAACCTTCTCACTACCTGCACTAACACGGGCATGCCTATTTCTTGGCTACAATCCAGACGGTTAATTCTATTACGCCATTGTTATTATTGAACTTTTTACTGGAGACAGTTCGCTATTGGGCTGCTATCCACGACCATTTTTCGTGACCCGCACTTTCTTTCACAGCTTTGCCGCCTCAGCATGCGTGCCGCGTGCGGCTTTGGGTGCGGCGCAAACGCCCTTGCGCTTGCCGCCTTGCCCCCATATCGCCGGGCTTTGCGCATTTGCCGATGGGAGTTTTCAATGATCGAAGCAGAATGGTGGGACTATGACGACATGGATGAACTGGCCGATGCGGTGGCCGGTGATGTCGGTTTCATCATTGAAAGTGCGCTGGATGCGCGTGGCCAGGCGCTGATTGCGCTGCCCGGCGGAAAAACACCGCTGCCCATTTATGAAAAGCTGGCCGCGCTGCCGATCAAGTGGAAGCATGTGACGATCATCCCGACCGATGACCGGCTGGTCGCGGTGGACAATCCGTTGTCCAATGCGGCGGTGCTGGCCCGTGCCTTCATGCCCAAGGGCGCGCGGGTGCTGCCAATTGCGACCGAGAATAAGGATCACAAGGCGGCGGGCAATGCCGCAGATGCGCGCTTGCAAGATCTGCATTGGCCGCCGGATCTGGTCTGGCTGGGCGTGGGGGGGGACGGCCATACAGCGTCTATTTTTGCTGGCCCCGATCTTGATGATGCCCTGAACGCGCCCAAGGCGCGCCGCGCCGTGGGTGTGCTGCCAGATCCGCTGCCGGCCGAAGCGCCGGTGGCCCGCGTGACATTGACGCGCGCCGCCATTTTGTCGGCCCGGACGCTGATGATTGTGCTGACCGGGGATGACAAGAAGGTGCTTTTGGAACGCGCGATCAAGGATGGTCCCTTGTCTTCCCTGCCGGTTGGCCGCGTGCTGGCCGAGGCGGAACAGCCCATCGACATCCATTGGTGCGCCTGACAGCCCGGGCGCGCCGCCGCGGTTGATTAACCGTGGCGCGTGTCGGGTGCGGGGCTGTGATAAGGCATGACCATCCGGCCATCGGGGGCCGCGGTAAACGTTGTCTGTGTCGGATAGGCAAAGGCGATGCCTTTTTCGGCAAAGGCTTCCAATATCCGGATGTTGATCTGCGTCTTGCGGTCCATGGCAGCCCCGGGATCGGCCTGATGCACCTCATAGATCAATTGAAAATCAAGGCTTGAGGGCGAAAACATATCGAGCCCGCAGCGGACGAAGCTGCAACTGTCCACGCTTTCAACAATGTCTTTCAGCAGACCGGGCAGGGCGCGGCACATGTCTGGCGGCGTCTGATAGACCAGCCCCAGGGTCTGAAAATATGTTCGCGTTTCAACCTGTTGCAGGTTGCGCAATTCCTTGTTGAGCAGATTGGCATTTGAAATCACGATTTCTTCGCCAGAAATGGCGCGAATGCGGGTTGATTTAAGGCCAATCGCCTCCACCGTGCCCTGGCTTTGGTCAAAGCGGACCATATCGCCCTTTTTGAACGGCTTATCGAACAGGACCGACAGGGCGGCGAACAGGTCGGAGAAAATGCCCTGCGCGGCAAGGCCAATGGCGATGCCGCCCACGCCCAGCCCGGCCAGAAGCCCGGTCACGTTAACGCCCAGATTGGACAGAATGAGGATCGCCGCCAGCAGGAACAGCCCGGCCGTCACCAGCACGCGAATCAGCCCGATGGCGCTTTTCAGATTGCCGGTCGCATCGGTTTCACCCGCGCGATAATCCACCAGTCCCAGGATCAGCGCCCGGACCCAGATCGCCGCTTGCAGCGCAGCGGCGACGACAAACAGGACATAAATCGGGTAATCAAGTTCGGCCGGGGCATGGGCCACAGCCGCAATGATCCGCGCCGCAACCGCGATCATGAACCACAGCCGGGTCTTGCCCAAAGCGCGTCCGATGATCCCCGGCCAGTGGGAGCCGGCAAAGCGATCCCGGCACAAATAGGCGCCCGCCAGCTTTAATCCGTGCAGCGCAAGGATGATCATCGCGCCGGCAATGGCGCCAATGATGATCTGGGTGGTGTGATTTTGCAGCCAGTGCAGGCCGATATCGATGGTCGCCTGAAGGTCGGCTGTCAGTGAAAGGGGGGCGGATTGCATGGCCCTAACCTAGCGTGGGCGCGGCCGGTTGCAATGGCGCGTCAGGCCATCGTCGGCACCATGGGTGCAAAAGCAGAGCGCCGGCGCGCGGCGGCCAGACGGCCGGCCAGTCCATCAAGGCCAATCTGCAACGCCAGCAGCATCAAAGCAAAGGGCATGAAGGCGATGCCAACGAACAGCGCCCCCGTCAGATAAACGAGGTGCGCCTGTTGCAAAGCAAGCGCCATGCCGGCGATCCAGCGATGCTGGGGCAGGGGTTCATGCCGATGGCGGCGGAACAACCGCTCCATGCGCACAAGGCCGGTGATATGGATCAGCAGCCACAGGGTCAGGCCCGGCCAGCCCTGTTCGCCCAGCATTTCGAAATAAGAACTGTGATAGGCGCGGGCCTTTTCCACAATGATCTGCGGTTCATCAACGCCTGCTGCGCGCGGGGCATCCGGATCCCATTTGGAGCTGGCGGCCTTTTCAAAACGAAAGCTGTTGCCGCGATAGGCTTCAAAGCCGCCACCAAAGGGGTGCAGGGCAACATAATCCAGCGTCCAGCGCCACACGGCGAGCCGGGTTGAGGCCGATTGATCGGCCTTCGCCTCGGTGATCGTCTGCATCCGGTTTAGAAAACTTTGCGGCAAAAGGGGGAGTGCTGCCAAGGTGAGCGCACTCAGCGCGGACAGCCAGACCATCCGATGGCGCACAAAGCGCAACAGACTGAATACCAGTGCGCCCAGGCAGATGAGGCCGGTGCGCGCCTCTGTCCCCACCGGGATAAGCAAACAGGCAAAGCACAAGGCGCCGCAAAACAGCCGCACCCGCCAATCCGGCGGAAAGATGGTGCCTGCGCGCATCAGGAACAGCGCGATCGGGATTGTTGCAATCGCCGCGCAGGACAGGATCGACGATTCATACAGGCCGGTATTGGTATCGAGCAGCAGCCGCAAACTGCCATAGCCCCCGCCAGAGGCCAGCGTCTTGATGCCGGCGGGCACGATGATGACGCTGGCGGACAAGACCAGAACCACGGCCGCCGCCTCAATCCGCAACCGGCTGGTCAGCGTGAGCGGCAGGAACATGGCAAAGACCAGCGCCTTCCACACCCAGTCCCATTTGCGCCATGCATCCGCCGGGAAGTCGGCATCGTGCAGCGTCATGGCGCAATAGACGAGCAGGGCCAGGATCAGCGCTTGGCGCGGCCCCAGAACCGCGTGCCTTTTGTCATCGAAAATCAGCCAGCCCAGCACCGCCAGAACAAAGCTGATGAGCGATAGCGGGACGGGGTCCAGCAACGCATAGGTCAGGTGCTGGGGCGCTACGAGATCAATGTATATATAGGCGAGGACGAACAAAAAGGGCTGCCGCAGCGCCAGCGTGAACAATGCGCCAATGAAGCCCACAAAAAACAGATCATGGATCATGGCGGGCCTCTGGCTGGGGCGGCCGGCGATCCATGCGCTGCACATCCGCATCCCAATCACGGCGCCCCGCCAGTCGCCAAAAGGCGATCAGCAACAAGCCATGGGTCAACAGGATGGACAGCGTATCGACCATCGCCCTGCGCTAACGCGTGGCGGTTGACGGAGCGTTAAGCCGCCTGTGCGATGAGCGGGCCTTTGGGCCAGTTCAGCGGGGGCGCACATCATGCGCATATTGCATATTCTTGATCACAGCCTGCCGCTGCAATCGGGCTATAGCTATCGCACCCGCGCCTTGATGCGCGCGCAAATGGCGCTTGGCTGGGATGTGGCGGGGATCACCGGGCTGCGGCACAGCGCCGCTGGCCCGGATGCAGAAGAGATGGATGGCATCCTTTTTCATCGCACGCCGGGCGGTGTTGCGGCGGGCGGAGTTGCAGCGGGCGGGCGGCTGCCCTGGCGCGAGGTGCGCGCCTTGTCCCGGGCGATTGCGCGCGTCGCCGCCGATTGGCGACCCGATATTCTTCATGCCCATTCCCCGGCCTTGACCGGGCTTGCCGCGACCCTGGCTGCGCGCCGTCTATCCTTGCCGCTGGTCTATGAAATCCGCGCCTTTTGGGAGGATGCAGCCATTGGGAATGGTGCAGGCCGGGCGGGCTCTTTCCGCTATTGCCTCACCCGTGCGCTTGAAAATCTTGTGGTGCGGCGCGCCGATGCGGTTGTGCCCATTTGTGCGGGTCTGCACGGCGATCTAGTGGCGCGGGGCGTTGATCCAGCGCGCATGACGATGGTGCCCAATGGTGTTGATCTCAATCTTTTCGGGGCGCCACCGCTACCCGATCTGGCGTTGCGATCCGCTTTGCGGCTGATCGATGCAGAGGTGATCGGCTTTGTCGGCAGTTTTTACCCTTATGAAGGGCTCGACGATCTTATTCAGGCGTTTCCGGCGGTGCGACGGCAACGGCCCAATACGGTGCTGATGCTGGTGGGCGGCGGCCCGGATGAAGATAGGCTCCGCGCCCTTGCCCAGGCGTCCCCGGCGGCACATGCCATCCGCTTTATCGGCCGCGTGCCGCATGATCAGGTGGAGGCTTATTATGCGCTGATCGATCTGCTGGTCTATCCGCGCAAGGCGATGCGGCTGACGGAGCTTGTGACGCCGCTCAAGCCTTTGGAGGCCATGGCGCAGGGGCGGCTGGTTGCCGCGTCAAATGTCGGTGGGCATCGGGAACTTATTGACGCCGGGCGCACCGGCTGGCTCTTCCCCCCCGATCAACCGGCGGCCATGGCGGATTGCCTTATCGCCCTTTTGGCAGCGCCCCAGACCCATGCAGCGATCCGCGCGGCCGCCCGCGCCTATGTGACGCAAGACCGCAACTGGGCGCAGATCGTGCGACGTTATCAGCCTGTTTACCATCGCCTTGCTAGGTAATCGCTGATCGGGCCCGTTTTGAAGGCCGGATCGCGTAACTGGGGGCGTCTGACCGTGTTGAGAATCTTGCATAGCCTGCCCTTTGCGCCGGTGGTGGCGCTGATGCTTGCGGGCGCCGTGTTCAGTCTGGTTTTGGCGATGCCGGTGGCGCCTTTGGAGCAGATGGTCGCCCAGATCGGCCTTGCTGACTTCATCGCGACCGCGCACCCGCCTTTGGGGCTGACAGCGCGGATTTTGAGTGGCCTGGCCGCCGCTATCTTGGTCGGTGTGCCGGTTTATGTGCTCGCGCGCCTGCCCGGGCAGATCCTGCGGGCGCGCCGCCGATTCATTGTCATTCCCCCCCGGCCCATGGGCCTTGTATCTGAGGATAATCTGCCGCGCGTCGGGCCTCAGGCCGCGGATGACCGCCCGGCCTTCCCCCAGTTTTTGGCGCCCGAAGCCGCCGCGTGCATCGATGAGGCTATGGCTGAGGATGTGCTGATCCTGCGGCCAGACATGGTGCTCGCCGCACCAGCCCCGGCGTCGCCGCCATCTGCTGCCCCGTCCCTTGGCCGCCGCCACGCCGTGCTGAGCATCGTCAGCAACGCGGATGCCGGGGGCAGGGATGCAGGCGATGTCAGCACACCCGTTTATCTGCCACAGCCAGACCCTGTGCTGATCATTGAACCGGCCCCGGTCCCACCGCCCCTATCCGGCGGCCACATGGCACCAGATGCCGTGTCCGCGGCCCGTGCAGCGCCAGAGGCGCCGACCATGCGTGATCTGGTGGCGCGGTTTGAACGGGGGCTTGCCGATTTGCGCGATCAAGGCCGCCTGCCCGCTGATGACCAGCATTTGCAGGCAGCCCTGTCACGGCTTGAACTTGCCGCTGTGCGCTAACCGGGCCTACCAGAAAAAGTCGTAGATCACGTCCACGACACGGCCATTGCGCAGATCAATCAGCACAACGTCGTCATAATAGCGGATCCACCGATAGGCGCCATAAGCCGGGGGCAAGCGGTAGGCCCAGGGATCGGCAATCCAGTACGCGCGCCCGAACAAATATCGGTCCAGATAAATGCCAATGAAAACGCGCCGATAATCATGGCGATACCCATATGGCAGGCGATAATGCGGGACGCGATAAAGCGACCGGTGACGATCACGGTAACGCTGCCAGTCATAACGCCGGTCTGCCCGCCAGCTGCGGTTCCAGCTGGAGTCGCGTCGGCCATAGTCGGACCGCCAGTGATCGGCCTTGCGATCCCGGTCATAGCCGCGGTCATCGTCCCAGCGCCGTTCGGCATCGCTGCTGGGTCGCGAGTCTCGGTCATCGCGGTCCGCGCGATCATAGCGCGGCTGATCCCTGTCCGGGGCCAAGACCACGCGCTGACGATCCTCTGTCGATGGCCGTCGTGGATGCCAGCTGTCATGCCGCGCCCTTGGGCGATCCTCGGTGCGTTGTGATCGGCTGCTTGGTTCCGCAGGCCGCGCTGCGCCCGCCATGGGCGGGGCATCCCGATCCCGGTCACGCATGCGCGGCGCGGTCTGGCTTTGGCGATCATGCCGGTCATGAGTGAAGGCAAGATCTGGTTCATCCTGTGCCCAGACAGGGGCTGCGACGGCGCTGGCCATCAAGGCCAAAAATGCAAGGCGGCGCATTTTATCCTCCATGTCGACCGAGCCAATTTGGCTCATGCAGCCACCATGGCGAATCGCGGATGAGCCATGGCTGAATAGGCCCGTCAGCTTAGGGTCA
>JBJOJQ010000172.1:0-7864 GCA_046046525.1 Pseudomonadota bacterium
CCTGCCCCTTGGGGCGGGTCCAAAACGGACCATAACGGCATTGCACACGGCCGATAACTCAGCTTTCACTCAGCCATCGGACCTGCCATCTGGTCTGAACGGACTCGGCGGAAGGCCTCCCTCGCCTTCCGCCACCTTTTCAACGAGATTTGGGCTTAAGACGCGGGCCGCACTGCCATCCGCCGCAAAAAGGCGATGAAGGCCAGCGTGAACAGGGCATCGCCCGCCAACACGGGGATCACGGCCACGGGCTGCCGCCCATCCAGCACCGCCATGCCCATGATGATCAGCACCCCCAGCTTGCCCAACACCCCGGCCCAAAGGACCGGCGCCAATCGGGCGGGGGCACGCGCGATTAGGGCGTAAATCACCCCAAAACATGCGACCAGCAGGCTGACGATCCGATCCGAATCCGATGTTGTTCGGGCAAAAAGAGGCGGCACCGCCACCAACAGATTATAGGCCGCCGCCGCACGCAGCATCCACACCCAGCCAGGGGCGATGGGCGCTTGATAGATATGGGACCCTTGCGGTGTATCGGTCATGGCGTCCTCCCTGTAATTGGCCATGATTAGATCATGATGCAGGCGCAGGTGAAAGCCGAAAACGCGCAGCCCCCCCTCACCTCGCCATGCGATACGCCGCCTCAATCAGCGCGCGGATGGCGTCATCATCGCGCGCTTCGCCCAGCTTTAGCTTAATATGGCGCATTTTTTTGCCGCTGCCGTGCAGCAGGCCTTTGGGATCGGGAAGGAACGCACCACGGAAGAAGCCAATGGCGGCGTGCGCTCGATAGGCGGCGACATAGGCAAAGGCGGCATCGCCCACGCAGGCGGTGGGGCAATGATCATGCAGAATGTCCCGCACATCATCGCCCAGCCCACGCATCAGGTTGAACCACGGCGCGACGATCCGTCGCAACGGATCATCGCTTTCAAACCAGCCATCCACTGCCGGGTCGCGCAGGACCGCGCCCGGCAGCAGAAAGGGGGCGTTCTCCGCGGGCATCAGTCGGCCTTGAGATACAGCTCCCCGCCCTTTTCCTTGAACGTCTCGCTCATCGCTTTCATGCCCTGTTCGGCCTCTTCGGCAGCAACAAAGCTTTCAATGGGCGCGTTCTTTTTGGCGGCGAAGTCACGCACTTCCTGGCTGATCCGCATCGAACAGAATTTCGGCCCGCACATCGAGCAGAAATGGGCGGTCTTTGCGCCTTCGGCCGGCAAGGTCTGGTCGTGATATTGTTCGGCTGTGTCCGGATCGAGGCTGAGGTTGAACTGATCCCGCCAGCGGAATTCAAAGCGCACGCGCGACAGCGCATCGTCACGGACCTTCGCCGCCGGATGGCCCTTGGCCAAATCTGCGGCATGGGCCGCCAGCTTATAGGTCACCACACCCACCTTCACATCGTCGCGATCCGGCAGGCCCAGATGTTCCTTGGGCGTGACATAGCAGAGCATCGCCGTGCCATACCAACCGATCATCGCAGCGCCGATGCCGCTGGTGATATGGTCATAACCCGGCGCAATGTCGGTGGTGAGCGGCCCAAGCGTGTAGAAGGGCGCTTCCCCGCACGCTTCCAACTGCTTGTCCATATTTTCCTTGATCTTGTGCATCGGCACATGGCCGGGGCCTTCGATCATCACCTGCACATCCTGCTCCCAGGCCCGCTTGGTCAACTCACCCAGCGTATACAGTTCCGCAAATTGGGCCTCGTCATTGGCATCCGCAATTGACCCGGGGCGCAGACCATCGCCCAGCGAATAGGCGATGTCATAGGCCTTCATGATCTCGGTGATCTCGTCGAAATGCTCGAAAAGGAAGCTTTCCTTGTGGTGGGCCAGACACCATTTCGCCATGATGGAGCCGCCACGGCTGACAATCCCCGTGACGCGCTTTGCGGCCAGCGGCACATAAGCCAGCCGGACACCCGCATGGATCGTGAAATAATCGACGCCCTGTTCGGCCTGTTCGATCAGGGTATCGCGGAACACATCCCAGGTCAGGTCCTCGGCAACGCCGCCTACCTTTTCAAGTGCTTGATAAATGGGCACGGTTCCGATGGGCACGGGCGAATTGCGCAAGATCCATTCGCGCGTATCGTGAATGTTGCGCCCGGTGGACAGGTCCATCACCGTATCGGCACCCCAGCGGATCGACCAGACCATCTTGTCGACTTCTGTCGCAACATCAGACGCCACGGCCGAATTGCCGATATTGGCGTTGATCTTGACCAGGAAGTTCCGGCCGATCGCCATCGGCTCGCTTTCCGGATGGTTGATATTATTGGGAATAATCGCCCGGCCACGCGCCACTTCATCGCGCACAAATTCCGGCGTGACATAATCCGGGATGGCCGCGCCAAAGCTTTCGCCATCGCGGACATAGGCTGCCAACCGTTCCCGACCCAGATTTTCACGCTCTGCCACATATTCCATTTCGGGCGTGATGATGCCGCGGCGGGCATAATGCATCTGGGTGACGTTCATGCCCGGCTTGGCGCGCAACACATGCTTGCGCACATTGGGAAAGGGCGGAACGCCGCCCGAACGATCGGGGCCAAGCTGGCCATTATCTTCCGGCCGAACCTCGCGTTGCAGCACTTCGGTTACATCGCCGCGCGCCAAAATCCAGTCGCGCCGCAATTCCGGCAAGCCGGCCGCGATGTCGATGACAACATTGGGGTCTGTATAGGGGCCGGATGTGTCGTACACGCGCACCGGCGCCTCGCCTGAGCCCGGCTCCAGATGAATTTCGCGCATCGCGACCCGGTGTTTGCCGACATGAATTTTTTTCGATCCACGGATGGGCCCGGTGGTGACGCCAATTTCGGTTCGGGCGGAAATGTCTGCCAACGCTCGTCTCCTCAATCATTCTGTGTCGAAGAGAGCAACAGCCAACGCCAAGCGTCTGATATCAAAGCCGTCCGCTCCCTCCGCCGGTGCTAACCGGATCAGGTTCAGCGGGTCGTGTGGCGCTTACCCACACCTCTCAGCCAAAGCTGGCTCCCCGGGGATAGGCCCATGATAAACGCGGATGCGCGGCAGGGGAAGGCGTTAAATCAAATCTTAGGACCGCCGTACTACACCCAATAGTCGCACCATGCGGCAGACGGGATCAAAGGTGGGCGCGGTGAAGGGCATCCTGTTCAACTTGCTGGAAGATGTACTGGGCGAAGCCTTTGGGCCTGAGGCTTGGGATCAACTGCTCTGCGCCGCAGATGTCCGCGGCGTCTATGCCGCACTCGGCACCTATCCGGATGCCGAATTCTTCGCGATTATCGATGCGACTGCGGGCCTGACAGGGCGAACGCGCGATGCGGTGCTGCTGGATTTTGGTGAGGCTGCCTTTCCCCGCATGGTTGATCGCTACCCTAATTTCCTGACCGGGGTGGATGATGCGCGCACCTTCCTTTTGTCGCTCAACCGGATCATGACGACAGAGGTGCGCAAACTTTATGCTGGCGCTGGCTGTCCGCAATTCCGCTTTGCCATCGCGCCGCGGCGGTTGCGGATTGGCTATACCTCTCCCCGCCGCATGTGCGCGCTGGCGCAGGGGCTGATCCGGGGTGTTGCCCATCATTTTCAGGAAGAGGTGGATGTTTCGCATCCGGAATGCATGCATCGGGGTGATGCCGCATGCCGCGTTGATGTCGTCTGGTCCGCATGAACCGCCTTGCGACACCAACCGGCTGGCCCCTGCGCCAAAGCTCGCCCGAGGCCCGGGTCGCGCAGCTGGAACGGCAACTGGAACGCGAACGCCTGGCCCGTTTGGAAGCCGAAAAGCTGGCCGAACGGGGGTTGAGAGATCTCAGCGTCAGCCGATCCCGCATTGAGCTGCTCAACCGGATCTCGCTCCTCGCCAATGAGATGGAGGCGCCGCATGACGTGCTGCGCCTTGCGATCCGGGATATTTGTGCAGCGCTTGGCTATCCCTTTGGCAATGTGTTCGTAGTCGATCCAGAGGCGGCGGACATGCTGCGGCCTGCGGGCATTTTCCAGTCCACCACCTGCGCATCGGCGCAGGCCTTTATCGCCGCGTCGCAGGAAATCACCCTGCCCCGCCCCGACGCCCGGCACACGGCCAAAGGCATCGGCCATTTGCCGCTTTGGACGCCGGGCCTTGATCGGGCGAAGGGCTTTACCCGCGCCGTGCTGGCCCGGCAGGCCAGTTTCAAGGCGATGCTCACCGTCCCTGTCCTGTCGGGCCGCGATGTGCTGGCGCTGCTGGAATTTTTCTCCATGGACGAACGCGAGCCAGAGGCAGAGCTGCTCGATGTTCTGATGCAAGCCGGGATCCAGATTGGTGGCGTGTTCCGGCGGCGGCAACAGGCCGATCGGCTGCGCGAAAGTGCGCTGAAGGACTCACTCACCGGCCTGCCCAACCGCGCCTCTTTCGCGCTCCAAATTGAACAACGCTTTGCGGATTGCCGCCAGACGGGGGCGCCGGCGCCGTCGCTGATCTTCATTGATCTCGATGGGTTTAAACTCGTCAATGACACGCTTGGGCATCATGCCGGTGATCGGTTGCTGGTTGATATGGCGAACAAGCTGCGGGACATTGTCGGCCGCGCCAATGCCCGGCGCCCAGATCCGGGAGATCCCGCGGCCATGACGGGCCATGTCGATCTGGCGCGCCTGGCAGGGGATGAGTTTACGCTGATCGTCGATGGGCCGAATCGCGGCCCCTTGGCGGAAGATCTGGCCGCAGAGATCCATCTGGCCCTGCGGCAGCAACAATGGCTGGAAAACAGCCCGGTCCGCGTCACGGCCAGCATTGGCGTGGCGCATGATGACGGCCGCTATGACAATGTCAGCGCAATGCTGCGCGATGCCGATCTGGCGATGTATGAAGCCAAGTCGCGGGGCAATGAGCGGACAATCGTGTTCGATCAGCAAATGCGTGACAATCTGGAATCGCGTCTAACCATGGTCAGCGACCTGCGCCATGCCTGTGACAAAGGGGATTTTTCCCTTCATTATCAGCCCATATTGGCCCTGAATACGGAACGGCTTGTGGGCTTTGAGGCGCTGGTGCGCTGGACCCGCAATGGCAAGCCGGTGTCCCCCAGCCAGTTCATCCCGGTTGCTGAAGAAAGCGGCGTGATCGTGCTGATTGGCAAATGGGTGATGCGCGAAGCCTGCAAGGCGGCCGTGCGCTGGAACGGGATGCGCCCGGATGATGACCCGCTGAAGATCAGCATCAACGTGTCGCCCCGCCAGTTTCTTCAGCCAACTTTTGTGCAGCAGGTACGCGATACACTCGATGAAACGGGCTGCAATCCGCACTGGATCGCCATCGAAATCACCGAAACGGCCGCGGTCATGCAGCCCAACCGGGCGGTCGCTGCGTTGGAAGAATTGCGGGCGCTCAACATTCATGTTGGCCTTGATGACTTTGGCACCGGCTATTCCTCGCTAAGCCGGTTGCAGGCGATGCCGATTGATACAATCAAGATTGATCAGTCATTTGTGCGCGTCCAGACGGAGCAGCATGCCGAATGGAGCGTGGTGCAGGCTGTGCTCGCCCTGGCCCGGTCGCTGCACCTGCGCGTCGTTGTGGAAGGGGTCGAAACCGAATTTCAGCGCCGCGAGCTTGTGTCCTTTGGCTGCCAGTTCGGCCAAGGATTTTTGTTCAGCAAGCCGCTGAGTGAAGAACAGGCAACCGCACTTGTCCTCAGCCCGCCGCCCGCCGCCTTTCGTCACATGGAAGATCATGGCAGCCCATAACCATCAGAACATATAACGCATTGTCACCGGCTGGCGGACCGGATCTGCCCCGACCGTGAATTGCGCGCTTTTAAAGCTGGGCGGCCCAATGCCAATCTTGGGATTGCGGGACATCCCAAAGCCTTCCCGGGGCAGGAACAGGGCAAGATCCATGCGATTATTGCCATTTTCATCATGGATCAGCGCCACCGCATAGGTGCCCGGGTTCACATCATCAAAACGTGCGACCAACGACGGACCGGCGGGCAAAGCGAGCTTGCGGCTCTTGGGATCCTTGCCGCAATCGGGAAAGGCCTTGGGGTTGGCCGTCATGCAAACAAGGACTTTGCCCTTGGCATTGCGGACGCCTGAAATATCAACCTCAACGCTGGTCTGGCTCGCCGGTGCTTCGGCCTGCGCGCTCATGGGCAAAATGGCCAAGGCCAAGATCGGTGCCGCATAACCGATCCCAGAAACGAAAATAGAGCCCATAATTCCCCCGATACGCCTGGTGGTGCTTTTCATGATGCGTGGCTGTTATCAGCCATTTTCCGAATGTCCCATGAACAATCGCCCTTGGAAAGATTTCCCAGCCCATATGGTTGCCCACGCCCATGATCGTCATGATCGACAGGACAGCCCCCAGGGCCGCGACATGAATGGGGATCAGGAAAACCAGCGCCGGAATAACGATCGCCCCGGTTATCGCCTCTAAGGGGTGGAAACTCATGGCTGCCCATGCCGTGGGCGGTCGGCTGTGATGGTGGACGGCATGGGCCGCTTGAAAAATGCGCGGCCGATGCATCCAGCGATGCGTCCAGTAAAACCATGTGTCATGCAGGATCAGATAGATCAGCACCGACAACGGCAGGTACCAAAGCGGCATTGCCTGTACGTCAACATAAATGCGCGTCCAGCCCTGCGCCTGCCAGCCCCAGGCCACAATTCCCGCAGGCACGCCGTAAATGCCCGCTGACAGCAGGCTCCAGCCGATTTCGGCGCGCATTTGCCGATCAAGCCCTTGGTAAAGGCCCGGATGGCGCAGCCGTGTTGCCCAGGCAAAGGCCCCGCTGGTGACAAGATAGCGCACCCCAACGATCAGCGTCATGGCGAGCGCTGATGCGATTATGGCGGTCCAGGACGTCATCATCAGGGCCTTAGCGCATTTGCGGGATCAGGCAAAGACAGCGACCGTCTGGCGGCCGAGCAAAATCGGCAAGCCTTGGGCATCCCACATCGCCATGGATTGGCCCGAATAGCCATGGCCGACCGCATCATCGACCGATTGCATCAACACCCAATCATCGCTGCGAAACCGGCCTGCATCGACAAGGTCGAATTGCCAAGTGACGGAACTGATGGCGGCTGGCCCGGTCAACCGGGGCAAGGACGCTGGCGGCAGTGCATCCGCCATCGCGACAAGCGGCGTCAGGCCGGGTGGCAGATGCACATCACGACTGCGCGCCCACACCAGCATATGCCCGCTGGCAGCCCCCGTCACGGGCCGATCACCGCCAGCCAACCGCATATCAAAATGCGCGGCAAAGGCGGGATATCTCTCCCCAAATAGGGGCGCACAGGCATCGGGCTGAGCCACCACCGGTGCCGCGGCCGGGTCGACCTGAAAGGCCGATGGCCGTTCTGCCCCAAAGGCAAAAAGTGCGCGTGTCGCCACAGCACCGTCAGAGATCAGATCACACGCCAGAAAGGCCATCGACTTGCCTTGGCGCAAGACGCGCGGGTGCAGCACGGCTTCACCCGCGGCCGGGCCAACAAACGCAATCTGAGCAGACCGCAGCGGCGGCAAGTCTGCCACCAACCGCTCACAGGCGGCATAGCACAGCGCGGCTGAAATGCCGCCGTACAGCGTGCGCCCCTGTCGCCAGTCATCGCTGGGCGTCACGCAAAGCGCGCCATTGCCGTCCATGGCCATGCTGTCGATCAATTGCCCAAGCGGAACCATTGCTGCCCTTTCTCTTTTGCGCGGCAGCCATTAGAGCGCTCACGTGGAAAAGACCATCACACGCTGCGATATCGCCATTGCCGGGGGCGGCCTGTCTGGCGGGCTGATCGCACTTGCCCTTGCACAACGGCATCCGGACCGCCGCGTCCTGCTTGTGGATAGCGACGTGCGGCTGGGCGGCAATCACCTTTGGTCG
>JBJOJQ010000194.1:0-6597 GCA_046046525.1 Pseudomonadota bacterium
GATGTGCAGGTGGTGGCAACAGCCGCCGTCCGTGAAGCCGTGAATGGCGCTGATTTCCTCCACCAGGTGACCGAATTGGGGTTTCAGCCGCTGGTTTTGAGCGGGGAGGAAGAGGCCGCCACCGCCGGCTATGGCGTGATTTCGACGATCCCAGATGCTGATGGCATTGCCGGTGATCTGGGCGGCGGCAGCCTGGAACTTGTCCGCGTTCGCAATGGGCGGGTTGAGGGGACATTGTCCTTGCCCATGGGGTCGCTGCGCCTCCCGGCCCTGCGCGCCAAAGGGCCAAAGGCGCTGGATCAGGCGCTGGCCCGGATCCGCAAAGCGCATCCCTGGCTGGCAGACGGGGCCGGGCGGCCGTTTTTCATGGTGGGGGGAAGCTGGCGCACTTTGGCGCGGCTCCACATGCACAAAACGGCCTATCCGCTGCCCATTTTGGCCGGATATGAAATTCCTGTGGCCGATATGACCCGTCTTGTCCGCATGGCGGGGCGGATCGACAAGACAACGGCCAAGGACATTCCCAGCATTTCCGCCGCGCGTTTGCCCGGCCTTTCGGACTCGGCGGCCTTGCTCGCGGCGTTGACGCGCCATGTGCAGCCATCGGGCCTTGTGACCTGCGCCAATGGCTTGCGCGAAGGCCTTTTATACACACGCTTGTCCGACAGCGAACGTGCGCGCGACCCGCTGTTGGAAGAGGCGCGGGCGGAAGGGGACCGCCATGGACGCTTTGATGAACATGGCCGCCTGATCCACAATTGGATCGCGCCTTTGTTCATGGCCGAGCCGCCGCATCATGCCCGGTTGCGCCATGCCGCCTGTTTGCTGGGGGATGTGGCCTGGCAAGCCAATCCCGAATTTCGGGCCGAACGTGGCGCTGAAATGGCGCTGCATGGCAATTGGACAGGGGCAACGCATCGCGACCGCGCCATGCTTGCCATGGCGCTTCACGCGACCTTTGGCGGAGGAGATCCGCCCCCATCGCCGGTGGTGACGCTCGCCACGGCGGACGAATTGCGCATGGCCCGCAGCTGGGGCCTGGCCATCCGTTTGGCGCAACGGTTAAGCGGCGGCACGGCTCAGGCGTTGCAGCATAGTCGGCTGGAACGAACGGACGCGGGCATCGTCCTCACGCTGGCCCCATCACATCAGGTGCTGGGCAGTGATCAGGTCCGCCGACGCCTCAAATCGCTGGCCAGCCATATGGGGCTGCGCAGCGACATGGCCGTTGGCACGATCAATTAATCGGCGTCGGGCGTTTCGGCGCGCGTGATCTTTAACTTTCCGCCGACAACGGCAAAGGCCAGCCGGCCTTCGACCAGATCCAGCGCATCGCGGCCAAATTGTTCGAACCGCCAGCTGTCCAGCACGGCCAAATTCTGGCGATGGCCCGCGGCGAGCAGGTCAAGCTCATCCGAACGCGCAAGCAGGCGCGGCGCCACATCAATGTCGCGGGCGCGGATTTTAAGCAGCAATTTCAGCAGATCCGCCACCAATGCCCCGTCTTTGCCAAGGCCGGGCTTGCGGTCATCGCGGGCGGGCATTTCATCTGCGCGCAGCGGTTGCGCCTCGGCCAGGGCCGTCATCAGGCGTTGCCCGATATCGTTCGACGCCCATGATGCCGACAGGCCACGGACGCGCGACAAATCGGCCTGTGCGCGGGGCGGGTGCAGCGCCACATCGGCCAGCGTTTCATCTTTCATGATGCGCCCGCGGGGGATGTTCTTGCCGCGCGCTTCAATTTCGCGCCACGCCGCCAGCGCCTTTAATCGGCCCAGCACATCGGGCTTGCGGCTTGATATCTTGACGCGTTTCCAGGAGCTTTGCGGGTCCGCGATATAGTTGGCCGGATCGGCGATCCGCTCCATCTCATCATTCAGCCAGACGCCGCGCCCGGTTTTGCGCAGCTTTTCCAGCATCATCGGGAAGATTTTGGCCAGGTGCGTCACATCGCCAATGGCATAATCAATCTGTCGCTTATCCAGCGGTCGACGGGCCCAATCGGTAAAGCGCGCGCCTTTGTCGAGCTGAATGCCCAGCCAGCTGTCAACAAGGTTTGAATAGCCCACCTGTTCGCCCTGACCCAAGGCCATGGCCGCAATCTGCGTATCAAACATCGGATGGGGCGTCTTGCCGGTGAGGTTGCAGACAATTTCAATGTCTTGTCCGCCCGCATGGACCACTTTCAACACATCTTCATGGTCTGTCAGCAGGTCGAGCAGCGGCTGAAGATCAAGGCCATCCGCCTTGGGATCAATGGCAGCGGCTTCATGCGCATCGGCGACCTGAATAAGGCAAAGGTCCGGCCAATAGGTGTTTTCACGCATGAATTCTGTGTCAACGGCGATGAAGGGCGATTGCGCCCAACGCGCACACAGGGCGCGCAAAGCCTCGGTGGTGGTGACAAGGTCGTGTATCTTCATGAAAGGAGCGCCTAGCCGTCTTCCGGTGCGGATGCCAGCCTTCGTGTCGAGAATGCCGCAAACCGGGCGCTGGGCGGGCCTTGGCGCAAAGGGGCAGGCGGCCTTTTCTTTCCCCTTTTTCTTGACAAATTGCGCCCGCGCCCGTCTAGGCGCGGCATGCATATCTATCGTTCGCACACCTGCGCACAGCTGCGCAAATCCGATGTTGGCTCCACCGTTCGTCTTTCGGGGTGGATCCACCGCAAGCGGGATCATGGCAATTTGCTGTTTGTTGACCTGCGCGATCATTATGGCCTGACCCAGATCGTCACCGATATCGACTCCGAAGCCTTTAAGGTTCTGGAAAAGATGCGGGCGGAATCGGTCGTGACGATCACGGGCGATGTCGTGGCGCGGGCCGCGGAAACGGTGAACGCAAATCTGCCAACGGGCGAAATCGAAGTGCGCGCCCGTGAGGTGTCGGTGCAGTCCGCCGCGCAGGAACTGCCCATGCCGGTCTTTGGCGATGCCGAATATCCAGAGGATATCCGCTTGCGCTATCGCTTCCTCGATTTGCGGCGTGAACGGCTTCACAACAACATCGTGCTGCGGTCGCAGGTGATTTCATCGATCCGCCAGCGCATGATCGGGCAGGGCTTTACCGAGTTCCAAACGCCGATCCTGACCGCATCCTCACCCGAAGGTGCGCGTGATTATCTGGTGCCGAGCCGCGTGCATCCCGGCAAATTCTATGCGCTGCCGCAGGCGCCGCAGATGTTCAAACAGCTGCTGATGGTGGCTGGCTTTGATCGTTATTTCCAGATCGCGCCCTGTTTCCGCGATGAAGACGCCCGGGCCGATCGGTCTCCGGGTGAATTTTATCAGCTCGACTTTGAAATGAGCTTCGTCACGCAGGACGATGTCTTCAATGCGATTGAACCGGTTCTTCATGGTGTGTTTGAAGAATTTGCCAATGGCCGCAAGGTCAGCCCGGCACCGTTCCCGCGCATCCCTTATCGCGAAGCTATGCTGAAATATGGCAGCGACAAGCCCGACCTGCGCAATCCGCTGGTGATCACGGATGTTACGGCCTTTTTCGCAAAGTCTGGCTTTGGCCTGTTTGAGCGTATTGTCGAAGGCGGCGGTGTTGTCCGCGCCATTCCGGCGCCCAACACAGCAGATAAGAGCCGCAAATTCTTTGACGACATGAATGATTGGGCACGCAGCGAAGGCCATGCCGGCCTTGGCTATGTGACGCGCAAGGGCGGTGAATTTGGCGGCCCCATTGCCAAGAACCATGGCGAAGCCGGGATGCAGGCCATTTATGACGCGCTGGGCCTTGGTCCGGATGATGGCTTGTTCTTTGCCGCTGGCAAGGAAGGGCAGGCTGCAAAGCTGGCGGGTGCTGCGCGGACGCGCGTGGGTGAGCAGTTGAACCTGATTGATCCCAACACCTTCGAATTCTGCTGGATCGTCGATTTCCCGATGTTCGAATATGATGAGGACGCGAAGAAGGTTGATTTTTCGCACAATCCTTTCTCGATGCCGCAAGGGGAATTGGACGCGCTCGAAACCAAGGACCCGCTCGACATTCTGGCCTATCAATATGATATCGTCTGCAACGGCGTTGAGCTGTCATCGGGCGCGATCCGCAATCATAAGCCCGAAATCATGTACAAGGCCTTTGAGATTGCGGGCTATTCCAAGGAAGATGTCGACACCAATTTTGCGGGCATGATCAACGCCTTTAAATTTGGCGCGCCACCGCATGGTGGCTCGGCCCCCGGTATTGACCGCATCGTCATGTTGCTGGCGGATGAGCCCAATATTCGTGAGGTCATTGTCTTCCCGATGAACCAGAAGGCGGAAGACCTGATGATGGGGGCCCCAGGCCCTGTAACGGCCAAGCAGTTGCGCGAATTGAACATTCGCGTGGTTGATCAGCCCAAGTCCTAAGCAACGGTTCAGCGCCTGCGCGGGTAGGTCCAGTTTTGGGACTTGCCTGCCGGGCTGCGGCCTTTTTAGGGTGCGGACATGGCCGCGCCCCTTGCCCTGTCTGATTATGAAGCCGGTTTGCGCCTGAATGGCGATTATGCGGCGGACTTGCGCCGCATACAGCGGCGGCTGGCGCGCATTCAGGCTGCCTATATCATGCATCGCAAGGCGGCGATCATCGTCTTTGAAGGCTGGGATGCTGCAGGCAAGGGCGGGGTGATCCGCCGGCTGACCGCCGCCTGGGATCCGCGCAGCGTTCAGGTCTGGCCGATTGCCGCGCCAAGCGCTGAAGCGCGGGATCATCATTTCCTCTGGCGGTTCTGGCCATGTCTGCCCGCCAAAGGGCATATCGGGGTGTTTGATCGCAGCTGGTATGGCCGGGTGCTGGTGGAGCGGGTTGAGGGCCTTTGCAGCGGGGCAGACTGGACGCGCGCTTATGATGACATCAATGAATTTGAAGCACAGCAGTGTGAGGCAGGGGCAACCCTGATCAAGATCTTTCTTCATGTCACTGCGGTGCAACAGGACAAACGTTTCAAGGCGCGGCTTGCAGACCCATGGAAACGCTGGAAAATCACGCCAGAGGATCTGCGTAATCGCGCCAAGCGCGCGGCCTATCTGGATGCTTATGCCGATATGTTTGCGCGCACGCATACCCGTTGGGCGCCATGGACGATCATTGATGGCAATGCCAAAAAGGCGGCCCGCATCGCGGCTTTGATCCAGATTGCTGATCAGCTGGAGGCAGGGGTGGATATGACAGCTGTACCGCTGGACCCAGAGGTTGCGCACTTGGCCGCCGCCTTGGGGGACGACGGGCATGGCGCCGCCGCCCAAAGCCCGGATGATCAGGGATAGCGAATGTCGATCACTTCATAGTCCATGGCCCCAGAGGGCAGGACAACGCGGCGGACATCGCCCAAACGGGCGCCGCGCAAGGCACGCGCGATGGGGGCGTTCCAGCCAACCCGGCCCTGACTGGCATCGGCTTCATCATCGCCAACGATGGTGATGGTTCTGTGCCGGTCATCATCATCCGCGATGGTCACTGTGGCGCCAAAAAGCACAATCGACTTATCCGGTTGATCTGCCGGATCAACAACACGCGCGGCCTTGATGCGGCGGGACAGCCAGCCCAGTTCCCGGTCGATTTCGCGCAGGCGTTTCTTGCCGTAAATATAATCGCCATTTTCCGAACGATCACCATTGCCCGCCGCCCAGGACACGGTTTCAACCAGCTTTGGCCGTTCTTCGCTGAACAGCTGGCGATAGCGCGCTTGCAGGGCGGCAAAGCCTTCCGGCGTCATGTAATTTGGCGCGTCCACTTAGCCCGGATTGCGTTTGCCAAGATAGGTGGACAGCGGCGTGTTGCTGCGCACATTGGCGCGCGATGGGTTCAACATGTCGTAAACCACGGCATTTTCCAGAACGCGCTGCACATAATTTCGGGTTTCGGAAAACGGAATGGCCTCAATCCATTTCAGCACATCGGTATCGCGCCGCGGATCGCCATTGGTGCGCAGCCACCGGTTCACATTGCCCGGACCGGCATTATAAGCCGCAACCGCCAGAACATAGGACCCGCCATATTGGTCCATCAGCCGCCCAAAATAGGCAGAGCCCAACGAAATATTATACACCGGATCAGTGGTCAGCGCCGATTCACGATAGGCCACGCCCGTCATCCGGGCCATGTCACGCGCGGTGCCGGGCATCAGCTGCATCAGGCCACGTGCGCCAACCGGGCTCATCGCGGCGCGATCAAATTGGCTTTCCTGTCGCGAAATCGCGTGGATCATCGTCCAGCTTTGCTGAAATTCCGCCGGGATGGACAGCTGCGGAAAGGCAGTCCGCATATAGCCGGAAAGACCGGAATTGCGGGCGTTGCGCCCAACAAGAACGTTCAAGTCCGGTCGGCCTGCCTGGCTGGATAGTTCAGCCGCGAGCACATGTTCAGCATCCGTGCTGACGGCATTGGCGATCGCGCGGACGAACAGGCTTTGTTCGCTCCAATTGCCAGCCCGGCCCAAGGCCAGCATGGCGCGCACGACCGATCGGTTCAAAAAGGCGGCGCGGTCTTGCGATGTGATCTCAACGCTGATCGCATCTTTGGAGATATCGGGCTTGCGGCCCAATTGTTCGGCCGCCAATTGGCCATGAAACTGGTCGGCAAAGCGGGCCGCGGTTTCAAAGGCGGTCC
>JBJOJQ010000009.1:0-6696 GCA_046046525.1 Pseudomonadota bacterium
CACATCGGCGGCTGGCGATCCGGGGATCAGGCAGGCGGTGGCCACGCTCACCGCGCCCAGGACGCCAATCGTGGCATGGGCCCGATGCGGGATAAAGCTGCGGACGGTCACTGCGCCGCCATGACGGGGCGGGGCGACAAGCATCATCTTGGGCACCGATTTGTCGCGCACATCGCCCAAATTCATGCGGCCCCCAACCGCCAGGCGGATCGCCTCAATCTTCGCCTTCAGCACCGTATCCGCGTCAAGCGTATCGCGGTCTTCATAACCGGTGATCCCAACATCCGCCGCCTTCATGACGACACAGGGCATGCCATTGTCGATCAGCGTCACGGGCACGCCATGGACGATGTCCACCGCATTTCCGCTGGGGAGAAGGGCGCCACAGCTTGACCCTGCGGTATCGCGAAACTCCAGCGGAATGGGGGCATGGGCACCGGGTACACCGTCAATCCGCGCCGTGCCCTGATAGCTGACCTTGCCGCCCGGCGTCGCCACAGTGGCCACGGCAATCTGGCCGGTATTTTCCATGAAAATCGTCACGCGCGTCTCATCTGCCGCGGCAGGAACCAGGCCGCGTTCAATCGCAAAGGGGCCAATCCCCGCCAGAATATTGCCGCAATTCTGCGCGTCCGTGACAATGGCTTGATCAACAAAGACTTGCAGGAAGAGATAATCGACATCTACGCCCGGACGGTCCGATGCAGCGACAACCGCGACCTTGCTGGTCAGCGGGTCCGCGCCGCCCATGCCATCAATCTGACGGGGATCGGGGGACCCCATGACGGCCAGCAAAAAGGCATCGCGCGCGGCGGGATCGGCGGGCAGATCCCCTTTCAGGAAATAGCCACCCTTTGACGTGCCGCCCCGCATCCACATGCACGGCGCGCTGTGATCAGACATATTTCAGGCCCATTTCCGCAAGTTTTTCGCGCATCTTGTACATATCAAGGCCCAATTCCCCTGCGGCCAGGCGGGCGCGTTTATCGGCTTCATTGGCTTCCCGAGCCTTGGCGGCCTTGGCCACCTCTGCGGCTTTGGCCCGTGGCACGACGACCACGCCATCATCATCGGCCACAATCACATCGCCGGCGTTGATCGGCGCGCCGGCACAGACAACGGGGACGTTGACCGACCCCAGCGACGCCTTGATCGTGCCTTGCGCAAAAACCGCCTTTGACCAGACGGGAAAGCCCATTTCGGTGAGGTCGCGGACATCGCGGATGCCGGCATTGATGATCAGCCCCTTGCAGCCTCGGGCCTGGGCAGATGTGGCCAAAAGGTCGCCAAAATACCCGTCTTCACAGGGGCTTGTTGGCGCAATCACAAGAATGTCGCCCGCTTTCAGCTGCTCAATCGCGACATGGACCATCCAATTGTCACCCGGCGGGGCGGAAATCGTCACGGCCGATCCGGCGATCCGCGCGCCGGCATAAATGGGGCGCATATAGCTTGCCAAAAGGCCGGTGCGGCCTTGCGCTTCATGCACCGTGGAGACGCCACAGCTTTCCAGATCGGCGATCACCGCCGGATCGGCCCGTTCGATCGTCTGGACAACAATACCGCTCATGACATGCTCCCTTCATGGCCTGTGGTCCCTGACGGGGCGGACGGGGCGCCTGTCTGGTTTGGGACCGGAGACAGGGGCTGCCGCGCCATGCGACCGGGGAACCGGGCAAATGCACATCCCCTGTCTCTACGCCCTTGCCCATGAAACGAAAATCGGAACTGGCGAGGCGCTATAAGTTTTTGCTAAGTAGAGGGGCATGACCCTGTGTAAACTCAACCTGCGCCATTTGCGGGCGGTCGCGGAAATCTGCGAACGTGGCAGCATCAGCGCGGCGGCCCAGGCGGTGAATTTGACGCAGCCTGCCGTCACCCAGGGCATTGCCCGGACCGAGGCGCTGGTTGGCCAGCCGCTTTTTGATCGGACGCCGGATGGCATGGTGCCGCTGAGCAGTGCGGTGACGATCATCCCGCGCATCCGGGCCGCCCTTGACCATGTTGGCAGTT
Source organism: Pseudomonadota bacterium (assembly GCA_046046525.1). Lineage (GTDB taxonomy): Bacteria > Pseudomonadota > Alphaproteobacteria > Sphingomonadales > Sphingomonadaceae > Aquisediminimonas. Next base: position 2,014 of record JBJOJQ010000009.1, read on the forward strand.
CGCGCGTGACGATGGCGCAGGTTCGGGCCTTCATCGCCTTTGCCGATAGCGGCAGCTATGCCGGCGCCAGCGCGCTTTCGGGCATTTCGCAGCCATCGCTGCACCGGGCCATCAATGATCTGTCGGTGGCGTTGCGGCGGCCCTTGCTGGAACGGCGCGGCAAAGGCCTGGCGCTGACGGAGGCGGGGCGGCGCACGGTGCGTGGCTTTCGCCTTGCCCGCGGCGAATTGGCGGCCGCCCTGGCGGAATTGGCAGGCATATTGGGCCGGGAAACCGGGCAGATCGTGGTGGGGGCCATGCCCTTGTCCCGTGCCCGGATCCTGCCGGCGGCAGCGGCGGCCTTTCACGCCCGCCACCCGGAAATCGCCATTTCGATCATCGAAGGGTCTTATGCCGAACTCGCCGCCCCGCTGCGCGATGGGCAGATTGACGTGATGATTGGCGCCCTGCGCGATCCGCCGCCGGGGCCAGACCTTGTTCAGACGGCCTTGTTTGAGGACCGGCCCGTCATCCTTGGGCGGCGCGGCCACCCGATGATGCGGCGGATATCCGATATGCTGCATCCCGATCCACAGGCGCTGTTGCGGATGTTGGCGGATTATGACTGGATTGTCTCTGGCCCCGGCACGCCGCTGCGCGCGCAATGGCAGGGGATGTTTGATGCCGCCGGGCTGGTTGCCCCACGCGTGCCGATTGAGTGCGGCTCTGTCATCACAATTCGTGAAATCCTCACCAAGACGGACTTTCTGACGCTGTTGTCGCCGGATCAGGTTTCGGTTGAGCTGGAGGCGGGCTGGCTTGACCTTATATGCCCCGCACCGCGCGGAATATTGCGCCGTATTGGGGTGACGACGCGCGCCAATTGGCGGCCAACGATCCTGCAACAGGCCTTTCTAAACGAGCTGCAGGTCCAGGCGCTTTAATTCGCATTTCCTTATACCCGGTCACCGCTTTGAATTGGCGCGGCGGGCAGGGGGTGGTTAGCGCGGGGCCATGACGTCGGATCTTGCCCTGATTGGCTTTGGTGAAGCCGGAAGCACCTTTGCCCTTGCCGGCGATTGGCGCGCACATGTGTTTGACATCAAGACACAGACCGATGCCGCAGCACAGATGCACGCCCGCTATGCCGATTTTGGTGTCACGGGTGCTGAAACCCTGTCTGATGCGCTCGCCGGGGCGGCCCTGGTGCTGAGCCTGGTGACGGCGGATCAGGCGCTCGCAGCGGCGGAGGCGGCGGCGGCGTGTTTGCCGCACGGCGCCATATTTTGTGACATGAATTCCGTCGCGCCCGACACAAAACGTGCCGCGGCTCAGGCCATAGCGGCAGCGGGTGGGCGGTATGTTGATGTGGCGGTGATGGCGCCCGTCCATCCCGCACGTCTGGGCGTCCCGTTGCTGCTGTCTGGCCCCGATGCAGCCGCAGGGGAGGCGGCGCTTGCGGCGCTGGGCTTTACCAATATCCGTGTCGTGGGCGATGATATTGGCCGTGCATCGACCATCAAGATGCTGCGATCCGTGATCTTTAAGGGCATGGAGGCGCTGACGGCGGAGTGTGTGCTCGCCTGCCATCGCGCGGATGTTCTGGACGAGGTTTTGGCCTCGCTGGGTGCGGAATGGCCAGCACTTGCCGATTATCGGCTGGACCGGATGATGGTTCATGGCGTGCGGCGCGCCGCCGAAATGGAAGAAAGCGCCAAAACGCTGACGGCCTTGGGCGTTGAACCGTTGATGACGCGCGGCACCATTGCCCGGCAACGCGCGCTCGGCAGCCTGCAGATTTCGCCCATCCCCGACACTTTGGACGCCAAGCTAGAGAGGCTCACCCGCACATGACGCTGATCATCGATTGTCACGGCCATTATACAACGGCCCCTGCTGCGCATAATGACTGGCGCGACCTTCAAAAGGCCGCCTTCAAGGCGGGGGAGGCCGCGCCCGCCTATCCGGCGATTTCGGACGATGAGATCCGCGAAACGCTGGACAAGAACCAGATCCGCCTCATCAAGGAACGTGGGGCGGACATGACGATCTTTTCGCCCCGCGCCTCGGCCATGGCGCCCCATGTCGGGGACGAAGCCGTGGCGACGCAATGGGCGCGGGTGAATAATGATCTTATCCGGCGCTGCGCGGATCTGTACCCCGATATCTTCGTCCCGGTGTGCATGTTGCCGCAATCCCCGGCGGCCGACATGCAAGGCTCTGTCGCGGAACTGGAACGCTGCGTCGATATGGGGTTTGTCGGCTGCAACCTGAACCCTGATCCCGGGGGTGGCCATTTCAAGCACCCGCCGCTGACCGACCGGTTCTGGTATCCCTTCTATGAAAAAATGGTGGAGCTGGACGTGCCCGCCATGATCCATGTGTCGGGCAGCTGCAATCCGGGCATGCACGCCACCGGCGCTTATTATATCGCGGCGGATACCATTGCCTTTATGCAGTTGATTGAAGGCAATTTGTTCAAGGATTTTCCAACGCTGCGCTTCATCATCCCGCATGGCGGCGGCGCTGTGCCCTATCATTGGGGGCGGTATCGCGGCCTGGCCGATATGTTGAAACAGCCCGATCTGGCGACGCATGTGATGAACAATGTGTATTTTGATACCTGCGTCTATCATCAGCCGGGCATCAACCTGTTGGCCGATGTGATCGACACCAAGAATATCCTGTTCGGATCAGAAATGGTGGGTGCGGTCCGCGGGATCGACCCGATGACCGGCCATTATTTCGATGATACAAAGCGGTATATCGACGCGCTCGACATCAGCGATGCGGAACGCCACGCGATTTTTGAAGGCAATGCCCGCCGCGTCTTCCCGCGTCTGGATACATTCCTGAAGGAGAAAGGGCTATGACAACGCCCAGCAACGCCCAGAATATCCATGCCTATCTGGCCGAGTTTGATGACATCCCCGGCACCCGGGTGTTCACGGCGGCGCGCGCGCGCAAAGGCTATTGGCTCAACCAATTTGCGATGAGCCTGATGAAGCCCGAAAATCGGGAGCGGTGGAAGGCCGATGAACGGAAATATCTGGACGACTGGCCAATGACCGACGCCCAGAAAGAGGCGATTTTGGCGCGCGATTATAATCGCTGCCTGGATTTGGGCGGCAATGTCTATTTCCTTGCCAAAGTCTTTTCCACCGACGGCCTGAGCTTTGCCGAGGCGGTGTCGACCATGACCGATATGAGCTTTCCGGAATATCGGGACATGATGATGAAGGGGGGGCGCAGCCCCGAAGGCAATCGTTCGATCAAGGGAGGCTATTGATATGGCCCGCATTACCGCCGGTGTCGGCAGCAGCCACGTGCCCTTGCTGGGCGTTGCCGTGGATCAGGGCAAAAGCAATGATGAGTATTTCGGCCCGATTTTCGCCGGTTATGAATGGACCCGGCAATGGGAAAAGGACAGCAAGCCGGACGTTGTGATCCTGGTCTATAATGACCATGCGTCCGCCTTTGACATGAAGATCATCCCGACCTTCGCGATCGGCTGTGGGGAACGATATAAGCCCGCCGATGAAGGCTGGGGCCCACGGCCTGTGCCCGATGTCGAAGGCCATGCCGATCTTGCCTGGCACATCGCGCAAAGCCTGATCCTTGAAGAATTCGACATGACGATCATCAACGAGATGGACGTGGATCATGGCCTGACCGTGCCAATGTCGATGATGTTCGGCCAGCCGGACAAATGGCCGGTGAAGGTTGTGCCGCTGGCGGTCAATGTCGTGACCTATCCCGTGCCTTCGGGCAATCGCTGCTGGGCGCTGGGCGAAGCCATTGCCCGTGCGGTTGAAAGCTTCCCCGAAGATCTGAACGTCCAAATCTGGGGCACAGGCGGCATGAGCCACCAGCTGCAAGGCCCGCGGGCCGGGCTGTTGAACCGGGAATGGGACAATAAATTCCTCGATTTGCTGGAAGCCGATAATGATGATGTGCGGCACATTCCGCACATTGAATATCTGCGCGAAACCGGCAGCGAGGGCATTGAAATGGTGATGTGGCTGATCATGCGGGGTGCATTGGGCAAGACGGTTCGCCGCCTGCACCGCCATTACCACATCCCGTGCAGCAACACGGCCATTGGCCATATTGTATTGGAGCCCGCAGAATGAGAATTGCACTCGCAGGAGCAGGGGCCTTTGGTGAAAAGCACCTGGATGGCCTGAAGAATATTGATGGCGTTGAGATCACGTCGATCATCAGCCGTCGCCTGGAACAGGCCGAGGAGGTCGCCAAGAAATATGGCGCCAAGCATTTTTCGACCGAACTGGACGACGCCCTGGCACGCGATGATGTCGATGCCGTGATCCTGTGTACGCCAACGCAAATGCATGCGGCACAAGCCATTGCCTGTATGAATGCCGGCAAGCATGTGCAGGTGGAAATCCCGCTGGCCGACAGCTGGGCCGATTCCGAAGCGGTCCTGAAAAAGCAGCAGGAAACGGGCCTTGTCTGCATGGTCGGCCATACCCGCCGGTTCAACCCGTCGCACCAATGGGTGCACAACAAGATCAAGGCGGGTGAATTCAACATTCAGCAAATGGATGTACAAACCTATTTCTTCCGCCGGAAGAATATGAACGCCAAGGGGCAGCCGCGCAGCTGGACGGACCATCTGCTGTGGCACCACGCGGCCCATACGGTCGATCTGTTTGCCTATCAGGCCGGGCCGATTGTGAAGGC
>JBJOJQ010000020.1:0-17782 GCA_046046525.1 Pseudomonadota bacterium
GTCAATTGCGGCAGAATGTCGGCCGTTGAACTGCCTGGGCTCCGGCACAAGGCCGGAGTACGGGGTGGGGACCACTGTGCTCCGGGCCTGACCCGGAGCCCATCCTCGCCCTCAATTGCGGCAGAATGTGGGGTGTTGAGCTGTCTGGGCTCCGGCACAAGGCCGGAGTACGGGGTGGGGACCACTGTGCTCCGGGCGTGACCCGGAGCCCATCACCACCCTCAACCCCGCACCAGCACGCCCCCTTATGCGGCGACCACTTTCACCAGCAGCGCGTCGACCTGCACCTGCGCGCCGGTTTCGACCAAAAGTTCGGCCACTTCGCCGTCAAAGGGCGCGATCAGGCTGTGTTCCATTTTCATGGCTTCCAGCGTCAGCAGCTTTTGCCCGCGTGTGACCCGATCACCGGGGGTGACGTCCACGGATATGATCCGGCCTGGCATGGGGGACAGGATGGCGCCATCGCCACTGCTCGCCCCTGTTTTGCCGGCGGCCCGCCATGGCTCCAGCCGCCAGACAGCGCCATGTTCGGCCACCAGCATCTGTGGCGCGGGATTGGCCTCTCCCGGACCATGCAGGGTGACCTCCACCCGTTCGCCATCCAGCAGAAAAGCCGCGGTCCGGACATCCGGCGCATTGAGCCTGAACCCGGCGAACAGGGATTGGGGCACCAGCGCCATCGCCGCCCGCGTTAGCGCCGCATCCGATGGCTGGGGCAGGGCCGTCAGAGTGGCGGCATGACGATCAATCAGGCCAGTATCGACATATCCGTGCTGGAAATCGGGATGGTTGAGCGTTTTGTAGAGAAAGGCCGCATTGGTTTTAACTGGAAAAACAGCGGTTTCTGCAACCATCTCGGCCAATTGGGCACGGGCGTCCTCGCGCGTGTCGCCCCGGGCGATCAGCTTGGCGATCATCGGGTCATAATAAGGGGAAATCTCCCCGCCTTCGGCGACGCCGCTGTCGATCCGCCCGCCATAGCCGGTCTGGAACAGATCGAGCTTACCCGTACTTGGCAAAAATCCGCGCGCCGGATCTTCGGCATAAAGCCGCGCTTCCATGGCCCAGCCATGAAGCGTGATCTCATCCTGGGACAGCGGCAAAGCTTCGCCCGCCGCCACGCGCAATTGCCATTCGACCAGATCAATCCCCGTCACCTCTTCCGTAACGGGATGTTCGACCTGCAAGCGCGTGTTCATCTCCATAAACCAGATGCGGTCTGCGCGTAATCCGTCTGACGCATCGGCGATAAACTCGATGGTGCCGGCCCCGACATAATCGACGGCCTGCGCCGCGCGGACGGCGGCCGCGCACAGGCTGGCGCGGGTTGCCGCATCCATGCCGGGTGCCGGGGCCTCTTCAATCACCTTTTGGTGGCGCCGCTGGATGGAACAATCGCGTTCAAACAAATGGACAATCTGGCCATGCCGATCGCCGAAAATCTGCACCTCTATATGGCGTGGCTGCTGAATATAGGCCTCTATCAGCACCCGATCATCGCCAAAGGCTGCGGCGGCTTCACGCGTGCAGGCGGACAGGGCCTCGGCAAAATCGCCCGGCTGATCCACGCGGCGCATGCCCTTGCCCCCGCCACCCGCCACAGCCTTGATCAACACGGGATAGCCGATGGCATCCGCCTCTGCCTGCAAGCGGGCGGGGGATTGATCCTCCCCCAAATAGCCGGGGGTCACGGGCACGCCCGCTTGGGCCATCAATGCCTTGGCGGCATCTTTCAGGCCCATGGCGCGGATGCTGGCAGGATCAGGCCCAACCCAGATCAGCCCGGCATCGATCACCGCCTGCGCAAAATCGGCATTTTCAGACAAAAAGCCATAGCCGGGGTGGATGGCATCTGCGCCGGCGGCCTTGGCGGCGGCAAGGATGCGGGCCCCGTCCAGATAGCTGTCACGCGCCGGGGCCGCCCCAATATGCACCGCGGCATCCGCCTCACGGACATGCAGCGCCGCGGTATCGGCATCGGAACAAACGGCAATGGTCCGCAGGCCCATATCGCGGGCCGTGCGGATGATCCGGCAGGCAATTTCGCCGCGATTGGCAATGAGAAGCGAGGAAAAGCGCATGTCTGTCCGATCTACATCCGGAAAACCCCGAACGACGGGCGTTCGGGAATGGGCGCCTCAAGCGCCGCGGTAAAGGCCAGGCCCAGCACATCGCGGGTCTGGGCCGGATCAATAATGCCATCATCCCAAAGCCGCGCCGTGGCGTAATAAGGATTGCCTTCATCCTCATATTTCTGGCGGATCGGGGCTTTAAAGGCCTCGGCCTCTTCGGCGGACCAGGTTGCGGCATCGCGGTGCACGGTGGCGAGCACGGCTGCCGCCTGTTCCCCACCCATCACGCTGATCCGCGCATTGGGCCAGCTGAACAAAAATCGCGGATCATAGGCGCGGCCACACATGCCGTAATTGCCAGCGCCAAAGCTGCCGCCAATCACCACGGTGACCTTGGGGACAGTTGCGGTGGCGACCGCCGTCACCAGCTTTGCACCATGTTTGGCAATGCCTTCGGCTTCATATTTGCCACCCACCATGAAGCCCGAGATATTCTGGAGGAAGAGCAGGGGGATCCGCCTTTGTTGTGCAAGCTCAATAAAATGCGCGCCTTTCATCGCACTTTCGCTGAACAACACGCCATTATTGGCGAGAATGGCAACAGGAATGCCCCAAATATGCGCAAAGCCGCAGACCAGAGAACTGCCATAGAGCGCCTTGAACTCATGAAATTCCGATCCATCGACCAGCCGGGCAATAACCTCATGCACATCATAAGGCGCGCGGACATCTTCGGGGATCAGGCCATAGAGATCCTCGGCGGGCAGACGCGGCGGGCGCGGATCTGCCATGTTGATATCGGGCCGGCGCGGTGGCGGCAGGTGCGACACAATGTCGCGCAAGATGGTAAGCGCATGGGCATCATCATCGGCAACATGATCGACAACGCCTGATTTGCGGCCATGCAGATCGCCGCCACCCAGATCCTCGGCGGAGATTTCTTCGCCCGTGGCCGCTTTCACCAAGGGCGGGCCAGCCAGAAAGATGGTGCCCTGATTGCGCACGATGACGGTTTCATCGGACATGGCGGGCACATAGGCGCCGCCCGCGGTACAACTGCCCATGACGCAGGCAATTTGTGGAATGCCCAGCGCCGACATATTGGCCTGATTGAAGAAAATCCGTCCAAAATGCTCTTTATCCGGGAAAACCTCTGCCTGGTGCGGCAGATTGGCCCCGCCACTATCAACCAGATAGATGCAGGGCAGGTGATTGGCGCGGGCAATGTCTTGCGCGCGCAGATGTTTTTTGACGGTCATCGGATAATAGGTGCCGCCTTTGACCGTCGCATCATTGCAGATGATCATGCATTGGCGGCCCGCAATCCGGCCAATGCCGGTGATCAGGCCGGCGCCCGGCACATCATCGTCATATAGGTCGAACGCCGCCAATTGGCTGAGTTCCAGAAAGGGGCTGCCCGGATCCAGCAGTTGTTCCACCCGCTGGCGCGGCAACAGCTTGCCCCGCGCCACATGGCGGTCGCGTGATTTGGCATCGCCGCCCAGCGCGGCGGCGGCAACATGCGCGCGCAGTGCGTCCCGCAACGCCCGGTTATGGGCCGCGCGGGCCTGCGCCTCGGGCGTGTCGGGCGTAAACAGGCTGGAAAGAACCGGCCCGGTCATGATGCGGCCCCAATGAGTTCGCGGCCAATCAACATGCGGCGAATTTCATTGGTCCCGGCGCCAATATCCATCAGCTTTGCATCGCGCAGATAGCGTTCGACCGGCCAGTCCTTGGTATAACCTGCGCCGCCCAGCGCCTGAATTGCTTCCAGCGCGACGCGCACTGAATTTTCAGACGACAGCATGACGGCGCCCGCCGCATCAAAGCGCGTCGTTTGCCCGGCATCGCAGGCCCGGGCGACCGCATACACATAGGCCCGGGCAGAATTGAGCGCGACATACATATCGGCCACCTTGGCCTGCATCAGCTGAAATGAGCCAATGGGCACGCCAAATTGGCGGCGTTCACGAATATAGGGGATCACCGTGTCAAGGCAGGCCTGCATGATGCCCAGGCCAATGCCGGCCAGCACCGCACGTTCATAATCCAGGCCCGACATCAAAACGCCCACCCCGCCATTGACCGGGCCGACAATATTCGCGTCCGGCACAAAGCAATCGTTGAACACCAGCTCTGCCGTGGGGGATCCGCGCATACCCATCTTGTCGATCTTTTGACCGATGGAAAAACCGGGCATGTCTTTTTCGATCAAAAAGGCTGTGATGCCGCGCGATCCCGCCTCTGGCGTTGTCTTTGCATAAACGAACAGCGTGTCGGCATAGGCCGAATTGGTGATCCAGAATTTGGTGCCGTTCAGCCGATAGCCGCCATCGACGCGGTCGGCGCGCAGCTTCATCGACACAACATCAGATCCAGCCCCCGCCTCTGACATGGCTAGGCTGCCGACATGCGCGCCGGAAATCAGCTTGGGCAGATATTTCGCCTTTTGCTCGGCATTGCCCCAGCGGCGGATCTGATTGATGCACAAATTGGAATGGGCGCCATAGCTCAGGCCAATTGAGGCAGAGGCGCGGCTGATTTCTTCCACCGCGATTGTGTGTTCCAGATAGCCAAGGCCCAGCCCGCCATCGGCTTCCTCCACCGTAATGCCATGCAGGCCCAGCGCGCCCATTTCGGGCCAAAGCTCAACCGGGAACCAGTCCTCGGCATCGATTTTGGCCGCCAGGGGGGCAATCCGGTCGTCCGCAAAGCGCCGCGTGGAGGCGCGGATCATGTCGGCAGTCTCGCCCAGGGCGAAGTCAAAATCGGGTGTCGCTGGCATTCGGCTCTCCTTGTTGCTGGCCCTGCTAGCAGAGCGGATGGGGGTTATGAAATTGGATATTTCAATGGGCTGCCAGCCATGGCCGAAAAGCGCGCACGGGCGGTGATCAGGTCCAGATCAGCATTGGGGCCTAGCGCCAGCCGAAATGCTTGGTTACATGGGCCGCCACGACTCAACCGGGGACTTTATTGTGGCGATCGACATTCCGCTTGGCCTGACCTTTGACGACGTGCTGTTGCAGCCGCGCGAATCCGATGTTTTGCCAAGCCAGGCGGACACCCGCACGCAGATCACGCGCGACATCACACTGAACATTCCTGTCCTGTCATCGGCCATGGATACGGTGACAGAGGCGGATATGGCCATTGTCATGGCGCAATTGGGCGGCCTTGGCGTGCTGCACCGCAATTTGTCGATCGAAGAACAATGCCGCGCCGTGCGTCAGGTAAAACGGTTTGAATCGGGCATGGTCGTCAACCCGATTACGATTGAGCCAACGGCAACGCTGGCCGAAGCCATGGCGATCATGGCGGCGAACAAGATTTCGGGCATTCCCGTGGTGGAAGCCAATGGCCGTTTGGCGGGCATTTTGACCAATCGCGACGTCCGTTTTGCCGAAAATCCGAACCAGCCGGTGTCGGAACTGATGACGCATGAACATCTTGTCACCGTGAAGGCCGGGGTTGGGCAGGATGAGGTGCGCCGCCTGTTCCATTCCCGCCGGATTGAAAAGCTGCTGGTCGTGGATGATGATTTCCATTGCGTCGGCCTGATCACCGTCAAGGATATGGAAAAGGCCGTGACCTATCCCGACGCGACGAAGGACAGCGCCGGGCGGCTGCGCGTTGCCGCTGCATCGACCGTGGGGGATGTCGGTTTTGAACGCACCGAGGCGCTGATCGCGGCAGAGTGCGATCTTGTTGTCATTGATACCGCGCACGGCCATTCCAAGATGGTGTCGGTTGCGGTGGAGCGCGTCAAAAAACTTTACCCCCATGTCCAGATTATCGCGGGCAATGTCGCCACGGCCGAGGCGACACGCGCGCTGATTGATGCCGGCGCTGATGGCGTGAAAGTGGGCATTGGCCCGGGGTCCATCTGCACCACGCGCGTCGTGGCCGGCGTTGGCGTGCCGCAATTGACGGCGATCATGGAATCCGCCGCAGAGGCCCGGAAATCCGGCGTTGGCGTGATCGGTGACGGTGGCTTGCGGACCTCTGGTGATATCGCCAAGGCACTGGCGGCGGGTGCTGCCAGCGTCATGGTCGGGTCGCTGTTGGCCGGTACGGAAGAGGCGCCGGGCGAAACCTTCCTGTATCAGGGGCGGGCCTATAAATCCTATCGCGGCATGGGCTCTGTCGGGGCGATGGCGCGTGGCTCTGCTGATCGGTATTTTCAACAGGATATCAAGGATCAGCTCAAACTGGTCCCCGAAGGGATTGAAGGCCAGGTGGCCTATAAGGGCCCGGCCAAGGATGTGATTCACCAGCTTGTCGGCGGGGTGAAGGCGGCCATGGGCTATACCGGCGCCCGCACCATCCGCGATTTGCAGGACCGCGCGCGCTTTGTGCGCATCACAGGCGCTGGCTTGCGCGAAAGCCATGTCCATGATGTGACGATCACGCGTGAGGCGCCCAATTATCCGACCCGCGGCTGATTGCGGCGCTTTGGGCCAAAGGGCTGATCCATGACCCCGGCCGCGCGCGTCCAGACCGCCATTGAAGTGCTTGACGCCATTATCCGCGCCGCGCGTGACAATGGGGCCGCTGCCGATACGGTGATTGCGCAGGAATTTCGGGCGCGCCGCTATGCGGGCAGCAAGGATAAGCGCGCGATCCGTGACGTGGTGTATCGCGCCATTCGGGCCTATGGGGCCGCGCCGGCATCTGGCCGTGCCGCGGTGATTGGCCTTGATGATCCAGATATTGCGGCGCTGTTCGGGGCAGGGGGCTATGGCCCGGCGGCCATCACACCCGGGGAGGCTGGGGCGCTGCCATCGCAGATCAGCCCCTGGATGGCGGCGGAATTCCTGCCCTTTGTCGATGCGGACGACACGGCATCGCTGCTTGATCGGGCGCCCTTGGATCTGCGCGTCAATCGCCTCAAGGCGGATCGCGCCACGCTGATGGCATCTATCGGCGGTGAACCCGTGGCGCATCTGCCCGATGCGCTGCGCTTTGCCGAGAATTTTGATGTGGGCACGACCGATGCTTATCAGCAGGGCCAGGTTGAGGTGCAGGACGCCGGCAGCCAGTTGATCGCCCAGATTTGTGCGGTTCAGCCCGGCCAGACGGCCGTGGACCTGTGCGCCGGTGCAGGCGGCAAGACGCTGGCGCTCGCCGCGGATATGGCCGGTGGCGGACGGTTGATCGCCTGCGATACCGATCGCGGGCGTTTGGGCCGCCTGCCGGAACGCGCGCATCGCGCGGGTGCAGCGGTTGAGGCGCGCTTGCTCAACCCCGGTAAGGAAATGGCCGCGCTTCAGGATCTGGCGCAGGCGGCGGACCTTGTGCTTGTGGACGCCCCTTGTTCGGGCAGTGGCACCTGGCGACGCAACCCCGAATTGCGCTGGCGCCTGACCCCGGATCGTTTGTCACGGCTTCTTACCACACAGGCCCATGTCCTTGATGTTGGGGCTTCCTTGGTGCGCCCGGGCGGCAGGCTTGTTTATGCCGTATGCTCGCTCTTTTCCGCTGAGGGCGATGGGCAGATCCGCCAGTTTCTGGCCCGTCATCCGGGTTGGTCCGTCGATCTTGATCAACTCCCCCTTGGCCGGGCGACGGGCAGCGGTTATGCATTAACACCGTTCCATGATGGGACAGATGGATTTTTCGTCGCGCGCCTGAGAAGAAACTGATATTCATGCAGCCGACCAAAACATGGGGGCCTTTTATGCGCTTTGCGACGTCTGCTGTCGCGCTTTCGCTTGCGTTCGCAACGGTATCCAGCGTGGGCTATGGCAAGCGGGTTCCCGATGATCAGATCAACCCCTATTCCATGGCGTTGACCAAATTGGGCATTGAAGAGGTTGCGGCCGGTCGGCTCGAATCCGCGACCGACGCGTTTGAATCGGCGCTTGCTGTCGATCCGCGGAACCGTGCGGCTTATGTGGAACTGGCCTCGGTCGCCAAGAAGCAGGGCCTGCCGGGCAAGGCGATCCGCATGTACCGCGAAGCGCTGTTGATTGAACCCAATGATGTCATTGCCTTGTCAGGGCAGGGCGAGGCCTTTGTGCAGCGCGGTGCAGTGACCAAGGCCAAGGAAAATCTGGCCCGCATTGCCAAGCTGTGCGTCAATGCCTGCCCGGAACAGACACGATTGGCAGATGTGATTGCCAAGGCGCCGGTTGAACCAGTGGTGTCGGCCGAAGCAAAGCCCGCCGCACCCGCAGCGCCTACGCCGCCGACGGCGGACGCCCCGCAAAAGAACTAAACGCCCGGCCAATCGCCACAAATTCGTCAACCGACAGGGTTTCGGCGCGGCGTTCCCCGCTGATCCCGCAGGCCGCCATCGCATCCAGTGCACCGGGCAGCGATTTCAGGCTTTGGCGCAGCATTTTGCGCCGTTGGCCAAAGGCAGCGGCTGTCACCTTTTCCAGTGCCGATGCCAGCACCGCATCCGGCGCGGCCTTGGGCGTCAGATGGACGACGGCTGACATCACCTTGGGCGGCGGGGTAAAGGCAGATCGATGGACGGGCAGCGCCAGTCGCGCCTCGGTGCGCCACTGGCCCAGGATCGACAATCGGCCATAGGCGCTGCTCCCCGGTTGGGCGACGATCCGTTCGGCCACTTCGCGCTGAAACATCAGCGTCAGGCTGCGCCAAAGCGGCGGCCAGTCATCACCGGTCAACCACTGGACCAACAACGCCGTCCCCACATTATAGGGCAGGTTGGACAGAATATGCCCGCCCTGCGGCAAAACCTGGCTCAGCGGCACGTGCAAGGCATCGGCGTCGATCACCGTCAATTGGCCGGGAAAGGCGGCGCCCAGTTCCGCCAAGGCCGGCAGGCACCGGGCATCGCGCTCCACCGCCGTCACAATCGCGCCCGCGCGGAGCAGGGCACGGGTCAACCCGCCGGGGCCGGGGCCAACTTCATAGACCTGCGCACCCGCCAGCGGGCCGGGAATGGCGGCGATCCGGTCCAGCAACTGGCCATCGAGCAGAAAATTCTGGCCCAGCGCCTTGCTCGCGGCAAGGCCATGGCGGGCAATCACCTCGCGCAAGGGCGGCAGGTCGGGCGTCATGCCGCCTCTTGGGCGCGATGGTGCGCGGCTTCGGCGGACATGGCAATGGCCGCGATCATCGGTCCGGCATCGGCGCGATTTTGGCCGGCAATATCATAGGCGGTGCCGTGATCGGGTGAGGTGCGGATGATCGGCAGGCCAAGGCTCATATTCACGCCGGTGTCAAAACACAGCGCCTTCAGCGGGATCAGCCCCTGATCATGATACATGCACAGGGCCAGGTCATAGCCTTGCCGTGCGCGCGGAGTGAACAGGGCATCGGGCGAGACCGGTCCAAAGACCTCAAAGCCTTCATCCCGCAGCGCCGCAATGGCCGGGGCAATGATGGTCGCTTCTTCATCGCCCATCATGCCCGCTTCACCGGCATGGGGGTTCAGGCCCGCCACCGCCATGCGCGGCTGGGCCATGCCAAAATTGCGCTGCAATCCACGCGCGGCCGTCCGCCCCCGGCTGATGATCAGCTCAGTTGTCAGCACCTCTGGCACGCGCGCAAGCGCAATGTGGATGGTGATCGGGATGACACGCAGACCCGGCCCGGCCAGCATCATCGCCACATTATGCGCAGAAACGCCGCAGCGTTCGGCGATAAATTCGGTTTGGCCGGGATGGGTAAAGCCAATCGCCTGCAATTGCGCCTTGGAGACGGGGCCTGTGACCAGACCGCTTGCCGCGCCTGACTGGGCCAGCCCCACAGCAAAGCCAAGGCTGTCGAGCGCACAGCGCGCGGATTCCAGCGTGGGATGTCCGGGCTCGGTAAAGGCGCTGTCAGACACGTCCATGACGGGCAATGCGGTCGCAAAAGCCGCTTCGGCCTCTTGCGGGGCCTGAATGATCCGGGTCGGTCCAGACCAGACGCGTGCAATCGCGGCATGGCTGCCAACGGCGAAAAAGGGCGGCAGGCCGTGCGCCGCACGCTCATCCCACGCCTTGCCGACCACTTCAGGGCCAATGCCGGCCGGATCACCCAGCGTCACGGCAAGAGGCGCAGTCATCGGTCCGTCAATCAGCGATAATCGATGATGGCATCGCGGCGCAGATCCCGCAGATAGATTTGCGCGCGACGGTTCACGCGTTCATCGCGCAACTGGCCCTCAATCGCTTCGGGGGATGGACCATCGGCCACTTGCGGGTCATCACGGCCACACAGCGCAAGCACGCGCACGCCTTCGCTGCGCGATCCAAAGGGCGGGGTGACCTGGCCAACTTGCAGATTCAACAGAATATCCTGCAAGCCATTGGGCAGATCCCGCATGCGGATCTGATCATTATCGACGATGTCGGCATTGAATTGCTTGGCAAATGCCTCCGCACCGCCGCAACCCTGCATCGATTGGGCGCCCCGGCCAAAGGCTTCGGCGCGCGCGCGGACCTGTGCGTCGGTTTCCTTCGGGTCGAACGTGATCGTCAACTGCCGCAGGTTAAGAATGGCATCGCGCGGATTGGCCACCAGGATCTGTCGGTTGTCCGTCAGGTAAACAATGGAAAAGCCGCCGGGAATCTGGACCGGTCCGGCCAATTGTCCGACCGACAGCTGCTGCACGGCCTGGGCCAGTTCATCCGGCAATTGGGCCGGACGGACCCAGCCGAGATCGCCGCCGACAGCCGCTGTTGAGGCTTCCGAAAACTGCCGGGCATAGGCTGTAAAAGAGCCGCCTTGACGAATTTGGTCAATGATCCGGCGGGCATTGGTCACCACATCCTGGGCATTTTCGGGCGTTGCCGACAGATAAATTTCGCTCACCCGATATTCGGTTGTGCCCTTTGATGCGGTCAGCCGATCTGCGATCTGTTTGACCTCTTCATCGCTGATATTGATAAAGGGTTCGACCCGGCGGCGGAGCAACCGGCTCCAGGCCAATTCGCCTTCAATCTGCCGCTTCATCGTTTTTTCAGATGATCCGTTGGTGCGCAGATATTTGGCAAAGCTTTCTGGCGTCTGGCGGAAATTCGACGCTACCCGATTAAAACTTTGATCGATTTCGGCTTTGTCGATTTTGATTTCGTTGGCCTTGGCTTCCTGAATTTGCAGGCTTTCGTCGATCAGGTTGCGCAGCACCTGCACACGCAGCCGTTCTTTTTCTTCATCGGTGACACGCCCGCCATTGGCCAGGATCACCAGGGCCAGCCGCTGATCCACATCAGTGCCGGTAAGCACATCGCCATTGACGATGGCGGTCGCCTTGCGGACCTGCGGGTCTACCTTGCCAAAGGTCGTGATTGTCTGGGGCAGGTTCAGCGCAGCCGCCGGCGCTGCCGCGTCATCGCGCACCGTTTGGGCAAGAAGCGCCGTCGAAACCGAGGTCAAAGCCACACAGGCAGCCAAAATTGTACGAAACCGTGTCGTCATTCCTATTCTCGTCCTCTCACGCCGAAGCCGGCGGGGCTCCCCTGACAAGGCTCGGCTGAATAGAGCCTGAGCAGAGCCGTTCTCTAGCGACCAAGATTGCGGAAGGATAGCCGCAATTGGAAGGTGTTACCCCGTCGCGCGTCGCCTTGCGCGTCATAATCGCGGCGCCACGTCAAACCGAACACAAAACAATCATCCTCATAGGTCACGCCGATGCGGTGGCGCACGGGTTCATACCCGTCGGCCAGCGATGTCGGGTCTTCGCGCGTTCCGGTCATGTCGATCGTTGTCGATCCGAACACCGACCAATAACGGGCGAGCTGCAAGCGACCGCCCAGGCGCACCTCTTCGCGATCGCGCAAATCTTCCAACTGGGGGCCGATATTGCGGTTCAGCCGCAGATAACCGATGGTGGCATAGGTCCGCTGGCCGCCCAAAGTGGCGTCAATTTCATTGCGGCGCACGGCAAAGCTGTTTTTGTCCAGACGATAACGGTGCGTAAAGCTGATCAACCGGCGAAAGCGCACATCGGTCCGCCCGACAATGTCCGATGTGCGGCCATAAAGGCCGGTGCCGTCCGGAAATATCGGGGTGGCGGCTGTCAGGCGATAGCTTTGGCCGATTGTCGCGTTGACGCGCAGGCCGGGGCCATCCCAGGCCCAGTCGACGCCATAGGTCAGGCGAGAGCTGTCTTCCCAGCGGTCATAGCCCGGAAACCGGTTCAGCGCGAACAGGTTGCTGTCTTCCAGATCAACCGCGCGGGCATCCTCGTTCGGAATGGCAAGGTTGCGGGTGGACGGGGAGGCAACAACCTGAACGCGCGGCGTCAATTGTTGCTGCCCGTTGAGGAAGCCGCCGACAAAGGGCCAGCGTAATTCTGCGGCCAAAGCGCCGATGGTGCGGCTGTTCCAGCCATTTTCACCGCGATAGGCGGCGGTCAGCGTCTTATCGATTTCATCGCTGTGATAGGCATCGGCCCGGCCATAGGCCGTCAATTTCAGCTCTTGCCCCAGCGGCGTGATCCGGTCGAGGTCCCAGCGCAGGCCGGCAAAGGCACGTTGCGTGTCCTGGCCTTCGGTGCGCAACAGCGCCAGGCTGTTGATCTGCAACTGAAATTGTCCGCTGGTCAGGGGGTCGGCAATGCGCTTGCGCCAGTCAATCGCGGGCAAGGCCAGGGGCGATTGGCCCTGAATGTCGCCCGTCCGCAGCGTCTGGAAGGCCCAGCCGGCAATGGACAAATAGCTGGACCGTGAAATGCGTTCGACATCAACAACAGAGCGCAGCCGATCATCGCGGGAAATATCATAGCGACGCAGGAAGGTGCGGTCGGTCGTCACTCGCACCGAGGGCGCAAGGCTCCAGCGGCGGTCAAATTGAAACCGCCCACTGCCCTCCAGATAGCCGCGGAATGAATTGATGGCGGGCTGGTTGGGGTCGTTGGTCGCGATGCGGCTGCCTGATGTACCATAGGCCGCCACCTGATAGGCGCCGAAACTTGTGAGATGCCGGTAAGAGGCTTCGAGCAAGGGCGCGACATCGCTGTAGACATGGGGGGTGACTGTCAGGTCCTTGTTCGGCCCCAGCAGCAGATAAAAGGGGGTGGCAACCTCTAACCCCGTATTCTTGGTATATTTGATGTTCGGGATCAGAAAACCGGTGCCGCCGCGATCATCGGCGGGATGCGACAGGCCGGGCAGCGTCAGCACCGGCAGGCCCAACAGCTCAAGCCGGGCGTTTTTGTAACTGATACGGTTTTTGACCGGGTTGTGCGTCACACGCACGGCCGTGATCCGCCACAAGGGCTGTTTGGGGCAGCCGGCATCATCCACCACCCGGCAGGGCGAATACACCGCGCGATCCATCGTCGAAATGCCATCGGCGCGCGTCGCCTGATTGGCGGCCAGACGCCCGCCATCGTTCAAGACGATCAGCAAATTGCTGACCACGCCGTCTCTCAACGTGTCTTTCAGCTCAACGGTGTCGCCATAGGCGCGATCGCCTTCGGCGCTTTCAACAACGACATTGCCTTCGGCGCGCACCACGCCGGTTTTCCGGTCCCAGCTGATCTTGTCCGCGCGCACGCGGTTGCCATCGCGCACCATGCGGACGTCGCCGCTGGCGATCACAATGTCATTCGTGCTGTCATATTCCAGCAGATCCGCGCCAAAATCGATATTGCGTTGCGCATCATCGGCGCCAGCGGCAGCCGGTGCCACAGGCGCCTCAGCCGTCTGCGCAAAGCTGGGCAGGGGGGCCAAAGCCACCAAGGCGGCTGCAGTCAGAAATAAGGGGCGAGGCGCTGTCACGAAGGTTTTTTTCCGAGTCCAACCCGGCCTATCGCATTGTCGCTGCCATCCTGCAATCACCGCGCCGTTGCGATGCTATGACGCAGGCGGGAAGGGCGCTAACAGAACGGCAACCGAATCGGTTTTCCGCACTCAATTTCGGATTCAGGACAATTTATGATCAAGGTTCGCTTTTCCGCTGCACGTCCCGCTGGTGCCCACTGCCTTATTCTTCCGGTCGCCAAGGATGGTCTGGCCACCGCCGCGGTGCCGGGGGATGCCGCGATGGTGCAGGCGGCCGCGAAGGCGGCGCGCTTTGAAGGGGAAGCAGGCAGCAGCTTTGACCTGCATCTGCCCCATGCGGATGGCGCGCAGCGGCTGTTGCTGCTGGGGATCGGTGCGGGCAGCGAGGCCGATCTGGAAAAGGCCGGGGCGGCCGTGACGGCGAAGCTGCTGCTGTCGGGGGAAAGCTCTGCCACGCTGGATCTATCGGCACTGTCGCCCAAGCCGGTGGCCGATCATGTCGCCCGCATGGCCGCCGCCGCTGCCCTGCGCAGCTGGCGCTATGACACCTATCGGACCAAGCTGCCCGCGGCGCAAAAGCCGACCCTGGAAGATATTGTGATCGTTGGCGCACCTGAAGGCATGGATGCCGCATGGGCGCATCAGGCGGCGCTGGTAGAGGGTGTTGCGCTGACGCGCGAACTGGTGACCGAACCGGCCAATGTCATCTATCCCGAAAGCTTTGTGGACCGGTGCCGTCCTCTTGCGGATCTTGGCGTCGAGATTGAGGTGCTGGGCGAAGCAGACATGCGTGCCGCCGGCATGGGCGCGCTTTTGGGCGTGGCGCAGGGCTCCATCCGGGAACCAAAGCTGCTCATCATGCGCTGGGATGGCACCCAGGGCGCGCAGGACAAGCCGATTGTCTTTGTGGGCAAGGGCGTCACTTTTGACACCGGTGGTATCTCGCTCAAGCCCGCTGGCGGCATGGAAGACATGAAATGGGATATGGGCGGCGCCGCAGCCGTGGCGGGTGCCATGCGCGCGCTGGCCGGGCGCAAGGCCAAGGCGCATGTCGTGGGCGTGTGCGGTCTTGTCGAAAACATGCCCGATGGCGGCGCGCAGCGGCCGGGCGATGTCGTCACCTCCATGTCGGGCCAGACGATTGAGGTGATCAACACCGATGCCGAAGGGCGGCTGGTGCTGTGCGATGCGATCACCTGGGTCCAGCGGCGCTTCAAGCCTGATTATCTGGTGGATCTCGCCACGCTGACCGGGGCGATGATCATTTCGCTGGGCCATGAATATGGCGGCCTGTTTTCAAATGATGACGGGCTGGCGGATAAGCTGACAGCCGCGGGCAAGGCGTCTGGTGATCCGCTGTGGCGCTTCCCCATTGGTCCGGCCTATGACAAGCTGATCGATAGCCCGATTGCTGATATGAAGAATGTCGGGCCGCGCGAAGGCGGATCAATCACCGCCGCGCAATTCCTGCAACGCTTTGTGGATGACGGCGTCAAATGGGCGCATCTCGACATTGCCGGCATGGTCTGGGCCAGCAAACCCGGCGCCGTCTGGGATAAGGGCGCAACCGGCTTTGGCGTGCGCCTGCTCGATCGCTTGGTGGCGGATCATTTTGAAGGCTGATTTTTATTACCTGACCCGAACCCCGCTGGACCGTGCCCTGCCAGCAATTGCTGAACGGGTGCTGGCGTCTGGCGCGCGTCTGGCAATTGTTGCGGATGATGCAGAGATGCTGGGCCATCTTGACCAGCATCTTTGGCTCTATCGCCCGGACAGCTTTCTGCCGCACGGCCAGACGGGTGATCAGCCGGTGCTGCTGTGCCGGGCCGATGCCGTGCCCGCTGGCTATGCCAATATCGCCTATGTCGACGGCCTGTGGCGCGACCCTGCGTCCGGGACGGCGCGTGTCTTTTACTTTTTCACGGGCGATGCGCTGGATCAGGCGCGCGCGGCGTGGCGGGCGCTGGCCACAACCGATGTGGAGCGCCGCTATTGGAAGCAGGATGAGGCGGGACGCTGGGTCGAAGGCCCCTGACGCCAAACGGCTTGCGGGGCGGAGGCGATCCGGCTAGAGGCCGCGCCATCCTGATATCTTCCCTTTCATGAAATGGAGACGACCAGACATGGCCGCCAATCGTACCTTTTCGATCATCAAGCCTGATGCCACACGCCGCAACCTGACGGGTGCGGTCACCAAGATGCTGGAAGAAGCCGGCCTGCGCGTCGTTGCGTCCAAGCGCATCCAGATGACCCGCGAACAGGCGGAAGGCTTTTACGCCGTTCACAAAGAACGCCCGTTCTTCAATGATCTGGTTAACTTCATGATCTCTGGCCCGGTCGTCGTGCAGGTGCTGGAAGGTGAAAATGCCGTGCAGCGGAACCGCGACATCATGGGTGCAACCAACCCGGAACAGGCCGCTGAAGGCACGATCCGCAAGACCCTGGCTGAATCGATCGAAGCCAATTCGGTTCATGGTTCGGATTCGGATGAGAATGCGGCGATCGAAATCGCCTATTTCTTCAAGCCGGAAGAAATTGTCGGCTAATCTGACCGCACATAATGCGTGAAAAAGGGCGGGCCTGCGGGCGCGCCCTTTTTTATTGCGCGATTGCCTGTGCCGTTCCATTTCGATAGCCACGGTCCCGCGACACAAGGAAGGGCGATATGGGCGAACATATTCTGGTCATTGATGAAGGGACAACCTCCACTCGCGCAATGCTGTTTGCAGCGGATGGCCGCTGCCTGGGCAGCGCGCAGCACCCTTTGACCCAGCATTATCCCGCCCCCGGCTATGTTGAACATGATGCCGAAGAAATCTGGCAACTCACCCTGGCCTGCGCGCGCGACATGGTGGCGCTGGCGGGCGGCGCATCGGCCATTGCCGGGATTGGCATTACCAACCAGCGCGAAACCATTGTTTTTTGGGATCGGCGCACCGGCGTGCCGCTGGCACCGGCCATTGTCTGGCAGGACCGGCGGACCGCCGATATGTGCGATCAGCTGAAGGCCAATGGGCAAGAGGAGGTCGTTCAGGCCAAAACTGGCCTTTTGCTCGACCCCTATTTTTCAGGCAGCAAGATCGGCTGGGCGCTGGCGCATTGGCCGCAGTTGAAAGAGGCTGGGGACAATCTCGCGGTCGGAACGATTGAAAGCTATCTGGTTTATCGCCTGACCGGTGGCGCCCATGTCACCGATGCCTCTAACGCTGCGCGCACGGCGCTGATGTCGCTGGGCAGCGGCGCCTGGGATGATGGCTTGCTTGATAGTTTCGGCGTGCCCCGCGCGCTGTTGCCAGAGATTGTGGATTGCGCGGGCGCCATTGGCACAACCTTGCCAGATCTTTTCGGCGGCGCGATTGCGATTACGGGCATGGCCGGGGATCAACAGGCCGCGACCATCGGGCAGGGCTGTTTTGCGCCGGGCCAAACCAAGGCGACGTTCGGGACGGGCGCCTTTGTGCTGACCAATACGGGCACAACGCCACCCAGATCCCGCAACCGGCTGTTGTCGACCGTGCTGATGCAATTGGGCGGCGAACGCACCTATGCGCTGGAAGGATCGGTCTTTGTTGCCGGCAGCCTGATCAAATGGCTGCGTGATGGGCTGGGGCTGATTGCATCGGCCGACGAAACCGAGGCGCTGGCCCGGTCTGTGCCGGATAGCGGCGGCGTCTGCGTCGTGCCCGCCTTATCAGGGCTTGGCGCGCCGCATTGGAGCCCGCACGCGCGGGGCCTGATCGATGGGATGAGCTTTGCGACGCAGCGGGCGCATGTGGTGCGCGCGGCTCTGGAGGCGATGGCGCACCAGACCCATGATCTGATGACCGCCTTTGCCGCGGATGGCGCCGATTGGTCCGAACTGCGTATCGATGGCGGTATGGTGGCCAATAACTGGCTGGCCCAGGATTTGAGCGATATGCTCGATTTGCCTGTGGAACGTCCGCGCTTCATTGAAACCACGGCGCTGGGGGCGGCCATGCTGGCCGGCGTCGGTGCGGGTCTTTTTGGGTCGCTTGCCGATAC
>JBJOJQ010000065.1:0-5801 GCA_046046525.1 Pseudomonadota bacterium
GCGGCTGAGCAAGGCACGGCGCAACACAATCGATCCCCAGCGCGAGGCAATGGGGGCGTCAATGCGCCGCATGACCTTGGTCAGATAGCGGCCATTAACGCCATTAAAGGCACCCTGG
Source organism: Pseudomonadota bacterium (assembly GCA_046046525.1). GTDB lineage: Bacteria > Pseudomonadota > Alphaproteobacteria > Sphingomonadales > Sphingomonadaceae > Aquisediminimonas. The sequence continues at coordinate 119 of JBJOJQ010000065.1, forward strand.
CCCATATCCCCATCGGTCGTCCCCAACAGGCCAACGACATCTGTGGACCGCCGCGCCGCCGCTGGAATATCGATCAGGCTTTCAATCGATGTCGCTGGCGTTTCGCCCTCTGCATCGGTTGCCGGATCTGGTGTCGCGGCCGTCTCATCGGTGGCGGGGGCTGCGGACGTGCCATTGATGGCCGGTGCAGCGGCCCGCGGCGCTTCCACGGGCCGTCCGGCAGCCGGGGCTGGTTCTGCCCGGCGCGGAGGCGCCTCAGGCGCATCGCCAAATCCCGGCGGCAAAAGCGATTCGGGTCGATCCTGGCCAAGGGCGGGAATCGACGCGGCAATGATGGCGCTTGCAGCAGCGGTCAGCCAAACATTGCGCTTAGTGATCGGCATCAAAAACAATCTCTTTTTCTATATGACGAACCGGCTTGTCGGTCTTTAGACTGGCGAAAAGGAACAGCAATCCAACAATCCCGACGACTACAAGTCCCAGCGTGATCGGCCTGCCCATCCTGTCTGTCCTGTTGTTCGTGTGTTCCGATACCAGACCTTTTGCCCGATCGCCTGCCTCTGTGTATAGCCCCTGACGATGATTTCCGTGCCATTGACCCCAGAAGACTTGGAAACCAAGCCCATCGCGCTTGTCGGCATGATGGGCGTGGGAAAGACAAGCATCGGCAAACGTTTGGCGCAAAAGCTGAACGTGCCCTTTGTCGATGCAGATCAGGCGATTTCCGAAGCCGCAGGTCTCAGCATTCCCGAAATCTTTGAAAAATTCGGGGAACCGCATTTCCGCGATGGCGAACGTCGCGTGATTGCGCGATTATTTGATGGCACGCGCAAGGTGATTGCAACGGGCGGCGGCGCCTTCATCAATGATGAAACCCGCGCCTTGATGCTCGATCGGGCGATCGTGATCTGGCTGGACGCAGATATCAACACGCTGGTCGAACGCACGGCGCGCAAGGGCGATCGGCCTCTGCTGGCGCAAGGCGACCCGCGTGAGATTTTGACCCGACTGGCCAAGACCCGCAACCCGATCTATGCGCAGGCCCATATTCATGTGAAGAGCCAAGCCAACCCGCATGAGGCAACGCTCGACAAGATTCTGAAGGCCTTGGCATGACGGCAACGGTGAATGTCGCGCTGGGTGCGCGCAGTTATGATATTCTGATCGGCAATGGCCTGATCGACACGGCGGACCGCTGCATCGCGCCGCTGCTGGCAGGCCGACGCCCGATCATCATCACCGACACGCATGTGGCAGACACGCAATTGCAGCGGATGACGGCCGCATTGGGCGCGGATTGCCATGCCATCATCCTGCCTGCGGGCGAATCCACCAAAAGCTGGCGTCAGCTGGAACAGTTGATCGACGAATTGCTGGACCTTGGCGTTGAACGCAGCGACCGGCTGATCGCGCTGGGCGGCGGCGTGATTGGCGATCTGGTCGGCTTTGCAGCGGCCATTCTGAAGCGCGGATGCCGCTTCATCCAGGTGCCGACCACGCTATTGGCGCAGGTGGACTCCTCGGTTGGCGGCAAAACCGCCATCAATGTGCGGGCCGGCAAAAATCTGGTCGGCAGCTTTCACCAGCCCGATCTTGTTGTCATTGACCCCACGGTCCTCAACAGCCTGCCCGACCGCGAGATGCGGGCAGGCTATGCCGAAGTCGTGAAATATGGCCTGATCAACGATGCGGCCTTTTTCGAATGGTGCGAAGGCCATGCCCCCGCCCTGTTGCAGCGCGATCCGGCAGCGCTTGTCACCGCCATTGAACACAGCGTCCGCGCCAAAGCGGCGATTGTTGCGGCGGATGAACGCGAAACCAAGGATCAGCGTGCCTTGTTGAACCTGGGCCATACATTTGGCCACGCGCTGGAGGCGGAAACCGGTTTTTCCGACACCCTTCTTCATGGTGAGGCGGTGGCCGCCGGCATGGCGCTTGCCCTGCGTTTTTCCGCGCAGACGGGGCGTTGTCAGGCCGACCATGCCGCGCGTGTGACCGCGCATCTGGACGCCATTGGCCTTCCCGCCACGCTGGCGGCCGCGCATGTGCGCGCATCCGGCGCCACCCTGGTTGATCATATGCTGCACGACAAGAAAATGGCGGCGGGCACCCTGCCCTTCATTCTGGCGCATGCCATTGGCGATGCCTATGTCGATCGCAGCGTTGATCTGGCCGATATCGCGGCCTTTTTGGATGCGGAACAGGCCTAGGCCTGCCAGGACCGCCAGGCGACCCACAGCCAGCCCAGGATCATCGCTGTCCCGCCAATCGGCGTGATCGCCCCCAACCAGCGGGGCGCGCCCAATGCCATGGCATAGAGCGTCACCGCAAAAAGAAACGCACCGCCCAGCAACAGCCAGCCGACGCCCCCTTGGGCCTGACGGCCAAGCGCCAATATCGCAATGGCGTGGACCAAAAGGTAAAAGCTGCCGGTTTTCAGCCATTCAGCCGCAGCGCCCTGGGCGGCATGGGCGCCAAAGGCCCCTGCCCCAATGGCCAGCGCCGCCGCCAGTGCCGCCAGACTTTGCATCATGATCCGCCCTCTCCCTGCGTCCTGCCCGCTGCCCGGATCGCCGCCGCTGCGGCCTCAAACGGCAAACAAATCGCGGCATGCCGGCCCGGATGCGCCCGTGCGGGTTCCAGAACCAACAGGCCGGGCCAGTCGGGCACCGGGGCATCAGGCCGGGCCAGCCAGTCCGCCAGTTGCGCGGCCACCGGCGCAAGGTCTGCCCCCGATCGCCCGATAATATCCGCGCCCAAAAGATGCGCCGCCGCCTGCCCCATGGCACAGGCCCGCACATCCTGCGCAAAGGCGGTGACGCGGCCAGCATGATCGAGCCGGACATCCACCGCAATGCGGCTGCCGCATATGGGGGCGCGCAGATCGGCCCGGCCATCCGCATCCTCCAACCGGCCACGATACGGAATCTCCGTCGCCATGCGGAGAATATCGGTCGTGTAGAGCGTGCTGGCCACGCCTAGCGGCCGTCCTCTGCCGCAGGCTGGCCCTGCCGCGCCCGCACAAAATCAACCAAGGCCCGCGAACTGGCGTTGAGCAGCGGATAGGTGCGCGATTGGGCCATCCATTGGGGCCGCGCGGCGGCGGCCCCAAAAATGGTGTCATAAACCAGCGTGACGAACAAAAACGCCACAGATGCAAGCACAAGGCCCTTCACCGTCCCAAAGCCAAGGCCCAGGACACGGTCAAACGACCCGACAAAGCTATTGCGCGTCTGGCTGCCAATGTGCCGCGCCACCATCCGCCCTGCAAACATGGCGAGGCCAAACACCAAAACCGCCGCCAGGGTTGAGGCGCCCGCCGCCGTGCCGACTGTTTTTTCCAGCGAGGCCGCAACCGGCGCATGAAACAGCTTGACCGCAGCCACAGCAAAAACCCAGGCCGCCAGCGACAGCGCTTCGGTGACAAGGCCCCGCATAAAGCCCAAGGCCCCGGCGCCGCCCATCACCAGCAAAACGATAATATCCAAAGATGTCATGTCGCCTCGCTATCCCCGCCCCAGCAGATGGTCAACGAATTGCCCCAGGGTGCGGAACGTCTGCGTGGATATGGGCGCTGCCTCAGTTGGTCCGCCAGCTGGGACAAAGGCTTTGTCAAACCCCAGTTTGGCCGCTTCTTTGAGGCGCAGTCCGGCATGCGCCACGGGCCGAATTTCCCCCGACAAGGCAATTTCCCCAAAGGCAATGGTATCTATGGGAACGGGACGTTCGGTCCAGGACGAAATCAGGGCCGCGGCAACCGCCATATCCGCCGCAGGATCGGACAAGCGATAGCCGCCGGCAATGTTCAAATAGACTTCAGCGGCCGACAAAGACAGGCCGCACCGCGCCTCCAAAACCGCCAAGATCATCGCCAGACGCCCCGAATCCCAGCCAACAACGGCACGGCGCGGCGTCGCCCCGCTTGCCAGACGCACGGTCAGCGCCTGCACCTCAACAAGCACAGGGCGCGTGCCTTCCAACGCCGGGAAGACGGTGGTCCCGGTCACCATCTCATCCCGCGCGGTCAAAAACAGCGATGATGGATTGCCCACTTCGGCCAAGCCGCTGGCCTCCATTGCAAAAACGCCAATTTCGTCGGTGCCGCCAAAACGGTTCTTGATCGCGCGCAGGATCCGATATTGGTGGCTGCGCTCCCCTTCAAAGCTCAGCACCGTATCCACCATATGTTCAAGGACACGGGGGCCGGCAATGGCGCCATCCTTGGTCACATGGCCAACAAGCACGATGGCCGTGCCCCGTTCCTTGGCAAATCGGATCAATTCCTGCGCCGATGCGCGCACCTGGCTGACCGTGCCGGGCGCGCCTTCAATCAGGTCGCTGTGCATGGTCTGGATCGAATCGATAATCGCCAAGGCCGGGGCCGTGCCCGCACCCAGCGTTGTCAAAATATCGCGGACCGACGTTGCCGCCCCCAATTGAACGGGCGCCTGACCCAGGCCAAGGCGCTGGGCGCGCAGCCGCACCTGATCCGCCGCTTCCTCGCCCGAAATATAGGCAACCGCCTTACCCGCGCACGCCAATCGCGCCGCGGCTTGCAGCAGCAAGGTCGATTTGCCGACGCCGGGATCCCCGCCGATCAACGTCGCCGATCCGGCAACAAAACCGCCCCCCAAGGCGCGGTCCAGTTCATCAATGCCCACCGGCATCCGGTCTGGCAGACGGGTTTCGGTGTTGAGGCCAACCAGTTCAATCCATTGGCCGCCGCCTTGCAAATCATGCTTGGCACGAAATGGCGTGACGACCGCAGACGCATCTTCGACAATGCAGTTCCATTCAGAACATTCAACGCATTGCCCGGCCCATTTGGCGCTTACGCTGCCGCAATTCTGGCAAACATACCGCTTTTGCGCGCGCGCCATCGGGATCCTCCATATACGAACGAAAGCAGAACATAGGGGTGAAGCCCCACAGGGTCAATCGCCGACCCCTTGTCTCCATTCTCGACAAAGCGGCGCAAAGCCGTCACCATGTTGCGGTGCATGAAAAAGAACTTAGACTGGCCCTTGTCTGTTATGGCGGCATCAGCCTTGCCGTCTACATGCACGGCATCACCAAAGAAATTTGGAAGCTGACCCGCGCCAGCCGCGCTTTTCATTCCAAAGAGAATGACTTGCGCCCGTCTGAACAGGTTTATCTCGACCTGCTGGCCGATATGGAACAGCGCACCGCCATGCGCGTGCGCATCCTGCCAGATATCATCACTGGCGCGAGCGCAGGCGGCATTAACGGCATTTTTCTGGCACAGGCGCTGGCAACGGGCCAGTCGCTCGAACCGCTGACGCAGCTGTGGCTTGACCGGGCCGATGTCGATACCCTGCTTGATCCTGACGCCCGCCCCATGGGCCGGCTGACGAAATTCTGGGCCGCACCCATTGCCTGGTTTCTCACCCGCCGACCGGGCGGAACCGTTGACACAATGGTCGCCAGCGATGCCCGAGAAGAGGTACGCGCAAAGCTGGGCCGATTTGTCCGGGCGCGCTGGTTTGAACCGCCTTTTGGGGGCGCGCAAATGTCCTCCATGTTGCTGGATGCCCTGCGCGCCATGGCCAGCGGCCCTTCGGGCAAATCGCTCTTGCCGCCGGGTCAACCGCTGGATCTGGCGGTAACGGTGACCGATTTTCGCGGCCATCCAGAACGCTTGCGGCTGAATTCCCCGCCCGAA
>JBJOJQ010000150.1:0-45956 GCA_046046525.1 Pseudomonadota bacterium
GCGGCCATATTGGAAAAATACCACCAGCGATGCCGCGGCCGATAGCGAAAGATCGTCGCCGCGATCATCTGGTCTTCATTTTCAACCGGCGCGGTCAAGGCATCGCCCTCGGGAAAGCGATCGACAACGAACAGCGTATTCGACGCGGTTTCCGCATCCGTCACCGTCCGGCCATCGCACACGGCCAGCGGCCAATCCTGCGGGCCGGGGGAAAAGGTCCGCCACAGTGAAAAGCAGATATAGCGTTGATAGCCCGGCCCATCCGGGAAGGACTGGGCATAGACGCGGGCGGCGGCACGGCGGCCCGTAATTTCATTGTAATCAACATGGGCCTCGCCCGCTGGCGGCTGAATGCCCCCATTATGCTGATAACCTTCCACCTGTTGCTGGGCACGGGCGCTGAGATCGGCGGAGGTCCGGATCATCCATCCCTGGGCGGCGACACAGCTGGCACCGCTTAGGCGTTGGACCAGCGCCTCCACCTCTTGCAAATAGGCGGCGTCCACCTGCGGCCTGTCGTGAAAATCGCTGATGGCGGACCGGTGCTTGGCGATCACAAAGCCGTGCGTATCCAGCGTAAAATGATCGCGGATCGACATGCCATCGCGCACGATGGTCGCATGGTCGACATAGGTGCCGGTGTTCATTTCCGCCCCTTGCGACACATAGCGCCGGGTCACGAAATCGCCCTCATCCAGATACCGGATCAGCGCCGGCGCCTGACGGACCGTCTCTTCAATGTCCAGCGGTGCAGCGTGCGCCATGATGCGTCCCTCTCTCTATCGGCCTTAGGCGGCTCGGCCACACGCTAACAATTGTTAGAACGCGTGTCGAGCCACCAAAGCCGCATCAAAACGGCGCCCTCTGGCGCATGGCCCCTCGCTTAGGCAGCGATCATGTCTTTCAACGCAATGCTGCTATCGGCCAGCCGCTCTGGCGCAATCCGGGCGCGTGTTTCCACCAATTTGCGGCCCTGCGCATAATCCTTGACGGCATTGACGCAATCCAGCGCGATGACCTGGCCTTGCTTCAGGTAAATGACCGAAAAGCTTCGCGCCGCCGGGTCGCCGCGCGTCACCGTTGCATCATAACCCGTTGACAGGCCCACGGTCTGCAACTTCAGATCATATTGGTTGGACCAGAACCAGGGCGTGGCGGCATAGGGCTGGGGCTGGCCGGTGATGGCCTGGGCGGCAACCTTGGCCTGATCATTGGCATTCTGCACCGATTCCAGACGGATGGTCGCGCCATCCGCAAAGCCATTGGCATGGGCGGCGCAATCCCCGATTGCATAGACGTGCGGCAGGCTTGTCTGGCACTGGGCATCCACCTGCACGCCATTGCCCCCTTCGGCCCCGGCCGCCAGCAATGGCGCCACTGACGGGATGATGCCAATGCCCACGATCACCATTTGCGCCGGCACAATCGCGCCATCGGCCAGCTTAACGCCGCACACCTTGCCCTTTTCTTCGAGAATCTCGGTCACGCCAACGCCGGTGCGCAGATCGACGCCATGGGCGCGGTGCTCTGCTGCGTAAAAGGTCGACAGCTCTGGCCCGGCGACGCGCGCCAGAACCCGGTCCAGCGCCTCCAGCAGGGTCACCTGCTTGCCAAATTTGGTCAGCACCGCTGCGGCTTCCAGCCCGATATAACCGCCGCCAATGACCGCCACCTGCGTCACATCCGCCAGTTCTGCCATGATCGCATCGGCATCAGCGCGCGTCCGCACGCCGTGCACGCCATGCGCATCCGCCCCGGGACAGGTCAGCCGGCGCGGATCCCCGCCTGCGGCCCAGACCAGATCGCCATAGCCGACCGACTGGCCATTGGACAAAGTGACCGTCTGCGCAGCCGGATCCACCCCGACAACCTCAACGCTCAACATCATGTCGATCGACTTATCGGCCCAGAATTGCGCCGGGCGGATATACAGCCGGTCAAATGTCTTATCGCGGGCAAGATATTCCTTGCTGAGCGGCGGGCGTTCATAGGGGATTTCCGGTTCCCGCCCGATCATCAGGATTGAGCCCTCAAAGCCCAGCTGACGCAGGCTGACCGCCACTTGCGCCCCGCCATGGCCGGCCCCAACAATGATGACGTCTGCTCTGTCCATTTCACTCTCCCACATCACACATATGCGGTGCGTCGATCGCGCGCCGCCGTCAAGCGCTGCGATCCCCGATCAGGCGATCCGGGCCGGATCAAGCCCGCGAAATGCCCCCTGGCAATATAACAGCTCTGCCAGGCCGGTGCGATTATCAACCTGTTGCACCTCGCCCACAAAAATGCGGTGCGTGCCGAAATCCTTGGTATCGGCAACCCTGCAAGACAGGCTCGACAGGCTGGACCGCAGCGCCGGCATGTCATCCAGATCATACCAATCGCCCTGCCCAAACCGCGCCTCGCGCCCGCTGGGGCTGCCAAAGGCCTGCGCGATGGCCGCATCATCCCGGCTCAGCACGTTGAGCACAAAGCGCCCCGATGCCGCGACTGAGTTGAAAAAGCTGGTGGACCGGTTGACGCAGATCAGCACCGACAAGGGATCAAAGCTCAACGAACAGGCCGCCGTTGCGGTCATCCCGACATCGCCCTCTGGGCCGCGTGCAGTGATCAAATAGACCGCCGAGGCCACATTGCGCATGGCCTGCCGAAAGTCATCGCCCAGCGCGGGGGCTGCGGGTGCGGGTGTCATATCATCATCCTTTGTCTGAAAATCGGCCTTCAAGCGCCCGTCTGCCCACGCAAATGGCGGCTGAGATCGCCCTGAAAATGAAATTGCGAATAATCCCGAAAGGCAAAGCGCCAGACGCCATCCTGCTTGACGAAGCGGTCATCATATCGCCCCGCTGCGATGATCTGGAGCGGAAAGCCTTCGGCCTGTTGCAACACGGTATAGCAGGATTGGCAGCGCGCCATCATGCCGGTGGCGTCGATATCGACGATCGGGTTGGTGATGACGTGCTGTGTCCGCGGCGAGCCACCGGGATGCAGCACGATCATGTCCGCCCAAATCGCCCGCATGGCAGACCCCGGCAGGGTCTTGCCCCCCATCAGCCGCACCTCGGCCGTTGCCAAAAGCTCGGCCGCGGCGTCAAAATCGCCCGCATCCATAAAGACGCCATAGCGATAGAGCAGATTTGTGATTGCCACCGCGTCAGTCATGGCGGGTCCCCCGCTGTGCCTCGGTTTCAAGAAAATGGTGCAATTGCATCGCCATCGCCTCAATCCCGGCATCTTCAACCGCCTGCCAGCGGCGCACCGCGAGATAGTAACAGGCCTGGTCCAGCTGCATCAGCGCAAGGCCTGCGCGCAACCGGGCCGCCGCATCGTCGCGCAAATGGGCCAGTGCGGGAATATGATCGGCCATCTGGGTCGTCACCCGTTCGCGATAGGCGGTCAGCTTCCAATAGAGATCCAGATCAATGGCTGATGCCTGGGTCAGGATAATGCAGATATCCTGATGGGTGCGGTAAAGCGCAACGCTACGCCGACACCAATCTTCCAACTGGGCAAGGCTGGGCGCGACATAGCGCACAAGTTCATCATAAAGCGGCTGCCAAATCGGCACGAGCGCATCGGCAATGGCCGCAGCCAGCGCAGGCTTACCCGCGAAATGCGAATAAAAGGACGCCCGGCTGACCCCGGATACCATCAGCACATCCTCAACCGAGGCCTGGGCATAGCCGCGTTCCGCAAAGACGCGCACCGCCCCCTCAATCAACCGTTCCCGCGTTTCGGCCCGCTGGGCCTTTTGGCGCGGATTGGCGCGGTTGGGCCGGACTTCGGCGGCGCCCCGCTGGATCGGTTTGGTGATTGACATACAACTTGTATAGTCACTACGTTCACCCACAGGCAAGCGGAGAGGGCAGCGGCGGGTAAATTGCCGCGCACACAGCCGGTTCCCGCCCGCAAAACCACATATTTTTTAAGAAGATATCGACATGATTTCAAATTCTTACCCTCATCTCCTCTCACCCGGTCGCATCAATAAGATGGAGGTTAAGAATCGCATCATGGTGACTGCGATGGGCGTCAGCCTGTCGGAAGAAGACGGCACGGTGGGCGAACGCCTGATTGCCTATCATGAAGAACAGGCCAAAGGCGGGGCGGGGCTGATCATTTCCGGGGTTGCCGGGGTTGCTTGGCCGGTCGGCGCTGTCGCCTGGCAGCAAACCGCCATTTCCGATGATAAGTTCCTGCCGGGCCTGACGGAATTGTGCGCGCGCGTCCATGCGCATGGCGCAAAAATTGCCGTGCAGCTGCACCATGGCGGTCTGGTTGCGGGCTATTCGACGCGCTGGGGCCATCCGCTCTGGGCGCCGGCGATCCCGCCCGCCCCAACCGGCAATTTCCTGGAATATTTCCTGCCCGACGAAATGGCGGCCTTTGCCGGCATGACAATGCCGTCGATTAAGATATTGGAAAAAGAGGATATTCAGACGGTCGTTCGGCAATTTGGCGCCGGCGCGGCGCGCGCGAAAAAGGCGGGTTTTGATGCCATCGAAATTCACGCCGGCCATGGCTATTTGCTGTCATCCTTTATTTCGCCCAAAACAAACAGCCGTACCGATGATTATGGCGGGCCGATTGAAAACCGCCTGCGCCTGCTGCGCGAGGTGATTGGCGCCGTCCGTGCAGAAGTGGGGGCGGATTTCCCGGTCTGGGTCAAACTGGATTCGTATGAAATCGGCAAAAAAGGCGGCATTTCGCTGGACGATGCAAAGGCCGCCGCCAAAATGGTGGAGGCCGAAGGCGTCGATGCGATCACCGTGTCGGCCTATCACGATACCGGTCAGGGTAAGCTGCATTCGGAAAGCAATATTCCGCATATCGAAAATGCCCATCTGCCCGCGGCCAAGGAAATCAAGGCATCGGTGCGCATTCCCGTGATTGCGCTTGGCCGGGTTGAGGCCGAAACGGCAGACCGGGTGATTGGCAAAGGCGATGCAGATTTCATCGCCATGGGCCGCAAATTGCTGGCCGACCCGCATTTGCCCAATAAGCTGCGGCGCGGCGATGCCGATAAGGTGCGGCCCTGCATTTATTGCTACACCTGCGTCAGCGCGATTTACGCGGGCAGCAACACGCGTTGCGCCGTCAATTCAGAATTGTCAGTGGAATATGCCCGCACCAAGGCAACAGCCGCTGCAAAGCATGTGCTGGTGATTGGCGGCGGCCCGGGTGGCATGGAATCTGCCCGCCGCCTCGCGGAACTGGGCCATAAGGTGACGCTAATTGAAAAGAGCGACCGTCTGGGCGGAACCCTGCGATTTGCGGCACTTGCCTATGAACCCAATGAAAGATTGCTCAACTGGCTGCGCACCAGCGTTGCAGAGGCTGGCGTTGATGTCCGGTTGAATACCGCCGCAACGCCCGATCTGGTCGCCCGCCTCGCCCCGGATGAGATCATCGTGGCAACAGGCGCGCGCCGGGGGATGCCCGAAATTCCGGGCCATGACCTGCCCCATGTTTATTCCGGGGATGATATGCGCGGGCTGATGCTGGGCGAAAGCTCTGACGAATTGCGCCGCAAAACCGGCCTTGTGACGCGGCTTGCCACCAAAATGGGCGCGATGACCGGGGCGACCGCCAATCTGGACTTGGTCCGCAAAGCCACCCATGCCTGGATGCCGCTGGGCAAAAACATCGTCATCATCGGGGGAGAGCTGGTCGGGGTCGAACTGGCCGAGTTTCTGCATGATCGTGGCCGGACCGTCACCATCGTTGATGATGCGCCGCAATTCGGCAAAGGGCTGACGCTGGTGCGGCGGATGCGGCTGTTGACTGAGTTGAAAGACCATGGCGTGGCGCTGCGCCCCGGGGCGTCGGGCATTGCGATCAGCGCCGATGCCGTGCGCTTCACCGATGCCAGCGGCACCGCGCATGAGGTGGCGGCCGATCATGTCATTGTGGCCAAGGGGGCCGAAGGCGATGTCACGCTGGGCACGGCGCTGCAACAGGCCGGGCACAAGGTCCATATCATCGGCGATGCCAATGGCGTGGGCTATATCGAAGGCGCGATGCGGGGCGCCTATGAGGCCTGCACCGCCATTGCGGCCTGAGCAGAGCTGATGACCGCCGATTTGGCCCTGTGGCGCGATGAGCGGGACATTTCCCGCGCCCTGACGGGCTTTGCCCGCGCCATGGATGCCCGCGACTGGGTGGCCGCGCGCGCCATCCTGTCCGACGACGCCTGTGGAGAGCTGGGGACCGGGCCTTTGACCGGACCAGAGGCCATTCTTGGCTGCATCCGGCATTATCTGGATGGGTGCGGGCCAACCCAGCATCTTTTGGGCAATCTGCTGATCGATCTGGACGGCGATCAGGCCGAAAGCCGCTGTTATGTCAGCGACATGCATTTGGGCGCCGGGGATCGTGCGCAGCACAGCTTTGTGACCCTGGGCGATTATCATGACCAATGGCGGCGGATTGACGGCGTCTGGCGGATGACCTTTCGTCGCAAGTTCAACCGCGGACATATTGGCAGCTTTGACGTTTTCGGCCTTGATCGCTGATCCCCGGCCATGGCGTTTCGTCCCGCCTTGGCCTAGACCAACCGGCGATGACAGACACTGCGCCAGACCCGATTTCTGATGTGCTGGACGCCCTTTATGGCGGCCTGTTGCAGGACCAGCCCTGGGTTGGCTTTTTGCAGGCGCTATCGGGCTGGCTGGGCGCCACCTATGCCACGCTGATCCTGACGGCGCCGGGGCTCGCCATGCCCGGCGCGCTGCTGACCCCCGGCGCGGACCCCGATGTCAGCGATGATTATCTGGCAAGCTTTTTCACAACGGATCCATTTCAGGGCCTGCCCGAAGGCCAGGTAACCGCCTTTGCAGAATTTGTGCGGGACAGTGATGATCCCGCCCTTGCGGCCTATCGCGGTTTTCTGGCCCAAGCCGGTGGCGATCAGGTGCTGGGCGTCGATTTGCGCTTTGCCTCTGGCTTTGAAGCGCGCTGCCGTGTGATGCGCGACCAATCCCTCCCCGATTTTTCGGCCGCCGATCGCGCCCGTTTTCAGGCGATTGTGCCCCATCTCCGCACTGCTGCTGCGCTGTTTGAACGGTTGCAGATCGCAGGCGCTGAACATGGCGTCTATCGCAGCGCCGTGGACCAGTTGGGCGTGGCCACCATCAGCCTCGACAAATCGGGGCGGATCGTGCGCGCCAATGCGATGGCAGAACGGCTGTTAGAGGCCAAGGACGGGCTGTTTTCCAAGGCGGGGCAGCTGGAATTTTCAACCCCGGCCCCCAAGGCCAGCCTGATGCAGATTTTGGCGCGCGGAACGGACGCAGCGCCGCCCGGCCGCTTCAAAATCCCCCGCGCCCATGGCAGCGACCTCGCCGTGATGGTGCGGCCGATGACTGTGCCAGATATGATGCGCGGCGGCGCGGCCGTCACCCTGTTCATCACCGCACCCGGTGAAGCCCGCACGCTTGACCCAGACGTGATCCGCGACCTGTTTCAATTAACGCGGATGGAAGCCCTGATTGCCGTTGCGCTGGCCGATGGCCGATCGCTTGTCGATGTGGCGGATACGCTGGGCATTGCGCACAACACCGCCCGCGCCCATCTGCGCGCGATTTTCGCCAAAACCGGCGTGCGGCGTCAGTCGCAGCTCGTCCATCTGCTGCGCAGTGGGCTGGCCTGACGCCCCAGCGGGGACCGCCGGTCCGCGTCCCGATCAGGACGCGAAGCGGAAATCCTCGTAATTGGGCTTGGCCATGGCATCGACAAAGGCCTGGTAGCTCCACGGCCAGCTTGCCGGGACGCCCGTGTCATCAAGATACCAGCTGGTACACCCGCTGCCGAAAATGGTCCGCTTGGCGGCGGCAATGCGCCGTTCCTCATAATCGGCCATGGCATCCTTGGTTGGCTCAACCGCGCGGGCATTGCCCTCTTTCACCCGGTCAATCAATTGCGCGACATAGGTCCACTGCGCTTCGGCAATGTCGATCAAGGAGAAATTGCCAACCGGACCCGTTGGGCCGTTGAGCAGGAAGAAATTCGGGAAATCGGGCAAGGCCATGGCGTAATAGGCCGTGGGGCGCACGGCCCATGCCTCGTCCAATGTCTTGCCATTGCGGCCAATGACCGAGGCCGGTCGAATGAAACGATCCGCATGAAAACCCGTCGCCAGCACCAGCACATCCAGCGGATGGAAGGTGCCATCCTTCATCCGCACGCCCTCTGGCTCCACACGGTCGATGCTGCCCGTTTCCACATAGACATTGGGCTTTTGCACATGATCATAATAACACCAGCTATAGATCAGCCGCTTGCACGCCGCGCGATAATTGGGCCGCAGCTTTTCCCGCAGCACCGGGTCTTTCACACTATTTTCAAGGTTCTGGCGGCAAAGCTCTTCAATCTCGGCCATTTCCGGGCCGTCGATATTGGTGATGCCATCGGTGAAGCGGATGATCGCATCCCAATAGTCCTTGTTGTAGCGGATCTCATCGATCAGCTTGGGATCCTTGCGAAAAGCCTCGCGTTCGGCATCGCTATAATCGAACTGCGGCACCGGCATGACCCATTGCGGTGACCGTTGCAGCGCCACGATCTGCTTGGCGCGGCCGGTGAGCGCGGTCAGGATCTGAATACCGGTTGACCCGCAGCCGACAATGCCGATGCGGCTGCCATCCAGCGGGGCATTGTCATCCCAGCGGGCGCTGTGAAAGGCATGGCCCTTAAAGCTCGACAGGCCGGGAATATCCGGGATTTTCGGGTGATGCAGCACGCCGGAAGCAGCGATGACGAAATCCGCCTGTTCTTCGCTGCCATCGGCAATGCTGACCGTCCAGCGCGCCTCGGCTTCATCAAAGACGCAATTGGTGACTTCGCTGTGATAGCGGATAAAGGGGGTCACGCCGTAGTCATCGGCCACTTTTTCAAAATAGCGGCGGATTTCCGGGCCGCCGACATAATAGCTGCTCCAATCCGGGTTGGGTGCAAAGCTGTAGGTATAGGCATGGGCCGGGACGTCGCAGGTCAGGCCGGGATAGCGATTGTCGCGCCATGTGCCGCCCAGCGCGCCGGTTTTTTCCAGAATGACGAAATCGCGTTCCCCGCGCTCCAGAAGTTTGATCCCCGCCAAAAGGCCGGCCATGCCCGCCCCGATAATCACATAACGCTTCTGAGTCATCCTTGCCTCTCCATTGGCCGATTTGGGCCCTCTTGCCTCGCTATGCCCAGCCCATCCCGGCGCGTAAATCGTCCAAACGGCCTAATTTGTGGCCAGATGCAAACGGTTATCGCAGCTCTGTCTTCAGGACCTTGCCAGATGCGTTGCGCGGCAGATCCGCCACAAAGACAAAGCTTTTGGGCACTTTGTAATTCGCCATATTGTCGCGCGACCAGGCGATAAGGCCCGCCTCATCGGCCGCTGTTCCCGGTCGCAGGACAACATAGGCCCGGCCGACTTCGCCCATGCGCGGATCGGGCACGCCAACCACCGCGACCATCGAAATCGCCGGATGTGCCGACAAAAGCTTTTCAATCTCAGCCGGATAACAGTTGAACCCGCCGGAAATATACATGTCCTTCTTGCGATCGGTGATGCGGACATAGCCATTGGCGTCCATCGTCCCGACATCGCCGGTATGCAGCCAGCCGGCGGCATCAATCGCCTCTGCCGTGGCCGCTGGATCGTCCAGATAGCCCAGCATAACGCCCTGCCCGCGCACCAGAATTTCGCCCGTTTCGCCGCGTGGCACCTCTTGCCCATCCGCCCCGGCGATGATCACCTCATTGCCCGGAATCGCGGCCCCACAGGTCTGCGCGATCAGCTCCACCGGGTCGCCCGGTCGGCAACTGGTGATGTTAACACATTCGGTCATGCCATAAGCGGTGATGATATCCACCATGCCCAGTTCCTTGCGGATCCGGTCAATCAGCACCGGCGGAACCGTGGCCGCGCCCGTTGTGCCACCGCGTAAAGAGCTGACATCAAAGGGCGCTGCATCGCGTTCATCCAGCAGCATCTGAAAGATGGTCGGCGGGCCGGGCAGGAAGGAAATCCGGTCATCCACAATATGGCGGACCGCCGCCTTCACATCAAATTGCGGCATGGGCACCATCACGGCCCCGGCAATCAGACAGGCCACCCAGCCCACCTTCATGCCAAAGCTATGGAAAAAGGGATTGGCGATCAGATAGCGTTCGCCCTCGGCCAGGCCGGTATTGCCGATCCACACGCCACATTGGGGGATGACGCGACCATAGGTCATCATCACACCCTTGGGCACGCCGGTGGTGCCGCTGGTGAACATGATGTCGGACACATGATCCGCCGTCACCTGCGCCAGTGCCGCTGGAACAGCGGGGTCCCCTGCCCCTTTGCCGCTTGCCATGAAATCGGCAAAGCCGTCATCCAGCATCACGATTTCGGCCAGATCAGGCAGATCTTCCGACGCCAGCAACGCGCGATAATCAATGCCCAGAAAGTCGCGTACGGTGAAGATCATCCGCGCATGGGTGCGCCGGAGAATATCGCCGGCCTCACGGCCTTTGAGCCGGGTATTGAGCGGCACGACCGCCGCACCGCAGGTCATGACGGCCACCGCCGCCACCACCCATTCGCGGCAATTGGGGGCCCAGATCGCGATCCGATCCCCCTGCTGCACGCCGCGCGCCAGCAGGGCAGAGGCGGCGGCCTGACATTCGGTCCATAGCCGATGAAAGCTCCAGACCTCACCGCGTTCCAGCACCGCCGGGGCATCGCCCCAGCGTTGGGCCGCCCGTTCGGCAGCGTGCGGTATCGTCGCCGGCAGATCGTGCGCCATCAGGCGACCTCAAACAGCCCGGCTGCGCCCATGCCGCCTGCAACACACATCGACACGACGACATATTTGGCGCCGCGCCGCTTGCCTTCGATCAGCGCATGGCCGACCAGGCGGCTGCCCGTCATGCCAAAGGGATGGCCAAGCGCGATCCCGCCGCCATTCACGTTCAGCTTTTCGGGATCAATGCCCAGCTTTTGCTGGCAATAAATCGCCTGGCTGGCAAAGGCCTCGTTGATTTCAAACAGGCCAATATCGTCGATCTTCAGCCCGGCCCGATCCAGCAGCTTGGGGATGGCGAAAACGGGGCCGATGCCCATTTCATCGGGGTCACAACCCGCCACCTGAAAACCGCGATACAGGCCAAGCACGGGCAGCCCTTCTTTCTGCGCAGTCGCCAGATCCATGATCAGCTGCGCCGACGCGCCGTCCGACAGCTGCGACGCATTGCCAGCGGTGATATGCCCGCCCTGCTGGATGACCATGCCATCCTTGAACACCGGCTTCAGGCCCGACAGCCCTTCGGCCGTGGTATCGCCCCGCACACCTTCATCCGCGGTCAGCGTCACGGTTTCGCGGCCCGTTTCATTGCCTTCCTTGTCTTTCAGCGACTTTTCAACCGTGATCGGCACGATTTCATCGGCAAAGCGGCCGTCCGCCTGGGCGCGGCCGGCGCGCTGCTGGCTCTGCGCGGAAAAGGCGTCCTGCGCCTCGCGGCTGATGCCATAACGTTCGGCAACGATTTCCGCCGTTTCGATCATCGCCATATAGGCATAGGGATCCGCCGCGATCACCGCCTGCGACCGATTGCGAAAGCTGGGCGCGAACTTGTTGAGTGTCAGCGAAATCGATTCCACGCCGCCGGCCACCGCCACATCAATTTCGTCACAGCGGATCGCGCGTGCGGCCAATGCCACGGCATTCAGGCCCGAGGAGCATTTGCGATCCAGCGTGAAGCCCGCCGTGGTGTTGGGCAGGCGCGATGCATGGACCGTCAACCGCCCCAGATTATAGCTTTGCGTGTTCCAGTGATTGCCACAGCCCAGATACACGTCATCGACGCGCGCCGGATCAATGCCCGCCCGGTCAAGCACAGCATCCACAACATGCGCTGTCAAAACAGGGGCTTCGGTATCGTTAAACGCCCCGCGATAGGCCTTGCCGATCCCGGTCCGGGCTGTGGCGACGATAGCAGCTTCACGCATGGTCATTTCCTTTTCAGATCACATGCCCGTCATGTTTGACGGGCCAAAATACGCCTTCATTTCAGTAACTTTTCCGTCATTGTTGAAACGGAATATATCAATGACATCCACCGTCACATCCTTGCCTTCCAGCGTCAGGCGGACCTGAAAGGCAAAGGCTGCATGGTCCTGCGCCAGGCGGATGGGCCCATCCAGAACCAGCTTGGCGCCGGTTTGCATCGAGGCCGCGTAAAAGGCGCGGATCTCATCATGGCCGCGTTTGACAGGCGTGCCGACCGGATCCTCCACCGTTGCATCGGGTGCGAACAGCGCCACCACAGCCTCTGGGTCGCCCGCATCAAAAGCCGCGACATAGCCATGGACGGCTGCGGTCATTTGTTCAGCTGTCGCCATGATCAAACCTCCGGAAAATAACGGCTAATGGTATCAACAACGCAGGCCGGCTTATCCGAACCCTCAATGTCAACCGTCACGCGCACGACCGACTGGATCGCGCCCTTCACCTCTTCCACGCCGACAATTTCGCCAACGCCACGAATGCGGCTGCCCACTTTCACTGGGGCCAGAAAGCGCAAACGATCTGCACCCACATTGACCGCATGGGCAAAGCCTTGCACTTCAATAAGTTGCGGCAGGAAGTAATTGACGAGACTCATGGTCAGATAGCCATGGGCAATGGTGCCGCCAAAGGGGCCGGCCTTTGCCTTGTCCACATCGACATGGATCCACTGATGATCGCCCGTCACATCGGCAAAGCCGTTGACGCGATCCTGATCGATCATCAGCCACGGCGTCGGGCCAAGCTGCGTGCCTTCAGCGCCGATCAAATCGGCAGGTTTGGCAAAGATCTTTGTCATGCGCGCTGGCTCGAAACCGACACAATTTCGCCGGTCATATAGGAGGACAGGTCAGATGCGAGGAAGATCATCACATTGGCGACCTCCCACACCTCTGCGGGGCGGCCAAAGGCTTCCTGCGCCGACAATTTGGCCAGCAGTTCATCCGTCGTCACCTTGGCCAGAAACGGATGCATGGCGATGGAGGGCGCGACCGCGTTGATCCGCACGCCATGCTCCGCCGCCTCTACCGCTGAACAGCGGGTAAAGGCCATTACCCCTGCCTTGGCAGCGGCATAATGCGCCTGCCCTTTTTGGGCACGCCAGCCAAGCACCGAGGCATTGTTGACGATCACCCCTGATTGCCGTGCATACATGGCCGGCAAAAAGGCGCGCGTCATGCGAAAGACGCTGTTCAGCGTCACATCCAGCACGCGATGCCATTGATCGTCGGTCATATCGACAACCGGCACTTCGCCACCCAGACCCGCATTGTTAATGAGCACATCAACATGGCCCAGCGCGGCCTGCGCCGCTGCGTGCAGCGCATCAACCTGTGCCTGATCGGTCACATCGCACACAAAGGTCGCTGGACGCGTACCCAGATCTGCGGCGATCCGATCCGCCGCCTCACCCAGGCGCCGTTCATGAAAATCGCTCATCAGCACGGTTGCGCCTTCTTCAACCGCCCGCTTGGCCGCTGAAAAGCCAATGCCCGTGCCAGCTGACGCGGTGACGACAACCGTTTTGCCCTTTAAAAGCCCGCGCGGCTCTGGATAGCTGGGCAGCATCAGACATCCCCTCGGGGTTCGCGCGGCATGCCCAGACCCCGTTCAGCGATCAGGTTGCGCTGAATCTGGTTGGTGCCGCCATAAATGGTGTCTGCACGCGAATAGAGGAAGAGATTGGGCAGAATATCCCATTCATAGGTGCTGTGATCGGTCACTTCGGCGGCCTGGCCCAGCACATCCATCGCCAGTTCTCCCAGCGACCGGCGCCAGCTTGCCCATTGAATCTTATAGGTCAGGGCCGCGCCATCGATCTTGGAATGATCGGTGTTCGACAACATGCGCAGCGCGCCATAGCGCATCAGCCGCAGGCCGATTTCCGCCTTGGCAATGCGCTGGCGGATCAACGGATCCTTGGCCGCGCCATTGGCCTTCGCAGCGGCAATCACCTCATCCAGTTCATTGCGGAAACCCATTTGCTGGCCCAGCGTTGAAACCCCGCGTTCAAAGGCCAAAAGCCCCATCGCCACGCGCCAGCCATCGCCCACAGCGCCAATCAGGCTGTCGGCCGGGCAGCGCGCATCGGTGAAGAAGGTTTCGTTAAATTCGGCATCGCCGTTGATCTGTTTGATCGGGCGGATCTCTATGCCCGGCTGATCAATTTCCATCATCAAGAAGGTCAGACCCTTGGGGCCTTTTGATCCTTCTTCGCTGCGCGTGACCACAAAGATCCAGTCCGAAATATGCGCAAGGCTGGTCCAGATTTTCTGGCCATTGACGACCCATTCATCGCCCTCCAGCCGGGCCTTGGTCCGCACGCTGGCCAGATCTGACCCGGCATTCGGCTCTGAAAAGCCCTGGCAGAAAATCGTTTCGCCCGCCGCAATGCCCGGCAGGAAGCGCTTTTTCTGGGCATCGGTACCAAAGGCGAGCAGCGTTGGCCCGGCCAGTTCAACACCGATATGGTTGACGCGCCCCGGAACGCCGGCACGCGCATATTCTTCCGCGAAAATCACCTGCTGGGCCAGCGTCGCATTGCGGCCACCCCAATCTTCGGGCCAGCCGATGCAGCTCCATTTATGGGCGGCGAGTTGCTGTTCCCATTCCTTGCGCCGCTCTGCCTTTTCAGTGAGCGTGGTGATGCCTTTGATATCCTTGAACTCACCCGCCATCTGGGCGTTGAGCCAATCCGCACATTCGCGGCGGAAATCTTCATCGGCGGGGGAAAATCCCAGCTTCATGCCGCTTCTCCCAAAATCATGGTTGCAACCTGTTCACGATGCCATTGGCCAGACCCCATCATGGTCTGGATCGCCCGTGCCCGTTTGAAGAAAAGATGGGCGTCATGTTCCCAGGTAAAGCCGATGCCGCCGTGCAGCTGGATCATATCGGCGGCGCATTTGAAGAATGTGTCCGCCGCAAAGGATTTGGCAGCATGAAGCGCAAGCGCCGCTTCGTCAGATCCTTCGTCCACCGTACAGGCCGCCCAATAGACGGCAGAACGGGCCTGTTCAATTTCAACCACCATATCGGCCAGCCGGTGCTTATAGGCCTGGAAAGACCCAATGGGACGGCCAAATTGAATGCGGTCCTTGGCATAGGCCACGGTCCGGTCGAGCGCCGCCTGTGCGCCGCCCAATGCCTCTGCCGACAAGCAAACGCAGGCGCCCGCATGCGCCGCCGCAATCGCCGCCTTGGCATCGGCCAGCGGTGCTGCTGCGACATTGGTCAGGGTCAGCGTGGCATAAGGCCGGGTCTGATCCATGGTGGTGTGCGCCGTGATGGTCAGCCCCGGCGTCCCGGCCTTAACCAACCACGCCCCGTCCTGTGCGGCCAGCAGGAACAGATCAGCCACAGCGCCATGGGCCACAAATGCGGCAGATCCGTTCAAAACCCCATCGGCAAAGCGCAGATCATCGCTTTCGGCAAAGGCGCCAATGGCACCGCCACTGACCAGGTTGGGCAGATCTTCACCCTGTTGCGCGGCTGTGCCGCCTGCGGCCAGCGCCTGGGCGACCGTTGCCAGACCCAGCAAGGGCAAGGCCGCGACCTGCGCCCCTGCGGCTTCGGAAATGATCGCAAATTCAACCATGCCCAGCCCGGCACCGCCCATCGCCTCTGGCAGGCCAATGCCCGACAGGCCCAGTTCGGTGCAGAAACTGTCCCACAAGGCCCGGTCGATACCGGTGCCGGCCATCGCGGCGCGGGTGCGTTCACTGGTCGCATTTTCAGAGAAAAAGGCCTTTGCCGTTTCCCCGATCATCACCTGTTCGTCGGTAAAGATAAATTCCATTATGCGGTTCCCCAGACCTTGCGCGGCGGCACGCGCTGCGCGAGCAATTGATCGACAGCCGCACCGATATCGGCCGGCGCCCAGCGCTGACCGGCATCGACCATCGGGCCTTCACGCCAGCCATCTTCAATCATGATCTTGCCGCCTTCGAGTTCAAAGACGCAGCCCGAGACATGGGCACTTTCGGCAGAGCCCAGCCA
Source organism: Pseudomonadota bacterium (assembly GCA_046046525.1). Taxonomy (GTDB): domain Bacteria; phylum Pseudomonadota; class Alphaproteobacteria; order Sphingomonadales; family Sphingomonadaceae; genus Aquisediminimonas. The sequence goes on from JBJOJQ010000150.1 coordinate 16,044, forward strand.
GACGACGGTCGGCGCGATATTGGCCGGGTCCATTACGTCAAAGCTGCTGCCCTGTGTCGCCATTTTGTCGGCAAAGGCCTGTTCCGTCATCCGCGTGCGCGCGGATGGGGCCAGCGCATTGGCGGTGATGCCATAACGGCCAAGTTCGGCCGCCTGCACCAGCGTCAACGCCGCAATCCCGCCCTTGGCCGTCGCATAGGCGGCCTGCGCGATGGAGCCTTGCAGGCCAGCCCCCGACGAGGTGTTGATGATCCGGGCATCAACCTTATGCCCTTCCTTTTGGCGCGCGCGCCAATAATCAACGGCATGGCGCGACAGGCAGAAATGGCCGCGCAGATGCACATGCATCGTCGCATCCCATTCCTCCAGCGTCGCTGAAACGAACATGCGGTCGCGCACAATGCCGGCATTGTTCACAACGACATGCAGGTCACCAAAGGCGGCAACAGCGGCGTCAACAATCCGCTTTGCCGCGTCCCAATCGGTGATGTCCTCATAATTGGCGATGGCCTTGCCGCCCGCCGCCACAATTTCCGCCACCACGCCGTCAGCGGCGCTTGTATCGCGGCCTTCGCCGTTCAGCGATGTGCCGATATCATTGACGACAACATTGGCGCCTTCTGCGGCAAAGGCGAGCGCATAGGCCCGGCCCAAACCGCGTGCAGCCCCGGTGATGATGACCGTTCTGTTTTCGCAAATACCCATTACAGCCTCTCAATAATCGTCACATTGGCCTGCCCGCCGCCTTCGCACATGGTTTGCAGGCCATAGCGGCCCCCGGTGCGTTCCAGCACATTGAGCAGCGTTGTCATCAGCCGGGCACCCGTGCCACCCAGCGGGTGGCCAAGGGCAATGGCCCCGCCATGAATATTGACCTTTTCATGCGGAATGCCGAGTTCCTTCATCCAGGCCATCGGCACGGATGCAAAAGCCTCATTGCATTCAAACAGGTCGATCTGGTCCAGCGTCATCCCCGCCTTTTTCAACGCATATTCGGTCGCCGGGATCGGCGCCGTCAGCATCCACACAGGGTCATCGGCGCGGACCGAAATATGGTGCACCCGCGCCCGCGGTGTCAGCCCATGGTCCTTGACCGCCCGTTCCGATGCGATCAGCAACGCAGCGGCGCCATCGCAATTCTGGCTGGAAATGCCGGCCGTGATGATGCCGCCATCCTGCACCGTGCGCAGGCCGGCCAGCCCTTCCATAGTGGTTTGCGGGCGGATGGTTTCATCCTTGTCGAGTTCCGCCATGGGCGCGACTTCCGCATCGAACCAGCCATGATCCCAGGCTGCCTGTGCGCGCTGGTGCGAGGCAACGGCAAAGGCTTCCATTTCAGCGCGGCTCAGGCCCCATTTCTGGGCGATCATTTCGGCCGAGTTGATCTGGTTCAACAAGCCATCGCCATAACGGGCAATCCAGCCCGGCGAGGTGTTGAACGGATTTGAAAAGCCATAAGGCTCCCCCGCGTACATCGCCGCTGAAATCGGGATCGCGTTCATCGCCTGACTGCCACCGGCAACGACCAGATCCTGCGTGCCCGACATGACGCCTTGGGCGGCAAAATGAATGGCCTGTTGCGATGATCCGCATTGGCGATCAATGGTTGTGCCCGGCACATGCTGCGGCAAGCCGGCCACCAGCCAGACCGTCCGACCAATATCGCCAGCTTGCGGGCCAATCGTGTCACAGCAGCCCCAGACAACATCATCCACGGCATTGGGGTCAACGCCCGTCCGGCCCATCAGCGCCTTGATCGGGTGGGCCCCCAGATCTGCGGGATGAAGCCCGGCAAGGCTTCCCTTTTTGCGCCCAATGGGGGTGCGAACGGCATCGATGATATAGGCTTCGGCCATGATAATTCCTCAGGCAAATGTGTGTTCAGGACCGATGGGCAGGCGGCCACCAAGGACCGCCGCATCGACACGACGCAGATGAAAAGCCCGGGTGCCCCAGGCCCCGGCCAGCGCCCAGCACCGCTTCATCCAGAAGTGCAGATCCACTTCATAGGTATAGCCCATGGCGCCATGGACCTGGATTGCCGTTTCTGATGTCAGCATGGCGGCATCGGTGGCGGCAACCTTGGCGTGGCTGATATGGACGGCGGCACTTTCAACCCCATCCTGCAACGCCTGTGCCGCGCGCCAGACCACGGGCTTGGCAAATTCAATCGCCACCGCACAGCTGGCCAGTTGATGCTTGATCCCCTGAAAAGCGCCAATGGGCTGGCCAAATTGCGTGCGGATCTTGGCATATTCAACCGCCTGGGCCAGCATTGCATCCGCAAGGCCAACCAACTGCGCCGCCGACATCAGCGCCCCCAGATTGAGCAGCAACGGATCATCCGAGACATCGGAGGGGGCTGCAACAAGATTGCGCAGCGGATCCACGCTGTGGAGCGGCGTGCCGGCGCCATCGGCCACCCAGGGATTGGCGCTGTGCGGCAAGGCGATGGTGCGCGTACCGGCCAGAATGGCATCGAGCGCCTCTGTTTTGCCCTGCGCGATCAGCCAGGGCACGCCAACAAAGGCGGTATCGACCAGAGGTTCGGCCAGGCAGGCCCGCCCGCATTCGGCCGCGATCAGGGCCGCATCCGCCAGCCCCATGCCCAAACCGCCATGGTCTTCCGGGATCAGCAACCCGGTCAGCCCCATATCGACAAGGCCCTGCCAAATCGCGGGATCGCGGTTGCCCTCGGCATCCAGACGGCGCAACACCTCTGGCCCATGCGTCCCGGCCAGATAATCCCGGACGGTCTCTGCAAGGGCGAGTTGATCTTCGGTGAACAGCATTTTCATGGCCTGCCTCCCTTAACCCGCGCCCACGCGCGGAAGGCCGAGCAGGCGCTCTGCCGTGATGTTGCGCTGAACCTCATTCGATCCGGCGTAAATCGGCCCGGATAATGAGAAGATATAGCCTTCCAGCCACTGGTTGACCGATCCGTCATCGAACCGCTTTAATTCGGCATGGGCGCCCAAAAGCTGCATCGCCGTGCGGTGCATTGCGCGATCAAGTTCCGACCAAAAGATCTTGTTCAGGCTGGCTTCGGCGCCAATTTTGCCGCCGTCCATGATCTTTGCGGCAACGGCATAGGTGTTATAGGCATAGGCTTGGGCCGCCATCCACGCCTGCATCACGGCTTCGCGCGCGGCGGGGGATGCCTCTGCCTCATGCTGGCGATACAGGTCGATCAGGCGCTTGGCCGTTGCCTGAAACCGCCCGGGAGACCGCAACATCAGGCCGCGTTCAAAGCCGGCGGTCGCCATGGCGACATTCCAGCCTTCGCCTTCCCCAGCCAGGCAGTTTTCCACCGGCACGCGGACCTCATCAAAGAACAGCTCGGCAAAGCCGGTATCACCATGCAATTGCCGGATCGGGCGGCGGGTGATGCCCGGACTGTTGATGTCGAACAGGATGAAGGTCAGTCCCTTGTGGCGCTTGCTGTCCGGATCGGTGCGGAACATGCCAAAGCCCCAATCGGCAAAGGCGGCGCGGCTGGACCAGGTCTTTTGCCCGGTGATGACATAATGATCGCCATCGCGCACAGCCTTGGAACTGATCGCCGCCATGTCGGACCCGGCCCCCGGTTCTGACCAGGCCTGCGCCCAGATCACCTCACCCTTGGCCATCGGCGTCAAAAAGCGCTTTTTCTGCGCTTCGGTGCCAAATTCCATGATCGTCGGGCCCAGCAGGAAAATGCCGTTCTGATTGGCCCGATTGGGGCCACCGGCCCGGAAATATTCTTCTTCAAAAATCAGCCACTGGATCAGGTCCAGCCCGCGTCCGCCATAGGCTTCGGGCCAGGTGACCATGCCCCAATTGCCGCTGGCCAGCGTGCGTTCCCACGCGACATGCTGGTCATAGCCTTCGCGGCATTCCAGCGTGACGAGCGGTTCCTTGGGGACATGCGCCTCCATCCATGCGCGGACTTCAGCGCGAAAGGCCTGTTGTTCGGGGGTAAAGTGCAGATGCATCAGAATTTGGCCGCCTTGCCGGTTTCCACAAAGGCGTCACGCGACTTTTGGGAGTCTTCGTGCATATACATTTCCAGCGTAAAGCCCTGTTCCCAGCGATAGCCCCGATCCACATCGCGCGGCTCAAGCCCGTTCAGCGCCTCTTTGGCGATGACCAGGGCCTTGCGGCTCTTGCTGGCAATGACCGTGCAAAAGGCGCGCGCCTCGGCAACCAGATCTTCCCGCGCGACGACCTTTTCAACGGCGCCCAGGCGATAGGCCTCTTGCACCGGAATATTGCCGCCCGTGAAAAAGGCCGCCCGCACCTTATGCAGCGGCAACATGCGCGACAAATGGCTCGCCCCGCCCATGGCACCGCGATCCACCTCTGGCAGGGAGAAAAAGGCGTCGTCAGCCGCGATGATCGTGTCGCTGGCGCCGCAAATGCCAATCCCGCCGCCAATGACAAATTTATGCACGGCACTGACGACAGGCACTTCGGCATCGCGAATGGCCTTGAATGTCAGGTAATTGCCACGGTTCAGCACGGTGATCCGGTCTGGATGCGCCTGCATTTCCTTAATATCGACGCCGCCGCAAAACCCACGCGCGCCTTCTGCGGCCCGGATGAGCACGCAATTGACATCTGGATTGCTGGCCGCCGCCGTGATCATCGCAGGCAGCGACATCCAGGTTGCGCTGTCAAACGCATTCACCGGCGGCACATCAAAAACGATTTCAGCGATGCGATCGCGGATTTCCGTGGTTATCGGCATGGCAGTCAGTTCCCTGCACAAAGTGCGGCAATGCGGCCGCGCGCTTCGGTTTCAATCAGGCCCAAAAGATGCGCGCAGGTCGGCAAGTCCTTGAGGCGACCCGCGACAACGCCCGTCGCCATCAGCCCATGCTCTGCATCGCCCGACACCACGGCCCGCTGGATCATCATCGGCGCGGCCGCCGCCATCATGGCCTGCGCCAAGGGCATCTCGCCATGCGCGGTCATGCTGCGGGCGGTGGCGATCACCTGCGCCCAGCTCATCCCGGTCTGGCGCTTCATGTCCAGCCCGGCCTCCATAGCGCGCAGCCACATGGCCAAGGTCCCCGAGGATTCAATGCGCTTCAAAAGCGGGTTGAGGATCATACGCTGGGGGATGCCGTCCACTTTGGTGGACACCGCAATGTCGCCTGTCCCGGCCTTCACATAGGCCGCCTTGGGCGCTGCGGGGACCGGGCTTTCGGCCGTCATCAGGAACCGCGTCCCCATGGCAATGCCCACCGCACCATAGGCGAGCGCGGCGGCAAGACCACGCCCATCGCCAAAGCCACCTGCGGCCACCACGGGCACATCCACCGCGTCGAGCACCTGCGGCAACAGCACCGTTGTCGGCACGGCACCGGTATGACCGCCGCCTTCGCCGCCCTGGACCGTGATCATGTCACACCCCAGCTGGACCATTTTTTCGGCATGTTTGACCGCGCCGACCGTCGGGATGCACAAAATGCCGGCATCGCGAAACCGGCCAATCATCTTCGCATCCGGCCCGCGCCCAAAACTGACCGCGCGAACCCGATCCTTATTGGCGAGGATAATCTCAACAATCTCGGCCGCGCCGGGCTGAAAACTGTGGAAGTTGATGCCAAAGCTGTGCGTAGTCAGGTCGCGCAGGCGGGCGACCTCTTCACGGGCTTCCTGCGGCGACATGACGGCGCAGGCCAGAAAGCCAAAGGCCCCGGCATTGCTGGTGGCCGCCACCAGGTCGGGCTTGGCCACCCAGCCCATCGCTGTCTGGATCACCGGCAGGCGGCAGCCCAGACGGTCCGTCAGCGCAGTTGCAAGAACATCAGTCATCAGGCGTTTTTGGCCTCTGACTTATTGGCCGTCGCGGCCGATTTGCCGCTGACGCCGCCAATCGAATCCCCGGTGACCAGATCATTCTGGGCATGGGCAAAGTGATGCATGTGGAACACGGCATCCATGGCCGCACGCTTGCCACGCAGTTCTTCAACATGGTTGATCGCCTGCTTGGTCAACCAATTGCCCAAACGGCCCTGCCCGGCCAGCTTATTGGCCCAGGCGGCTGTGGCCTCGCGCAATTCATCGCGCGGGACAACCTTGTTGATCATGCCAAAGCTATGGGCGCGGCTGGCGCTCATCCGTTCGCCCAGCAACAGGAATTCCTTGGCGACACGGGGCGGCAGTTCATAGGCATGGGCAAAATATTCCACGCCGGGAATGCCCATCAGCGGGTTCACAGGGTCCTGAAAAAACGCATCTTCCGACGCCACAATCAGGTCACAGACCCAGGCCAGCATCAAACCGCCGGCAATGCAGGCGCCCTGCACCATCGCAATGGTCGGCTTTGGGATATCGCGCCAGCGACGGCACATGCCCAGATATTGTTCCTGTTCGCGGGTGTAGAGCAATTCGGCCGCCGGCTTGTTGACGTGCGGCGCCACCATCAGGCGGTTTTCAAACTGCTTGTGCAGATCGCGCCCCGGCGTGCCAATGTCATGCCCGGCCGAAAAATGCTTACCATTGCCGGCCAGCACGATGGCGCGCACAGCATCATCCTGCACCGCCCGACGGAAGGCATCGTCCAGCGCATAGGTCATCTGGCCATTTTGGGCGTTGTTAAAGCCCGGGCGGTTCATCGTCACCCAAGCGACATTGTCGATCACGTCATACAGGACGGGCTCGTCCGTTTCATAATCGATGTCGACCTGCTTCGGCGTCACAAGATCGGTCATGGTCGGCCTCTTTCTAGTTCGCCCGAATGGCGGGCGGATTGTCCTTGATTACGCTGGCACGAATATTGTGCGGATCCAGCTGCGCGATAATCGCCAGCGCCTCGGCATCGGGCAGCGGCGTTGGCGTGAGCGGCCCTTTTTCCAGCGGAAAGCCGGTGGCGGCCTGAACCTCATCAAACGTCACGCCGGGATGCAGCGAGACAACGCGTACCGCATTGTTCTGGCCGCCAAAATCCATGACGCACAAATTGGTGATGATCAGGCGCAGATCGACGCCAGCATAATTGCCGCCGGCCACGCGCTTGGCCGGGTTATAGCCAACGCCCGACACCATATCGACTTCCCCATCCACAAAGACGCGCGTCGTGTGCGCGGGGAAGAAGAAGCTGTTCGGGTGATAGATGGTGTTGCCGGGAAAGCCCCGCACGCCCAGCATCTGCGTTTTGGGCTGTTGATGCGTCCCGCCCAGTTGCGACAAATTGATTTGGCCAAAGCGGTCAATTTGCGTCGGCGTTACCATGGCATGGCGACGGCCCGACCAGACCGCACTGTCAAAAAAGCGCGAAAAGGGCAGATAGCCGGCAAATTTGGGCTTATAATCCCCCCGCGGCCCCAGCGGCACGGGCTGTTCGACCAGATAGGCTTCGCCATCGGTCATCATCAATTCGGGGCTGTGCGTCAGCTTGGCGAGGCTTGCCGCCAGACGCGGCACCGGGCCAACGCCCGTCGCGACGACTTCGCCATTGTTGCGAAACGCCTCTGAGGCAGCGAAAATGCAGAGTTCTGCAAGCGTTACATCGGTCATCAGAAAATCGGCAGCGGGAGAACCGCGACCGCCTCCTTTCCGCCAAAGCTGTTGAGATAATCGGCCTCGCTCTTGCCGACGAAACGATCGGCCACCGCCGCCCAATCACCGGGATCTTTCGCGGCATCGGCATAGGCCTTGAACGCCTTCATGTCCCAGCCATAAGCCGGCGGCATAGAGCTTGGATGCGCGCCGCACGGGATTTCAACGACGCCGCTGACAAAGCAGCGTTCGAAAACATTGGCTTGCGCGCTGTCCGGATAATGATCTTCCATCCGGTCGACCAGTTCTTCGCAGCTGACAAAGGTCTTCGCCGCGGCCTTGGCGAACCATTCGTCATAATAAACGTCCGGCCCGAACAGGTGAACATTGCCCCGCCAGTCCGACCGATTGACGTGCAGCAACGCGGCATCGAGCTTCAGCGCCGGCATGGCGATCAGCGTTTCGGCATCGTCATAGGGCGATGTTACGGTTTTCAGACCGCCAAGTGCGGCCAGATCCGTGCCCAGCCCCACGCGCGTCGGCAGGAAAGGCAAGCCAAAGGCCGCCGCTTTCAGGCCCCATTGGAACATGCCTTCATCAAGTTCGAGCACTTCAATCTGCCCGGCCTCGCGGCTTTTGCGGAACCATGGTTCAAGCGGAATGGCATCGAGCGAGACAAAGGCGAAGACGAGCTTTTTCACTTTGCCCGCAGCACACAACATGCCCACATCAGCGCCGCCATAAGCGACAATCGTCAGATCCTTAAGATCAGAGCGAAGAATTTCGCGCACCAACGCCATGGGCTTGCGCCGCGGGCCCCAGCCCCCGATGCCCAGCGTCATTCCGTCGCGGAGCTGGCCGACAATTTCGGCAGCTGTCATGCGTTTGTCGAGCATTATGCCTGTGCTTCCTTCATTGCCTTTTGCCAGGCCCATTCATGGCCCCAGACGCTGATCGCTTCGTGACGGGTGGTCTGCCAAGTGGCGGGATCGATCACCAAGCTGTCGCAACCGATTTCCAGATCAAAGCCGCTGGGCGTCTGGACGTAAAAGCCCACCGTCTCATCATTGACATGGCGGCCCAGCGTCGCGGATTCGACATAGCCGAGCGCCTTCATCCGGTCATGCGCCTTCCCGACTTCCGTCAAATTGGGATATTCCAGCATGATGTGCACCGCACCCGACGGCGGCACCGGCCCTTCCCCCAGCGCGATGCTGTGATGGCGGCCATTATCGGCATGCATGAACGCAAAGCCCATTGAGGGGCCATCCGGGCCCATCAGGTTAAAGCGCGGCATATCGGTTTCACCAAAGCCGATGACATCGCGCAAAAAGGCAACTGTTTCATCGAAATTGGGCGCGGAAAACACCGCATGGCCCATGCCCATGGCACCGGTCACAAAGGCAGGGACGCCCTTGGGCGAGACAAAGGGCGTCGTCGCCTGGCCGCGGCCGTAAAAGAATTCCAGACCATTGCCGGCGGGATCGGACGTTGCAAAGCCGCCGGCCACAGCCCGCGCGGCCGCAGCCTCTGCCGACATCCACGCGACCGGACGGCCAGCCGCGGCCACATCGCGGGCCAAGGCCTGAAGCGCGGCGGCATCGGCGACTTCATAGCCAGCCGCAGCAAACCATTCGCGGTCAGACGGCGCGATCCAGAATCGGAAAGGCGCCTCATCAATGCGATATAAGGCCGCACCATCCGCCGCGTCGGGCGCACGCATGACGCCTGCAACCTCGGTCAGAAATTCATCCCATTTGCCGGGTTGCGCCGTTTCAATGACGACATAGCCAAGCGCCTTGATCCCCATAGGCCTTAGCCTCCTTTTACCAAATCAAGAAAATAGGGCCGTTCCCCGCCGCCATCGACCTGAAGGCGGGCCCCGCTGACCCAAGCGGCATCATCCGAACTCAGCCAGAGCACAGCCCCGGCAAGATCATCCCCGGTGCCCATCCGCCCCAGGGGCATGGACCGGCCAACCGCAGCCTGCGCCTCGGCATCGCCATAGGTCGCCTCGGCATTTTCGGTCGTCATCAGCCCGGCAATGATGGCGTTGACGCGTATCGCATCCCGCCCCCATTCCTGCGCCAGGCTTTGCGTCATGTTGATCAGCCCCGCCTTGGCCATGCCATAAATGGTTGTGCCCGGCGACGGACGCGCGCCCGAAACGCTTGCAATGTTGATGATGCTGCCGCCGCCCTGGGCCACCATATGCGGATGGACGGCCTGCGCCATATAAAGCGGGCCAACCATATTCAGCTTCAGAATGGCATCAATGAACCGCGGACTGGCCGTCGCAACATCCGCCTGTGGCGACCCACCGGCATTGTTGACGAGAATGTCGATCCGGCCATGCGCTGCAACCACCGCATCCACAAAGCCGCGGGCCTGGTCTGCATCACGCACATCCGCGCTGTAAAAGCTGATATTGGCGGGCAAATCCTGCGGCTCTGTGCGTCCGCACACCGCAACGATACAGCCAGACTCCGCCAGCCGCTGGGCGATCTGACGGCCCAGTCCACGGGTTCCTCCGGTTACAATCGCAACCTTACCCCGATAGTCATATGTGACGTGCTGGTTCAAAAGCCCTTGCATCCCCTCGACACGGCAAAGCTGAATCACGCTAGACTTGCCAATAAATTACGCATTATCGCGTAGGCAACCGGAATTCAATTGACGATTTGCGTATTCAATGACAAAAAAAATTACGAATGCCCCGTCGGTTGGAGAGAGCGAGTCGGGCCGTAAGAGGAGGAGGCTGCCAGACCATGGCTACCGTTGTATCAATGACGTCGCGCAAGGGCGACATTCCGACGCCCGAGCAGCTTGTTGATCGCGCCCGGGCGATGATCCCGACGCTCAAGTCGCGTGCCCGCCAGTGCACCCGCGATTATAACGTCCCGGCCGAAACCATCGCCGAGATGAAACAGGCTGGCTTCTTCAAGATTTTGCAGCCCAAACGCTGGGGCGGCTATGAAATGCACCCGAATGTCTTTTTCGACGTGCAAAAGCTGCTGGCAGAAGGCTGCATGTCGACGGGCTGGATGTATGGCGTCGTCGGCTGCCACCCCTATGAACTCGCCCTGTTCCATGATGAGGCGCAGGCCGAAGTCTGGGGCGAAGATAGCGACATGCTGGTGTCATCGACCTATCAGCCGGTCGGCAAGGTCGAACATGCCGATGGCGGTTTTTACCTGTCGGGCCGCTGGGGCTTTTCCACGGGATCGCTGCATTGCGGCTGGGTGCTTTTGGGCGCCATGGTCCCGCCGGCCAAGGAAGGCGGCGCGCCGGACATGCGCACCTTCCTGCTGCCGCGCAGCGATTATCAGATCATCGAAGGCACGTGGGACACATTTGGCCTGCAAGGCACGGGCAGCTTTGACATCGTTGTCGACCGCGCCTTTGTGCCCGATTATCGCACGCACCGCGCGATTGACGGCTTTATGTGCCAGAATCCCGGCCAGGCCGCCAATGATGGCGCGCTGTACACCCTGCCCTGGGCGCAGGTCTTTGTCCGCTCTGTCTCGACCGCAGCCTTTGGCGGCGCGCGCGCGGCGGTGAATGCGGCGATGAAGATCATGCAGGACCGCGTGTCGACCAACACCGGCAAGGCCTCCAAGGCCGATCCGATGCTGCACGCGGCCATTGCCAAGGCACATGCGCAGATCCTGGAAATGGAACTGACGCTGAAAACGACCTTTGAAGACCTGATGGCCATTGCAGAGCGCGGCCAGCCCATTCCCATGGAAAAGCGCGCTTTGTACGCTTATCAATCGTCCAATGTCGTGCGTCGCCTTGCGGATCTGGTCGATGATATCGTCCAGCTGCTGGGTGGCCGTGCCATTTATATGTCGAGCGAAATCATCCAGCCTTGGCTGGATGTCCATGCCGGGCGTGCGCACGTCGCCAATGATCCGAACAATCGCACGAGCGATGTCATCGGAACGATGCTTGGCGAGGCCCCCACTTTCACGTTCATGTAAGGCGCATTCATGGCTCAGCTTCGCGAAGCAGACTATTCCGTATCCGGCGGATACACGATCCATATCGCAGAAGCGGGCAGCGGACCGGCTGTCGTGTTCATTCACGGCAGCGGTCCGGGCGCGTCTGGGGCGTCCAATTTCCGGCAGAATATCGACGCCTTTGTCGATGCCGGCTTTCGCGTCATTCTGCCCGACATGATCGGCTATGGCGCGTCGTCAAAGCCGGAAGGGCTGGATTACACGCTCGCTCTGTTCACCGACACACTGTACGAGGCACTTCAGGCCCATGGCGTTGAAAAGGCGTCCCTTGTCGGCAACTCGCTGGGCGGCGGCGTTGCCATTCAAATGACGCTCGACCATCCGGAATTTACCGACAAGCTGATCCTGATGGCTGCAGGCTGTGTGGCTGAGCGGGAAAGCTATTTCGTGATGCCGGGCATTGCCAAAATGGTGTCGAGCTTTGGCAGCCCGGATTTTGACCTGGCGGAACAAAAACGCCTGGTCAGCAACCTGGTGCACCCAGATTTTGCACCGAACATCCCCGATGCGCTGGTGGCGGAACGCTTTGCCGTGGCGCGCACCCAGCCCAAGGATGTGCTGGTGCGGATGCGCACGCCAGACCTTAGCCCCCGCCTTCATGAGCTGAAACAGCCGATTTTCGTGATGTGGGGCCTGAATGATGAATTCTGCCCCGAAGCGCACAGCCGGCTGTTCCTCGACAAATGCGACAATGTGCGCGCGATGACGTTCAACCGCACCGGCCATTGGGTGCAGGTCGAACGTGCCGCTGAATTCAACCTTTATTCGATCGATTTTCTGAATGACCAAGGCTGAACACTATGGCGCAGAGCTGTATCAAGCGATGCGCACCCGCCAGACCCTGCCCCCGTTGATGGCGCGCGATCCGGCACTAACGATTGACGATGCCTATGCGATCAGCCTCGATTTCCTGGCCCGGCGCTGCAAGGATGGCGAAAAGGTCGTCGGCAAGAAGATTGGCGTCACCAGCAAGGCCGTGCAGGACATGCTGGGCGTGCATCAGCCTGATTTCGGCTTCCTGACCGACTGGATGTATGTCGATGGCGATATTGATGTCGATGCCAAGGCGCTGATCGCGCCGCGGGCTGAGGCCGAAATCGCCTTCATTCTGAAAGACAGCCTTGTCGGCCCCGGGGTGACGGCGGCGGACGTTCTGGCGGCCACCCAAAGCATCGCCCCCTGTTTCGAAATCGTCGATAGCCGCATTCAGGATTGGCAGATCGGCATTGTCGACACCGTCGCCGATAACGCCTCTTGCGGCGTATATGTGCTTGGCCCGGAACGGCTGGTCCCGGCCGGGCTCGATTTGCCGAACCTGCATGTCGCCGTCACCAAAAATGGCGCGCCTTTATCGGAAGGTTATGGCCATGCTGTGCAGGGGGATCCCGCACAGGCGGTGGCGTGGCTTGCCAATACATTGGGCGCCTATGGCGTGACGCTGGATGCAGGGGATGTCATCCTGTCGGGGTCGCTGGTGCCGCTGGCGCCGGCTGTCAAAGGCGACCGTTTTGAAATGATCCTCAGCGATGCGTCGGGCCAGCTTGGCGCGTGCATTGCCAATTTCGTCTAAAGGAAGAACCATGGCACGCGTGAAAGCGGCGATCATCGGATCGGGCAATATCGGCACCGATCTGATGATGAAGATGATCAAATATCCCCAAAACATGGAACTCGCGATTGTTGTCGGGATCGACGAAAAGTCCGAAGGCCTCGCCATGGCGCGCGAACATGGCATTGCGACCACGCATGAAGGGCTGGAAGGCCTGCAAAAGCACCCGCTGTACAAGGAAATCGGGATCGCGTTCGACGCGACCTCGGCCTATGCCCACAAGGTCCATGATGCCGCATTGCGGGCAGACGGCATTCAGGTCGTCGATCTGACACCAGCGGCCATCGGCCCGTTCACCGTGCCGCCCGTCAATATGGGCCAGCATCTCGACCAGCCCAATGTGAACATGGTGACATGCGGCGGTCAGGCCACCATCCCGATGGTCGCGGCCGTCGCCCGCGTGTCGCAGGTTGTGCATTATGCGGAGATTGTAGCGTCGGTTTCCTCGCGCTCGGCCGGCCCCGGCACCCGCGCCAATATTGATGAATTCACCCGCACCACCGCCCGCGCCATTGAGGTTGTCGGCGGCGCTGCCAAGGGCAAGGCGATCATCATTTTGAACCCGGCCGAACCGCCGATGATCATGCGCGACACCGTCTTCACCCTGTCCGAAGGCGGGGATGAAGAAGCGATCCGCCGGTCTGTCGCGGATATGGTCGCAGAAGTGCAGAAATATGTGCCCGGCTATCGCCTGAAGCAGGAGGTGCAGTTTGAACGCTATGGCGACAATAACCGCCTGAAAATCCCCGGCATGGGCGAATTTACGGGACTTAAGTCGATGATCATGCTCGAAGTGGAAGGCGCCGGGGATTACCTGCCCCCCTATTCCGGCAATCTGGACATCATGACGGCCGCAGCAAAGGCCACGGGCGAATTGCTGGCCGAACGGAGGCTCGCAGCATGAGCGGCAAGTTCAACGTCGACGCAGGCGACAAACTTTACATTCAGGACGTCACCCTGCGTGATGGCATGCATGCCATCCGCCATATGTACGGCATCGACCATGTGATGGCGATTGCCAAGGCGCTTGATGATGCCGGGGTCGATGCGATTGAGGTCGCCCATGGCGATGGTCTGTCGGGTGCCAGCTTTAACTATGGCTTTGGCGCCCATACCGACTGGGAATGGCTGGAAGCCGTGGCCTCTGTGCTCAGCACATCCGTGCTGACCACCCTGATTTTGCCGGGCGTTGGCACGGTTGAGGAATTGAAGCGCGCTTATGATATCGGCGTGCGCTCTGTGCGCGTTGCAACGCACTGCACCGAAGCCGATGTGTCCAAACAGCATATCGGCATTGCGCGCGATCTTGGCATGGATGTCTCTGGCTTTTTGATGATGAGCCATATGATTGAGCCGGAACATCTGGCGCGTCAGGCGGTGCTGATGGAAAGCTATGGCGCGCAGTGCGTCTATGTCACCGATAGCGGCGGCGCGCTTGATATGGATGGCGTCCGCGCCCGGTTGCAGGCCTATGATCGTGTGTTGAAACCGGAAACTCAGCGCGGGATTCACGCGCACCATAATCTGTCGCTGGGCGCTGCCAATTCGATTGTGGCGGCGCAGGAAGGCGCGGTCCGCATTGATGCCAGCCTGGCCGGCATGGGCGCAGGCGCAGGCAATGCCCCGCTGGAAGTGTTCATCGCCGCGGCCGACCGCAAGGGCTGGAACCATGGCTGCGATGTCATGAAGCTGATGGACGCAGCGGAAGACCTTGTCCGCCCCTTGCAGGACCGTCCGGTGCGAGTTGACCGCGAAACGCTCGCCTTGGGTTATGCCGGGGTTTATTCCAGCTTCCTGCGTCATGCGGAAAAAGCGGCCGAGACCTATGGCCTCGACACACGCCAGATCCTTGTCGAACTGGGCCGCCGCAAGATGGTGGGCGGGCAGGAAGACATGATTGTCGATGTGGCCCTGGATCTGTTGAAGGCACGCAATGGCTGAGATTTCGCTCCACAAACCTTATCCCGCAGCCGAAGTCCCCGCATGGGGCATGGAAACCGATGTTGTGGTGATCGGTTTTGGTGCGACCGGCGCCTGTGCAGCCATTGAAGCACGCACCGCCGGGGCAGATGTCCTGTTGTTTGAACGCAATTCAGGCAGCGGCGGCGCCTCTGGCCTGTCTGGCGGCGAAATCTATCTGGGCGGCAGCGGCGGAACCGAGGTGCAGCGCGCCGCCGGTTTTGAAGATACGACAGAAGATTTCGCAGCCTATCTGAAAATGGCCGGTGGTCCATGTGCCGATGAGGCAAAGTGCGATCTCTATGCGCGAGAGGCCGTCCATCATTTTGATTGGCTGAAAGCGCAGGGCGTGCCCTATCGCGGCAATTACCTGCCCGGCAAAATCATTGAGCCGACCGATGATACCACGCTGATCTGGTCCGGCAGCGAGGCGGCGGCCCCTTTTTACAAGCACGCAAAGCCGGCACCGCGCGGCCATGTGATCCAGCATATGGGCTGGGGCGGTGGGCGTCCGCTGGTTGATATTCTGGAGGCACGGGCCCGCGCGCTGGGCACGCAGGTCATTGTCGATGCCCGGGCGCTGGGGCTGGTTCAGGATGGCGACCGGATTGTTGGCGCCATTTTCCGCATCGACAATGCGCCGGTCTTTGTTCGCGCCCGCAAGGGCGTGGTGCTGGCCACCGGCGGCTTTGTGATGAATGAGGATATGCGCCGCAAATATTGCCCGCAGACCTTCAAAATCCGCGACCCCATTGGCGACAAGGATGATGGCTCTGGCATCAATATGGGCATTGGTGCGGGCGGCGACGCCATCCATATGGACCAGTTCTTCACCACCTGCCCCTGGACCATCCCGGAAAGCCACGCCAAGGGCGTGTTCGTGAACATTCAGGGCCAGCGCTTCATCAACGAAGATTGCTATCATGGCCGGGTCTCGCGGACCGCCGTCGATCAACCGGGCAATCGCGTCTACCTGTTGCTCGACAGCGCACATTTTGATCAGCCGCCTGATTTTGGTCGCCTGTCGATCGCCGGCACGGGCGATGACTGGGAAGAGGTTGAGCGAGAGCTTGAGATGCCGCAGGGAACGCTGTCGCACACCATGGAGT
The DNA here is from genome assembly GCA_046046525.1 of Pseudomonadota bacterium. Taxonomy (GTDB): domain Bacteria; phylum Pseudomonadota; class Alphaproteobacteria; order Sphingomonadales; family Sphingomonadaceae; genus Aquisediminimonas. The sequence continues at coordinate 32,231 of JBJOJQ010000150.1, forward strand.
TTTACAACCGCCACGCCCGCGAGGGCCGCGACCCGTTGTTCGACAAACAGCCGCCGATTTTGACCCCGCTGGATCAAGGGCCGTTTGTCGCGCTGGAGCTGAATTTTGAAACCAGCTATTTCAGCTTCTTCACGCTGGGCGGGCTGAAAACTTCGACCGATGGCGAGGTGCTGGATCGCGCCGGGGCCGCCATTCCGGGGCTTTATGCCGCAGGGCGATGCACCAGCGGGCTGCCGGCCTGGGGGCATGGCTATAGTTCGGGCATGAGTCTGGCCGATTGCACCTTTTTCGGGCGGCAGGCCGGCCGCAAAGCCGCGCAGGGATGACGGATCGCGCGCTCCTCGACAGGATCGCGCTGACCGACCTTGTCATGCGCTATTGCCGCGGCATTGACCGCCGCGACTATGCGCTGGTGCGATCGCTTTACCATGACGATGCCGTGGATGATCATGGCGCGATGTTTTGCGGCGGGCCGGATGACTTTGTCGCCTGGCTGCCGCAGATGATGGCGCATTGGGAGGCCACGATCCACAGCATCCACAACAGCGTGTTCGCCATTGACGGCGATGCGGCGGAAGGCGAGCATCAGGTGATCGCCTTTCACCGCACGCCGCCGCCCAATCGGCAGGAACTGACCGTCTGGGGACGCTATCTGGATCGCTATGCGCGGCGCGATGGCACATGGAAATTTCTGCACCGATCGCTGGTTTTTGATCATGGCCGGGTGCAACCCGTTGATGAAGCCGGATTTGCCCTGCTGGGCGGCGATGCACCCCATGGCTGTGCCGACCGAAATGATCCCAGCTGGCGCCTGTTGCGACTGGCCGAATTGGGCAAAAGCGCGTGACCCCGCCGACGCTTGAGGCCCGGGTGCAGGCGCTGGAGGACCGCGAGGCGATCCGCGCCCTGATTGCCGATTATGGCCCGCGCGCCGATAGCGGGGATGCCGCCGGCGTCGCGGCGCTGTGGACCGAAGACGGGTCATACACCATCGCCGGCTTTGGATCGGCGCAGGGCCGGGACGCGATTGCAGCGCTGATCACCAGCGATACGCACCGCCAGTTGATGGCCGATGGGTGCGCCCATATGCTGGGGCCCGTGGCGATCACGCTGGCGGGCGATCACGCAATTGCGCGCGGCCATAGCGTCGTTTTTCGCTGGACGGGCGCGGGCTTTGAAGCGGCACGGGTTGCCGCCAATCGCTGGGATCTGGTGCGCACGGCACAGGGCTGGCGCGTCCGCCACCGCGAAAATGGCTTGTTGACGGGCGCGGCCGCGGCGCGCGCCCTGCTCTCTTCCCCCGCTTAGGGATCAGCCGGCCAATTGGCCGCCATCAATGGTGAACAGCGCGCCGGTCACTTTGCGCGCCTGATCGCTTGCCAAAAAGGCAAACATTTCCGCGATATCTTCGGGCTCACAGCTGCCATCGACCAGCTTGGGCGCGTTGCGCATCACCAAGGCCCAATCGACATCGCCCGGCGGCGGCGCGGCATTGCCCATCGGCGTGTTCACATGGCCGGGGCAAATGGCGTTGATCCGCACGCCCTTGCTGGCAAATTCCACCGCCAAGGATTTGGTGATCGCGGCAACGGCGTGTTTCGATGCCGAATAGGCCACGGTATAGGCAATGCCCTGCAACGCGGCGGTAGAGGCCGTGTTGACGATATTGCCCTTGCTTTCAATAAGATGGGGCAGCGCCGCCCGACACATCGCATAAACGCTGGTCGTATTGATCGTCAGAATGCGGGCAAAATCTTCTTCGCTGAAGTCCAGCGTGGGGCCCCATTTCAGGATGCCGGCAACATTGCACAGCACATCCAGCCCCTTATCCGCTGCCGCTGCGACAAGCGCCCGGCACGACGCGAAATCGGCGGCATCATAAGGCACAATCTTGGGCCGGGAAATCATCTTGGCCGCGGTTTCTTCCAGACCATCGGCATTGACATCGCCAATGGTGACGCGGGCGCCTTCCGACGCGAACAAAATCGCCGTCGCGCGACCAATGCCAGAGGCGGCCCCCGTGACAAGAACATTCTGCCCTTCGAACCGCATTGACCTCTCCCAGATTCGTCTTTGACTTGGCTTTGCGTAGTATATTACCCATAACCTTACGCAAAGGAGAATTCGGGATGACGCTGGAAGAAAGATTGCAGAAACTGGAAGATGACCGGGCGATCCGCGACCTGAAGGCGCGCTATTTGCGGGCCTGCGACATGAAGGACCCGGATACGGTTCTGGATACGCTGCATCCGACGGGGGCTGTCATTGCCTATGAAGGCTTCCCGCCCTTTGACAATCGAGAGGATTTTGTCGCCATTTACCGGCAAATGGGGTGCAGCCCGGATGTATTCGACATCCACCATGCAGCCAATGGCACCATCACCTTTGAAACGCCCACAAAGGCGCATGGCCGGTGGTCGCTGTTTTTCCATAATATTCACCTTGGCCAGCGGACGCTGACGCAGATGGGGGTCGAATATGAGGATGTGTATGTGAAGGATCAGGGCCGCTGGTGGATTTCCGAAACGCGGTCGCGCCGCACGTCCTGCCTGATCCATAGTGTGGACGCCCAGGGCAGCCCCAGTGTGTCGGTCATGGGACCAGCCCCCGCCCATTTTGGCGAGGGCTGATCATCCATGGATTAGAAGCGGACGCCGACGGTCACGCCATAGGTCCGCGGATCGGGGAAATACCCCAGGGTCAGGCCACCAAAGCCCGGCCCAAAGTCGATGAAGTTCGACGGATTATCTTCCTTCGTCAGGTTGCGGACCCAGGCCGAAATCTCGGTCTTGACGCCACCCAGATCAAAGTCGCTGAGCGCGGCGCGCAGATTGACGATCGTGCGGCCCTTTGACCGGGTGTTGTACGCATTCTGATCCGACTTGGTCGGCGTTGTCAGCGCATAAGGGAAGGTGAAATAGGCCGAGACATGGTTCACATCGCCATTGATGTTGAACTTACCCCAGTCGCCTTCCAGAACGCGCCAGTCCACGCCCAGCCCGGCGGTGTATTTGGGCGTGTGCGGGAAAGCCCGGTTTTGGGACACATCCACGCCGCCATCCACATAGCTCAGATATTTGGCCGAAAGCGTGGCCAGCGATGCATTGATGGTCAGGGCATCGCTGGGCCGGGCCACGGCTTCGATTTCAATCCCCTGAATGCGCGCCGACGCCGCATTGCGGACCACCGATGATGCAGCCCCGGCCGCGGTGAAGATCGACAGCTGAATGTCCTTGTGCCGATCATAGAAGGCGGCAAAGTTCAGGATCAACTTGTTGTCGAGCAGCTTGGTCTTGAGGCCGAGTTCATAGCTATCAACCTTTTCGGGGCGATAGGGCTGGCACAGCTCTGTCAGGCCAAGCGGGCAACCCGCCGGTGCGGCCGGATCAAAAAAGACGTTGGTTTCGCCGTTGAAACCGCCCGATTTGAAGCCACGGGCAAAGCGGCCATAGACATTGACCTGATCCGACACTTCATAACCCAGCGTCACTGCGGGGGAGAAGTTGTTGTACGTCGCATCCGGCACGCCGCCATAAGGCAGGTCTAGCACCTTGGCGAGCGGGGCCCCGGCAGCGAAATAGCGGCGGACATCCTTGGTTTCATGCGTGTAGCGCCCCCCCAGCGACAGCTTCAACGCATCGGTCAGCTTATAATCCAGCTGGCTGTAGAGCGCGAACGCCTCTGTGTGCGACCCATAGTCCGACTGGAAATAGCTGCCATAGGGACCGAACAGGCCGAAAAAGGCTTGCGGCCCAAGCGTTTCCGCCTTTTCCTTGAAGTAGAAGGCACCCAGAACATAGGCCAGACGATCATCCAGCGCATTGCCCGTCAGCTGCAATTCCTGACTAAAGGCATCATATTCGGTGATGCGCTGCGTGAAGGCGATTGCCAGCGGCGAACCATCAAGGTCCAGACCATCAGCCCAAGACAGATTACGATAGGCGGTGATCGACTTCAACTCGGCCGCACCAAGGTCGGCCGCCAGCGTCAGCGAATGACCATAAGCACGGGACCGTTCATAGGCGGCACCATCCACGCTGGCCGTCGTCACACGATCCGGATTGGCATAGAGGTTCAGCGGTGCCGCACCGATATAGCTGGCCGAGCCGGGATCAAAAATGTCGCGCGGATCGCCATTGCGGTTGACGCGCAGCAGCTGGGCAAAGGGCGGCAGCTGCTTTTGCTTGTTGTAATCGTACGAATAATCCGCCGTCACTGTGTCGGACAGGTCAGCGCGCAGCTGCACGAGGAAGCTCTTGCTATCCACCGTGTCGATTTCCGTCAGGACATTGGGCCCGGCCAGGACCGCGGCGGGATAAGGGTTCTTGGTGATGCTGACGAGGCCATCGCGCTTTGCCAGCTGGCCCGACAGCTTCAGAGAGAAGATGCCCGCCCGCGGCAGGTTGATGCTCGCCTTTGCCTTCCAGGCATCATAATTGCCATAAGACACTTCGGCCGAGCCACCCAGTTCGCCGCTTGGCTTTTTGGTGATCAGGTTGACAGCGCCAGCCAAGGCGTTGCGGCCATATAGCGTACCCTGCGGCCCGCGCAGAATTTCCACGCGCTCAAGATCCGCGACGTCAAAAATCGATCCCTGCGCTTTGGCGATGTAAACGCCGTCCAGATACAGGCCAACGGCCGGTTCCCAGGTGATGGCCGGATTGATCGTCACCGACCCACGAATGGCGATCTGCGAAATCGTCTTGCTGGATGGGGCACGTTCAATCTTCACGTTCGGCGCCACCGAACCCAGCGCATCGATCGAGGCGATGCCACGGGCCTGAAGATATTGATTGCTGACCGCAGAAATGGCGATCGGGATGTCCTGGACATTTTCCGCACGCTTCTGCGCGGTCACAACGATATCGCCGATCCCGACGTCTGTGGCGTCTGCGTCTTGCGCAAAGGCGGGCTGAGCGAGCGCCAGAACGGCGGAACCCGCGCAGAAATAAGCGAGGTGACGTGCTTTCATGCAATCCTCCCATCATCAGGCCTGCGCAAACCCGGAATATTGACGCGCAGAATAAAGATTTGCGTATTGTGATTGCGCATTTATTACGAAAATGCAAGACTATCGACATCAAGAATAGATTTAGCGTAGTATTTCTGCAACACCTGCTGCGCAAATGGGAGGGATTATGGGCGCATCGATGCTATTGGCCGCAACGGGGCTATTGGCCGCCCTGCCGACGTCCGAAGCGTGCACCGCACTCAGTCAGGATCCGGCCGCAGCATTGTCATACAGCACGGGCCTGCAAGGCTTTGTCTATGGCTATCCGATTGTCGATATGCTCAAGCAAAAGCATAATGAAACGCACCGGACCCGCCCGGACCAGCCCGTTGTGGCCGCCGTCAACACGATGGTCCCCTATCCCCATATTCTGACGCCCGATACGCAAGGCGAATTGCGTGCCGCCAATGCCGACACTTTGTACGTCAATGGCTGGCTGGACCTGTCGCAAGGGCCGGTCCTGCTGGAAACGCCCGATATGGGCGCACGCTATTACACGCTGGCCTTCATGGATTTATTCGGCAAGCCGCATCACATTGGGACGCGCACCAATCAGGGCAAGGCCACGCGCTATGCGCTGGTTGGCCCGGCGGGCGGCGATGTACCCGCTGGTTATGACATCATCCGATTGCCCACGCATATCGCATGGATGTTGGGCCGGATCCTGGCCGATGGCAAAAAGGATGAACAACGCGCCATTGCCCTTGCCAAAAGCTTCAAGATGTCGGGCCCGCCCTTTGCCCCCATATCCGATGCGCCGGTGCTCAATCCTTATACCAGCCTGGCCTATTTCGATCTGCTCAACGATGCGCTGAAATCGCTGCCAAAATCGGCTGATGAGGCGGCGCTGATGGCGATGTTCAATCAGGCAGGCTTTGGCCCGGCAGCAGAGTTCGACGCCGCAAAGCTCACACCGGCCCAGACGCTGGGGCTGGGCTGCGCCGTGCGGATCGGCCAGCAGGTGCTGGCATCGCAGGGCTTTAAGCCGAACTGGATGGTCAATGGCTGGATGCGCAACACCCGCGTTGATAATCCCGGACATGATTATCTGTTGCGGGCAGAAATTGCGCGGGGCGGCTATGTGAATGCGCAGGAAGAGTCCATTTATCCCGCCACGGTGATGGACAGCAAGGGAGACGTGCTGACCGGAAGCCGCACCTACCGCATCCGCTTTGCACCCGGCCAATTGCCGCCGGTCAACGCCTTTTGGTCGATCACCGCTTATGACATGAAAACATCAAAGCTGGTGGCCAATCCCCTTGGCCGCTACCAATTTGGTGACCGCACCAAAGGTGCCCGCCGCGACCGCGATGGCGGGCTGACCCTGTATTTGTCGGCGACACAACCCAAAGCGGGGCGGACAAACTGGTTGCCCACCCCGGCAGGCCCGTTCCATCTTGTGATGCGCCTGTATTTGCCCAAGCCAGAGGCTCTGGACGGCCGCTATGCACCGCCGCCCGTTGAGCGTCTGGATGACCCGAAAAAGTGACTGGAGAACCGCTGTGACGACGCTTGAAGCCCGCATTGACCGCCTGGAATCGCTGGATGCCATTCGGCAACTGCCCGCCAAATATGCCCTCGCGCTCGACATGCGCGATATGGATGCGATGGTCTCTCTCTTTCCCGCTGATGTGCGGGTCGGCAAGGACGCGTCGGGTCGGGCGGCCCTGCGCGCCTATATGGACCGGACCTTGCGGTCACCCTTTACCGGAACCTCGCATCATATTGGCGGCCATGTCATTGAATTTGATGATGCAGACCATGCGCATGGCGTCGTCTATTCGAAGAATGAGCACGAAACCGGCGACGAATGGGTCATCATGCAGATGATGTATGTTGATGATTATGTGCGCATCGATGGGCGCTGGTATTTCCAGCGGCGCCTGCCGCTTTATTGGTATGCGACAGACCTCAACAAGCCACCCATCGGGCCAAATAAGATGCGCTGGCCGGGCACGGACTGGGTGGAAGGTAATTTCCACAAGCTGTTCCCAAGCTATACCGAATTTTGGGAGCGCGCTGGCGATCATGGCGGGCCCGTGGCAGAGCCGGCGCCGCTCGATCAGTTCCTGACACAGATGCGCCGGGGTGCCGCTGCCCCCAAGGTCAAGGTCCGCGCCGATTGACGCTGGGCCAGCCGCTGTGGATGACCATGGCAGGCCAGGCGGGCAAGACCCGCCTGGCGCGCTCGATCAGAAATAATAGCTCGCGCCGTTCGCCACGAGGACGGACCCGTTAACGAAGCTGGCATCGTCGCTGGCCAAATAGGCAACGGCCGCCGCGATTTCCGAGGGATCGGCCATCCGCCCCAGCGGGATAGAGGCTTCCATCGACTTGATCCATTCATCGGGGATGCCCGCCATCACGGGCGTATTGGTCGGCCCGGGCGCGACTGCATTGACGCGGATTTTGCGGGGGGCCAGTTCGCGCGCCAATTGCCGGGTCAGGCCAATAATGGCCGCCTTTGATGTCACATAATGGGGTGACCCCTCGCCCGATTGGGCGCTTGTCGAACTGATATTGATAATCGCACCGGGATTGCCGTCTTCTGCAAGGACACGGGCAAATTCCCGGCAGACGTAAAAGGCGCCGTTGACGTTGACCGCCATCACCCCGGCCCAGCCTTCATCTTCCATATGGATCAACTGGTCGACGATGATATCGGATTGGCCCTTTGCCGCCAGCTCCTCATTCCGCTTTGCCATGGCGCCGTAAAATTGTTCTGATCCATCCTTGGCGGCCTGCCCGATCCCGGCATTGTTCACGGCGATGTCCAGCCGGCCAAAGGCGTCACGCGCCGCGCGGACCGCCGCCCGAACCGATGCGGATTCGGCGACGTTGCAGGCCAGCGCAAGCGCCGCCCCACTCGCCTTGGCGTCATCCAAATTCATGTCGAGCGCCGCGACCTGCGCACCATCCGCCGTCAACCGTTCAACGATCGCCCGGCCAATGCCGCGGCCAGCGCCGGTCACAATGGCGGCTTTGCCTGCAAATTTGCCTGTCATTCATTGGCTCCTGTCATGTGGCGGGCGGCGATATAGCCGAAGGTCATGGCCGGCCCGATGGTCACGCCGGCGCCGGGATAGCTTTCCCCCATGGCCGATGCGGCATTGTTGCCAATGGCATAAAGCCCGGCGATGGGCTTGCCCTTGGCATCGAGAACGCGGGCCTTATCGTCGGTCAACAAGCCGCCATTGGTCCCGATATCACCGGGATAGATGGGCATGGCATAAAATGGCCCCTTGTCGAGCGGACGCAGACAGGGATTGGGCCCAACCCGCGGATCGCCATACATTTTGTCATAGGCCGCCTGACCGCGCTGAAAATCAGGATCCTCACCCTTGGCGGCATAATCATTATACCGATCAATGGTTTGCGTCAGGCGATCGACCGGCACACCCATGGCTTCGGCCAGTTCTGCGATGGTTTTGCCCTTCTTTAAAATGCCGCGCACTTCGCCGCGCTGCAGCCAGTCCGGCATGATCGGGTATAGCGGCCCGACCGGATAGCTGTGGCGATAACGGTGATCAAAGACGAACCAGGTCGGGCTGGCATCCTGATGTTCGGCCTGTCGCCGCGCCATGATCTGCCCGACAATATGATAAGACGCCGCCTCATTCAGATAGCGTTCGCCCTTTTGGTTCACCATCAGCGATCCGGGCAAGGCGCGCTCAATGGTGCACAGACGGCCGCGATCTTCACCCGGCACATAAAAGACAGGGGCCGCCCAGGCGGATTGCATGTTGAGCGTTTGCGCGCCGACGCCCAGCCCGGCGCGGATAGAGTCCCCGGTATTGCCGCTGGTGCCGCCGGAATAAAGCGCGCGGGTATAAAGCGGGGCATGGTCATCGCGCATCTGCTGGTTCTTGTCGAACCCGCCAGCGGCCAGTACCACGCCCTTGCGCGCGTGAATGCGCAGCGACTTGCCGTCATGCCGCACCACAGCGCCAATCACCTTACCCTTTTCGGTGATGAGCTCTTCCATCGGCGTATTCAGCCAGACGGGGACGTTTTTCTCATTCAGCGCCAGACGCAGCCCACCCAGCAACGCATTGCCGAGCGTGAGGCGACGGTCCTTGCGCGACCGGAACCGAAACGGCCAGTCAAACCAATAGCGTGCAAGGCTTTTGGTCAGATGCCACCACCAAAAAGGCGCGCGGAACAGGATGATATAGGTTTCGTCAAAATGCCAGTTGAGATAGCCGAACAGGCTGGCCGCAGGCGAGGCAAAGCGCAGCGTTTCAACATCTTTGCCCAGCTTCTTGCCATCAACCGGAAGCGGCATATGGGTGCGATAGCCGGTCGGGCTGCCGCCCGGGTTTTCGGCATGATAATCGGGATATGGAAAGGCCTGATAATCAATTTCCGTATGGGCAGTCACCCAGCGCAGCATGTCTGCCGCATTGTCAACAAAGGCCCGGATATTGGCATCGGGCACATTTTTGGCCGACAATTTGCGGACATATTTGAACGCATCATCCTTATTATCTTCAAAACCAGCCGCCCGCGCCTGATCACTGGCGGGGATCCAGATCCCGGCGCCCGATGTGGCCGAGGTGCCGCCCCAAAGCGGCTCTTTTTCGATCACCAGCACATCGGCCCGATGATTGGCCGCCACCAGCGCCGACAACAGCCCGCCCGCGCCAGAGCCAATGACCAGCGTATCGACTTCTTTGTCCCAGTTTTGCGTCATGATGGTTCGCCTGATGAGTAAAAGTGAGGGGGCGTGCGCGCCGCAATCGCCTGATGCCGTGCGGCCAGGGCATCGTCCAGCATGTCCGGTTGCGGGATAATCCAATAGTCCGCGCGATCAATCGCGGCAAAGACCAGCGTGGCAAATGCGTCCGCGTCCATGCCCTGATCGTTCAACAGTGCCGTCATATGGGCATGGAAGGGCGCGGCCGCCGCCGGCGGTGCCTCCCGGAAAATCTCTGTTCTGACGGGGCCGGGGGCGAGCAGCGAGACCGCAATCTTGCTGCCAATGGCCGCCAATTCCCCGGCCAGCGCCTCGGTTAAGCCGACAACCGCAAATTTCGTGGCGCTATATGGTGCCATGAAGGGCGCGGGCAGAAACCCGCCCACGGAAGCCGTGTTGATGATTCTGGCGGGATGGTCCGCCGCAATCATGCGCGGCACAAAGGCCCGCAAGCCATTGACGATCCCGCCGATATTCACATCCAGCGCCGCTTGCCAGACCGGTGCCGGTATCTCCCAGCTGAGGCCGGTCGACAGCACCCCGGCATTGTTAAACAGCAGATCCACCCGGCCATGGCGATCAAAGCTTTGGATGGCCAGCTGCTCCAGCGCGTCTGGATCGGTGACATCGGTCACCACCGCCATTGCGGATGGGCCAAGATCTGCCGCAAGCTGCGTCAGGCGGTCGGCATCCCGGTCCGCCAGCACAACAGACATGCCACGGCGCACAGCTTCGCGTGCCAGACCTGCCCCAATGCCGCTGGCTGCGCCGGTGATGACCGCAACGCCCATGCCGCCTGTGCCCGATCAGCCGGGAATATAAAGCTGCGCGGCCTTGCCACCATCGACCGGCAAGGCAACGCCCGTGATGTAGCTGGCCGCATCAGACAGCATGAAGACAATGGCTTCGGCCAGTTCTTCGGGCTTGCCGCCGCGCCCCATGGGGATGGCGTCTGCAGTTTTCGCCGCCAGTTCCGGCGCCTTGATCGCAAAATCAGCCGTAGCAGCGGTGTTGACCTGACCGGGAACGATGGCATTCACGCGGATGCCCTTGCGCGCGCCTTCCATGGCGGCCACCGCCGTGAACTGGATCAGCGCCGCCTTGGATGCGGAATAGCTGGAATAATTCGGCATGGCGCGGATCGCGGTCGTTGACGAGATATTGACGATCGATCCCTTGCCCTGTTTTTCCATGACCGCCATCGCTGCCTTGGTGCCGATGAACACAGCTTCGGAATTGACCGCAAAATCTTTGCGCCAATGATCGAGCGAGAGCTTGCTGATCGGCGCATAATGGGTCGACATTGCATTGTTGACGAGCATGTCGAGCCGGCCATGCCGCGCCGCGACATCAGCGATCATCGCTTCAAAGGCCGGAAAATCGGTGACGTCGAGCTGAACCGCCTCAACCTTGCCGCCTTCGCCTTCAATCTGCTGGCGGGCGAGATCAAGCTGTTCCTGCCGCCGGCCACAGATGACAACCTGTGCCCCACGCCGCGCCAGCAATGACGCTGTGGCCAGCCCGATGCCGTCGCTGCCGCCGGTCACAATCGCGACCTGGCCGGTTAGATCCTGATTCATCACAGTTCCTCTCCGAAGAATTTCCACGCATTTGCGGTTTTCTATGGCCATGTGTCAACATGATGCGTAAATTCATTGCGAGAAAATTACGAATGATGGGGATTCGAACGGCATGACCGATCTGAATGGCAAAGTTGCCCTGATTACAGGCGCAGGACAAGGCGTGGGTCAGGGCATTGCGCTCGCCATGGCAGCGGCCGGCGCCAGCGTTGTTGTCACCGGGCGCACATTGGACAAACTGGAAAAGACGGTCGCGCTGATCGAGGCGCGCGGCGGGGCGGCGATGGCCGCAGCCTGCAACGTGAAATCCGCAAGCGATTTAGAAGCCGTGGTTACAGCGGCCATCGCGCGGTTCGGCGGGATCGATATCCTCGTCAACAATGCGCAGGAAGTCCCCAATGGCAAGTTGATGGATGTCACGGACGCCGCCTTTATCGCAGGCTTTGAATCGGGGCCGCTGGCGACGCTGCGGCTGATGAAGCTGGTCCAGCCCCAAATGGTGGCGCGCGGCGGCGGTGTGATCTTCAACCTTGCCTCATCGGCGGGTGTCCGCTGGGATCCGACGGGCTATGGCGCTTATGGCGCGGTGAAACAGGCGATCCGCAATCTCACGCGCGCGGCGGCCGCCGAATGGGGTCGGCAGGGCATTCGTGCACTGACCATCGCGCCGCATGCCGAATCGCCCGGCCTGAAATGGTGGGTCGAAAACAATCCAGAAGAAGCCGAAGCCTTTTTCCGGACGATCCCGCTGGGCCGCATTGGCAAGCTGGAAGAAGATATTGGCCGGGCTGTGGTGGCGCTGTGCGGGCCGGACATGGGCTATCTGACGGGCGCGACCATCCCGCTCGACGGTGGCCAGGCGAATTTCGATTAAGGACAACAGACATGGAAAAGGTCATCTGTGCGCTCTGGAAACCCGATGGGGTGACACGGGCGGCCTTTAACGCGCGCTTGCAGGACAGCTTGCCCGCACAGCTTCAGGCGGCGGGCGCCCGGCAGATCCGGCTCAATCTAGAGGATGATCTGACCGACCGGGCAGCGGATCTGCGTCAGGCGCGGGGGGCGCCACAGCATCAGGCAACGCTGCAATATTGGCTGCCCTCGGCCAATGGCCTGTTCCGCCACGCGATTGACGCTGTGCTGGACACGCATGTTGACCGCTGGGCCGGCTGGCTGGTTGCGGAATCGACCATTTTGCCCAATGTCGATCATCCCCCCGTCCCCGGCACGCGCTGCTGGGGCTGGGCGCAGATGGCGTTTCTGACGCGGCCTGACGGGCAGGATCCGGCGGAATGGCTGAGCATCTGGAAAGACAGTCACACCAAGGTCGCCATCGAGACGCAGGCGAATTTTGAATATGTCCAGAACCTTGTCGTCAACCCGCTGACGCCGGATGCGCCGCCCTATGTCGCCATTGTCGAGGAATGCTTTCCCGAAGCCGCGCTCTCAGATCCTTTCGCCTTTTTCGATGCCGTTGGCGATAAAGCCAAATTTGCCGACAATCTGGCCCGGATGATGGACAGTTGCGATCGCTTCATCACCCGCGGCACGATCGACGTCATTCCCACCAGCCAGTATAATTATTGAGGTTTTGATGACGCCTGTGCGTATTGGCGGGGGATCCGCCTTCTTCATCGATAGCGCGATGGCCGTGCCCCAATTGCTGGGCGCCGGGGTGGATTATATCCTGCTGGATTATCTGGCCGAAGGGGCGATGGGCCTGCTCGGCCGCATGAAGCGTGCCGATGCGAACAGCGGCTTTCCGTCTGATTTCATGGATGTGCATATCGGCCCCTTTCTGGACCAGATTGCCCGTTCCGGTACGCGCATCATTGCCAATGCGGGGGGCGTCAATCCCGCAGCATTGGTGGCGGCGCTGCACGACCGGCTTTCGGCGCTGGGCCTTGACATGAAGATTGCCTGTGTGGCCGGCGATGATCTGATGGATGCGCTGCCCCAATTGTCCGGGGTGCAGGATATGTTCACCGGCGCGCCCTTCCCCACAACCGGCATCACCAGCTGCAATGCGTATCTTGGCGCCTTTCCGATTGCAGCGGCGCTGGCCGGTGGGGCGCAGATTGTCATTACGGGCCGCGTGGTCGACTCGGCCCTGGCGCTGGGACCGCTGATCCATGAATTTGGCTGGCAGGCCGACGATTGGGATCGGCTGGCTGGCGGCACGCTGGCGGGGCATTTGATTGAATGCGGCCCGCAGGTCACGGGCGGGACCTTTACCGATTGGCGCGACGTGGACGGATGGGCGCATATCGGCGCGCCCATTGCCGAATGTTTTGCCGATGGCAGTTGCATCATCACCAAGCCCGATGGCACGGGCGGCCTGGTGTCGCGCGGCACGGTGGCGGAACAGATGCTGTATGAAGTCGGCGATCCCCAGGCCTATTTCGTCCCTGATGTCACCTGCGACATGGCCGATGTTGT
>JBJOJQ010000019.1:0-6384 GCA_046046525.1 Pseudomonadota bacterium
GAAGCTGGCGCAGACGCGTTTGTGTCCAAACCAATCACGCTGGCGCGATTCGTTCAGAGTGTCGAGGATCTGAGTGCCCTCGCGGATCGGCGCATGCCGGGGTGAACCGGCACACGACACCAGATTTACTTGATCTTGGCTTCCTTGAAATCGACATGCTTGCGCACGACGGGATCATATTTGCGGAAGGACAGCTTTTCGGTCTGGGTCCGCGGGTTCTTCTTGGTGACATAGAAGAAGCCCGTATCGGCCGAGCTCACGAGCTTGATCTTAACAGTGGTCGGCTTGGCCATGACCCGATAAACCTTCGTAACAGTTGATGTGGAATCGCACCGAAGCGCGGTAAGCCGCGGCCATTGGGGGAGTGCGGGCGCTTTGTCAAGCAGAGGCTGGTGCCAAAAGCCGGTGGTAGCCGCCACGCTATCCCCCATTTCCAACCGCGACCGGGCGTTTCGGCCTCGCCACCCTTGTCCTCTTGCCCTAGCCTATTGGCCTGAGGAGACAAGACAGGGGGATTGCATGACCGTTGAGGACAGCCGGGACGCCCAGGACGCGGTGGATGATCTGGCCCATGACCGGGCCTTTCTGGGCCATCCCAAGGGCTTGGCCTATCTGGCCTTTACCGAAGCCTGGGAACGTTTTTCCTTTTACGGGATGCAGGCGCTGCTCGTCCTGTTCATGACGAAGGAATTGTTGCTGCCGGGCCATGTTGAAAATGTCGCCCTGTTTGATGCCTTTGCCGGGCTTTATGGCGGGCTGGAAGGCCAGGCGCTCGCCTCGGCCATCTTTGGCACCTATACCGCCGCCGTCTACCTGACCCCGATATTTGGCGGCTTTCTGGCCGATAAGGTGCTGGGTAAGCGACGCACCGTCCTGCTGGGCGCGATCACGATGGCGATCGGGCATTTTCTGATGGCGTTTGAGGTGACCTTCCTCTTTGCGCTGGCGTGCCTTGTCCTTGGCTGCGGGATGTTCAAGGGCAATATCGCCAGCCAAGTCGGCGCCCTGTACAAGCCCGATGACCTGCGCCGCGCCGATGCCTTTCAGATTTTCTATCTGGGGATCAATGCCGGGGTTATCGCCTCTCCCCTCATCGTCGGGACGCTGGGTGAGGTTTATGGCTGGCATTATGGTTTTGGTGCGGCCGGCATCGGGATGCTGATTGGCCTTGCCATTTATGTGGCGGGGCAATCCCATCTGCCCAAGGATCATTTTGCGCCGCAACAGGCCGAGTCTGGCCCTGCCCGGCCCAGCCTGACCAAGCAGGATTGGCCCGCCTTGATCGCTCTGCTGATCCTGATCCCTGTCCTTGCGGTTGCGATTGTCCCCAATAATCAAATCTTCAACGCCTATCTGGTCTGGGGGGATCAGCAATTTGATCTCAACTGGATGGGCCATAAATTGCCGACGACATGGCTGGTGACGCTGGACGCCATTGTCAGCGTTTCGTTTCTGGCGATCGTGGCCATGTTTTACCGCTGGTATGGCAAGCACTGGCAAGAACCGGATGAAATCACCAAGATCATCATCGGATCGGTCTTTTCCGTGGCCGGGATGCTGTGCCTCGTTCTGGCCGCATCCACGCAAGGTCCGGGCGAAAAAATCGGCCTGTTCTGGCCGGTGATGTTCCATATCGTGAACAGCATCGGCTTTGCCCATATGCTGCCTGTCAGCCTCGCTCTATTTGCAAAGGTCGCGCCCCGCGCGCTCAATGCAACGGTAATCGGGCTTTATTATCTGGCCTTTTTCTCTGGCAACGCCTTGGTCGGCAAATTTGGCGGCTATTATGAAACCATGCCGACCCCCAGTTTCTGGATGCTCCATGCCGGGCTGGCAGCAGCGGCCGGCGCCTGTTTCATGCTGTTCCGGATTGTCATGGGCCGGCATCTCAAGGCCGCAAGCTAGGCCCGACGGCGGACATGAAAAAGGGCGGTCCCAGTGGGACCGCCCTTTTCTGTCAGCAGTGGATCAATGCTCAGTCCGAAGAGCTGAGGTTCACCGCTGAATTCTTGCCGCGATTGTCGACTTCGATATCGAACTTCACGCGGTCGCCTTCGTTCAGCGTGCCGAGACCGGCGCGCTCAACAGCGGAAATATGGACAAAGGCATCCGGCTGGCCATCATCGCGCTGAATAAAGCCAAAGCCCTTCATCGCGTTGAAAAACTTAACCGTGCCCGTTGCGGTTTCACCCGTCAGCGTGCGCTGAACGCGGGGCGGACGATCGCCAAAGCCACCACGGCTTTCGCCGCCGAACCGGTCCTGACGCGGTGCGCGTTCTTCCACCGGCAGCGGATCACCTTCAATGACGAGATCGGTTGCCGAGATCTTGCCGCCGCGATCGACCAGCGTGTAGCCAAGCGGCTGACCTTCAGCGAGACCGGCCAAGCCGGCCTGTTCAACCGCGCTGATGTGCACGAACACATCTTCGCCGCCGCCGTCTTGAACGATGAAGCCAAAGCCCTTTTGGGCGTTGAAGAACTTGACGACACCCTTGCCTTCGCCAACGACCTGCGCCGGCATCTGCGGACGCGGGCTGCCGCGGAAACCGCCGCCACCGCCGCCGCCACCGAATCGGTCGCCACCGCCACCAAAGCGATCGCCGCCACCGCCGAAGCGATCACCGCCGCCGCCGAAACGATTGCCGCCACCAAACCGGTCACCGCCGCCAAAGCCGCTATCAAAGCCGCCGTCAAAATTGTCGCGCTTGTCAAAGCCGCGACCGCCACGCTCTCCGCGCCGCCCTCGATCAAAACCCATCCGTCAAAAAACTTTCTTCGTAATCGTGTTCGCCCAGATCAAACTAACTCCGGCCGCTGGACGAGAGCGACGGAAATTCAGCGCATTTTTACAGCACACGCCAACCCGACTATAACCCAGAATGCTTCTTTCCGATAGCTTTTTCGCACAGATGTTTTTTTAAGCTGTTCACATGCGCTTGCGGGCCATCCCGGCGCTGTGCCATGGAGGCGGATCATTTGGGTTGGGGACAGCGGTGACAACGGAGTCGCCGCCCTGCCCCGCATGTCCCGAATCAAGACCTGCTGGAGATATGAATGGCCGTTTACCTTCACGAAGAAGACCTTCCGGCAGGTGTGCTGGGCGATGGCCCGGTGGCGGTTGACACCGAAACAATGGGTCTGCTTCCAGGTCGCGACCGGCTGTGCCTTGTCCAGATTTCGGACGGCGGCGGGGACGAACATCTGGTGCGCTTTGCCCCCGGATCGCGTTTTGACGCGCCGAATCTCAAGGCTGTTCTCGCCGATCCGACCCGGCTGAAGCTCTATCATTTTGCCCGATTCGATTTGGCGTCGATCATGGCCTATCTGAACATCATGGCAGAGCCGGTTTACTGCACCAAAACCGCATCGCGGCTGGTGCGAACCTATACCGATCGCCATGGGCTGAAGGATCTTGTCCGCGAAACGCTGGGCGTGGAATTGTCAAAGCAGCAGCAATCATCCGATTGGGGCGCCCCGGTGCTGAGCGACGCGCAAAAGGAATATGCCGCCTCTGACGTGCGTTATCTGCATCGCGTCAAAGACGTGCTGGACCCCCGGCTTGAACGCGAAGGCCGCGTGGCGCTGGCGCAGGCCTGTTTCGATTTTCTGCCCCACCGCGCGCGGCTTGACCTTGCCGGCTGGCCCGAAGTCGATATCTTCGCGCATATCTGATCATGTCGGAACAGGCCCGCCTTGAACGTTCTGCCCGCCAGATCTGGGCACGCCCGGATGGGCGCCATGACCGGCTGGTGCATGGCCTGAAAATCGCGCTGCCCGCGGCCATTGGCCTATTGGGCCTGTTCCTGGTGCTGGCGCCCGTCATCAGCCCCAATGGCGATGTCAGCTTCATGCTGGCCAAGGACAGCGTGTCGATGGCGACCGAAAGGCTGCGCGTCACCAAGGCCACCTATCGCGGCGAAGACAGCAAGGGCCGCCCCTTTGAAATCAGCGCAGGATCGGCCGTTCAGCGTAGCTCGCAAGAGCCGATTGTCCGCCTGACCAATTTGATGGGCCGGGTCGAAATGGATGAAGGCCCCGCCACCCTGTCGGCGCCGGCTGGCCGTTATGACATGGATCGCGAAATTGTGGCGGTGGACGGGCCGCTGATCTTCCAAACCGCCGATGGCTATCGCGTTCAGGCCAATGATGTGGCGCTGGGGCTGAAGACCCGGCGGCTGGAAAGTGCAGGGGCTGTGCAGGGGCAATTGCCGCTGGGCACCTTTACCGCCGGGCGGATTCGCGCCGACCTGAAAGCACGGACCGTGACGCTGGATGGCAGGGCCCGCTTGCATATCGTTCAACAGCAGGCCAGATAGCCCAGATGCGCACAGCCCCTCTTTTGTCCGGCCTTCTTCTTCTGGCCGCCGTCCCTGCACTGGCACAGGCGCTCAAGGGGCATAACACCCGATCCCCCGTTGATGTGGAGGCGGATCGCATTGAGGTGCAGGATCGCGCCGATCGTGCTGTCTTTTCGGGCAATGTTGTCGTGCGCCAGAATGATCTGACGCTCAACGCGGCGCGGCTGACCGTGGCCTATGCCCGGCAGGGTGGCGGTGTGGACATTGAACGGCTGGATGCTTCGGGCGGCGTCTTTGTGCGCAGCGCCAGCGAAACCGCACGGGGTGACTTTGCCGTTTATGATCTGGGCCGTCGCCTCATCACCGTTGTCGGCAATGTCGAACTGACGCAGGGGGCCAATCAGGTGCGCGGCGGACGGCTGGTGATTGATCTCGACAGCGGCCGTGCCGTGGTCGATGGACGCAGCACCGATGGCAAGGGCACGACAGGCCGGGTGAGTGGCCGCTTCACCGTGGCTGACACCAAAAAATAACGCCGTTTCCGCCCAGAAACGACAAAATGCTTATCCCAATCGACCTGCGGAGGTTGCCTTTACCCCCCGGCATGCAATATTCCTGCCAATCAGGCCGCATGCTGAGGCCGTATTTCGATAAAGCGGCATGGCTTCAACAAGGACGATGATGACCGAGACAGCCGTCATGGACCGGGACGATATCCCCCGCGTGAGCGGTGGGGGCCTGTCTGTCGTGTCGATCGCCAAATCATATGACAAGCGCGTGGTGCTGTCTGACGTTTCGCTGTCGGTCGGCCGGGGCGAAGTTGTCGGCCTGCTGGGCCCCAATGGCGCGGGCAAGACGACCTGTTTTTATTCCATCATGGGCCTGGTGAAGCCCGATGGCGGCCGGATTGAGCTGGATGGTCAGGACATTACCGGCCTGCCCATGTATCGCCGCGCGATTTTGGGCCTGGGCTATTTGCCGCAGGAAACATCCATTTTCCGTGGCCTGACGGTGGAACAGAATATCATGGCCGTCCTTGAACTGGCAGAGCCGGATAAGGACGCCCGCACCAAAAGGCTGGAACAGCTGCTCGATGAATTCGGGCTGACGCGGCTGCGCAGTGCGCCCGCCATGGCGCTGTCTGGCGGCGAACGGCGGCGCTGCGAAATTGCGCGCGCGCTGGCCGCTGATCCGTCGATCATGCTGCTGGATGAGCCCTTTGCCGGCATTGATCCCATTTCAATTGCCGATATTCGTGACCTTGTGAAACAATTGAAGCAACGCCAGATCGGCGTGCTGATCACCGATCACAATGTCCGTGAAACGCTCGATATCGTGGATCGAGCCTGTATTATTTACGATGGCCGCGTGCTCTTTGCCGGTAGCCCGGAAGATCTGGTCGCAGATGAAAATGTCCGCCGACTCTATCTGGGTGAGGGCTTTAGCCTATAGTCATGGCGCTCGGCCCGCGCCTTGACCTGCGACAAAGCCAGTCGCTGGTAATGACGCCACAATTGCAGCAGGCCATCAAGCTGCTGGCGCTTTCAAACCTTGAGATCGAAGCCTTTATTGCCGAAGAGCTGGATCGAAATCCCCTGCTGGACACAGAACGGGATGCCAGTGATGACGCCGCCGATGCGACCTTTGCAGAGGACGCGGACATCGATTTTGATGATGAGGGCGGCGATGATGCACCCGGCATGGTGGATGTGACGCGCGATACGGCCATCGCCGCGCATGACCTGCCCCTGGATGCCGATCTTTCATCCGATGTGTTTCATCATGACAGCGCCGCCGATGGCGGACCCGGGCTGGATGGCGCCTTGGGCCTGAATGGCGCCACGACGGCGGGATTTGACGATGATGGGCCGGATTTTGACAGCTTTGCCGCGCCCGGCCTGTCCTTGCAGGATCATCTGATGGCGCAGGCCGGGGCCAGTTTATCGGGCCGCGACATGATCATCGCCGAACATATCATCGCCCAGATTGATGAGGCAGGATATCTCACCACGCCGATCACGGACATTGCTCAGCATTTGGGCGTCCCGGTGCCGGACTGCGCCGCCGTGCTGGCGCGCATTCAGGG
>JBJOJQ010000041.1:0-4189 GCA_046046525.1 Pseudomonadota bacterium
CGCTGCGCGGCCCATGTCCTTTCATTTTAATTCCGACCTGAAAAAGGCGTTTGTCTGATGTTCAAGAAAATCCTGATCGCCAATCGTGGTGAAATTGCGTGCCGTGTGATCCGCACGGCCAAGAAAATGGGCATTCAAACCGTGGCCGTCTATTCAGACGCCGATGCCCGGGCGCCCTTTGTGCAAATGGCGGATGAGGCGGTTCATATCGGCCCGTCGCCGGCCGCCCAAAGCTATTTGATCGCAGACAAGATTATCGCGGCGTGCAAGCAAACGGGGGCAGAAGCCGTGCATCCCGGCTATGGCTTTTTGTCAGAGCGGACGAGCTTTGCCGAGCAGTTGGCGGCAGAAAACATCGCCTTTATCGGCCCGCCGGTTCAGGCCATTGCCGCAATGGGCGACAAGATTGAATCCAAAAAGATCGCCAAAGAAGCCGGGGTGAATGTGGTGCCCGGCTTTGTCGGTGAGATTGAGGATACCGAACATGCGGTGCAGATTTCGAACGAAATCGGCTATCCGGTGATGATGAAGGCCTCAGCTGGCGGCGGCGGCAAGGGGATGCGGCTGGCCTATAGCGAGCAGGATGTCCGCGAAGGTTTTGAAGCTGTGAAGCGCGAAGGCCTGAACAGCTTTGGCGATGACCGTGTGTTCATCGAGAAGTTCATCCTGAACCCGCGTCACATTGAAATCCAGATCCTGGGGGATCAGCACGGCAATGTGCTTTATCTGAATGAGCGCGAATGCTCGATCCAGCGGCGCCATCAAAAGGTCGTGGAAGAGGCGCCATCGCCCTTTGTCACGCCCGAAATGCGCAAGGCCATGGGCGAACAATGCGTCGCGCTGGCCAAGGCCGTGGGCTATTACAGCGCCGGCACGGTGGAACTGATCGTTTCGGGCGCGGACCCCAGTGGCAAGAGCTTCTACTTCCTGGAAATGAACACCCGTCTGCAGGTGGAACATCCGGTGACAGAGGCGATTACCGGGATCGATCTGGTGGAACAGATGATCCGTGTGGCCGCGGGTGAGCAGCTGGCGCTGCGCCAAGAGGATGTGAAGATTGACGGCTGGGCGATTGAAAACCGCGTTTATGCCGAAGATCCCTATCGCGGGTTTCTGCCCTCCACCGGGCGGATTGTCCGCTATCATCCGCCGGTCCCGGGCTGGACGGGGGACCCCATTCGCGGCGTCAATGGCGTGCGCGTTGATGATGGCGTGATGGACGGCGGCGAAGTGTCGATGTTCTATGATCCCATGATCGCCAAGCTGATCACCTGGGGCCAGACGCGTGACGAGGCCGCAGACCGGCAGGTCGCGGCGCTTGACCGGTTTGAACTGGAAGGCCTGGGCCATAACATCGACTTTTTGTCGGCCATTATGCAGCATCCGCGTTTTCGGTCGGGCAATTTGACGACAGGCTTTATTGCTGAGGAATATCCCGATGGCTTTGCCGGGGCCGCCGCATCGGATGATCTGCTGCGCAATCTGGCGGGGATTGCCGGCTTTATCGCCTGCGCCAATGCCGATCGTGCGTTGCAGATCGACAATCAGCTGGGCGATCAGCTGGATCCGCCTGCGCAATGGGTTGTCTCCATTGGCGGGGCCAAGCACCGGGTTGAGGTGAGCGAAGAGTCCATCTTGGTCGATGATGGCCTGTTGGATATCGCGCTGGAATATACACCGGGCGATCGGCTGGTGATTGCCGAGATTGAAGGCAAGGAACTGGCGGTCAAGGTTGCCCGGACGCGCACCGGCTTCCGCCTCACGACACGGGGTGCATCGCACAATGCGGTGTGTCTGCCGGCACATGTGGCGCCGCTTGCCGATCATATGATCGAAAAGGTGCCGCCGGATATGTCCCGCTTCCTGCTGTGCCCCATGCCGGGTCTGGTCACGGCGATCCATGTCGAAGCCGGGACCAAGGTTGAGGCGGGTCAGCCGCTGGCGATTGTGGAGGCGATGAAGATGGAAAACATCCTGCGCGCCGAAAAATCGGGCGTGGTCAAGATTGTCCATGCCACAGCCGGCGATAGCCTGGCCGTTGATGCCATCATCCTTGAAATGGAATAACCGAAAAAGGGCCGCGCCCGTGCAGGTGCGGCCCATTTTTTGGCGACCGGTTGCCGCGCGTTAAAAGCTAAGCGCAACCTCGGCATGGTCGAGCACCATATGCGCGGACCGTTCTGCCATGGTTAAGAACATGGCATCGCCGCGATCGGTCTGCTGAACCACCATCGCGGCCGTCACCCCCATCATCATCCCGGCAAAAGAGGCCGCGCGATAGGCATCCCATTGCCCGGCCAGATCGGCGTCCGGCACGCCGAACTGCGCCAACCCCTGTTGATAGCGGCGCAGCAAGCCATGTTCTTCGCGCCGGCGCGTCTGCGGGTCCATCGCGGTGCCCAGATAATAGGCAATATCCCCAGCGCCTTCGCCAACGCCCACCGTCTGCCAATCCACAATTACAATTGGTTTGCGGGCATCCTCTGGATCAAAGAGCATATTATCTGGCCGAAAATCATTGTGCGTCAGGCAACGTGGCCCCTGACGCCCATCGGTCCATTGCTTGATATGACCAAGATAGGCATCGCCCACGCGGCGCATGTCCGGGGTCACGCGATCCCCATAGCGATCACAAAAGGCCGGCCAGAACATGGCGTAAAGCGCCTCTCCATCCAGCGGCGGGGGGACGGCCTTTGTTCCATTCAGCCAATCGAGGCGATCCAGCATGGGATCCCCCCACCAAGCTGCGTGAATGGAGGCGGCGGCATCCATTGCCCATTGCGCCTCGGCCGCGCTGGGCACAGCCAACTGATTGCCCTGCACATGATGGGGCAGGTCATGCATCAGCAGCGTGAAATCATGGCTGTCCTCGTCAAAGCCGATGTAAAGATGATCGGGCACCGCCATGGGCCGCTGTCCGGCAAAGAGCTGATAAAATCGGCTTTCGCGGATATAGGTCATGTGCGTTTTGCCGGTGGCCCGGCTGAGCGGGTCATTGGAGGGCAATTTGACGACCAGCGTCGGCGGCCCGGCGGCCTTGGCGGGATCATAGTCCAGCGTCAGGCGATAGGTCGCACCGACCTGGCCGGTGCCGATGGGGCTTGCGGTAAAGCCCATGACCTGCGTGGCATAGCCATGGCGCTGCAAGCAGGCGCTGAGCCAGTCAGCGGTGATCTCTGCCAGCGACAGGACCGGATCAGTCATCGAACACACTCTTCAGCCCGAGCGGTTCATAGGCGCCAAGGACCAGCTGCTCCAAAATCCCGGTGCCGCGCTGGGCCACGCCATCAAGCGTCAGCGTGACCTGCGAGATTGCCTGAATATGGAGATGATCGGCGCGACCGGGCGTCACGGCATTGAGGTCCATATCCTCGCGCGCAACCGCCAAGGGCGCTTTCCAGCCGCCATGCGTCCATTCCGGATGGCCATAGCCAATGCCGCGCATCAGAAATGGCGTGCCGGGTTCAAAACTGGCCTCTAACTGCCGCCCATCGGGCAAGGTCGCACGCAGATGGGCGAAAGACGCATGGCGGGTGCCCTGCATCAGCTGCGTCTCCATATGGCAGTCTTCGCTTTCCAGCATGTCTTCTGGCGCGGCGCCATCCGGGCACCAGACGGCGCGCGTATTCCATGGCCGGCCATGCTGATCGGCGTTGACGTGGAAGTACAGGCTGCCGCCTTCAAAATTGACCGGGCTCCACAGCCAATAAAATTGGGGCACCATTTGGGGAACGGTTGGCTGCGGATCGCTGGCGCCAATCGGGCGGATGCCCCAGCTGCGGTCCCGCGTGCCGACAGCGCCGGACAGGTCATGCCGCGTGCCATCAACCTCTATCCAGCCCTGCCAATGCCCGTTTTGCGTCAGCCGGGTATAGTCCATGAAGGTGCGCGGGCCGATCCGGCGGATGAACCGCGGCTCTTCCAGCGGAAAGGCGCGGCCCGTGAAGGTGAGGTCCGCCGATATGCCGTCATGATTGTCAACAATGACGCGCAGCGTCTTCAGCGGCTCCACAATCTCAATCCGGATGGGCCCGACCGCCAGGTCCATGCGTTCCATATTGAGAAGGCGGGACGCATGGATGCTGTGTTGCGTTGCCCCTCGAATGCACGAAAAATGGGCGTCTGCCACGTTAAGATGCGGGTAAACGCCAAAGGCAATCGCAAAGAAATCAGACCCATCGGCCTGATA
>JBJOJQ010000085.1:0-18449 GCA_046046525.1 Pseudomonadota bacterium
GCGGCTATTGGATCTGCCGGTGATTTCTATAGATTACCGGCTTGCGCCCGAGCACCTATTCCCCGCAGCCTCCGAGGATTGCGAAGCAGCGACGCGCTGGATTGCCGACAACATCCCGTGCACGGGCCTGATCCTGTCTGGGGACAGTGCGGGCGGCAATTTGACGGTCGTCACCGCCATGGCGCTGCGGGATCAGCCCGCGGCCAAGCCGGTTGTCGCCCAATATCCGATCTATC
Source organism: Pseudomonadota bacterium (assembly GCA_046046525.1). Lineage (GTDB taxonomy): Bacteria > Pseudomonadota > Alphaproteobacteria > Sphingomonadales > Sphingomonadaceae > Aquisediminimonas. Next base: position 237 of record JBJOJQ010000085.1, read on the forward strand.
CCGCCGTTGCGGAGCATGAGCCATGGCCCAGCTACCACGCGTTCAAGCAGGGCTATTTGCTGACCGAAGATTCCATGGATTTCTTCATGAACAGCTATGCGGGCGATGGCAGCTGGCGGATTGCGCCGCTGCACCATGATCTGACCAATATGCCGCCTGCGGTTGTGATCACGGCGGGTCTTGATCCGTTGCGGGATCAGGGACGGGCCTATGCCGCCCGGTTGATTGAGGCCGGGGTTCAGACCAGTTATCTGGAAGCGTCTGGCAATATTCATGGCTTTATTTGCCTGCGCAAGGCCATTCCCTCGGCCCACACAGACATCTCCAATGGGATCAATGCGTTGAAGGCGTTGCTCGCCGGGATTGGGCAATGACAGATCCTGTGACCGACGCCTTTTTGCATCTGCCGTACCGCCCCTGTGCCGGGATCATGTTACGCAATGAGGATGGGCGCATCTTTGTTGGCCAGCGCCTCGATAGTTCAAGCGAAGCCTGGCAGATGCCGCAGGGCGGCATTGATGATGGCGAAGATCCGGAAATGGCGGCGCTGCGCGAACTGGGTGAAGAAGCGGGGATCGCCGCGGATCTGGTTGAAATTCTGGCGCGGTCGCAAAACGAACATATCTATGATTTGCCGCCGGATCTTCTCGGCCGGATCTGGGGCGGCCGATATCGCGGCCAGCGCCAACACTGGTTCCTTATGCGCTTTTTAGGTTCCGACGCTGATATCAACATCGCAACCGAACATCAGGAATTTCGCGCATGGCGCTGGGCAGAGCCCGGGGAGCTTGTTGACCTGATTGTCCCATTCAAAAGGGAGTTATATGCCAATGTCCTTAGAGAATTCGCGCCCCATTTATAATCCCGCGCCCATGGGCTGGTGGGAACGCAATATGGTTCCCCGGTTGATCGGGTGTTGCTGTGCCCAGCCGCAAATCATGAAGGCGCGCAGCCGCGTTGTGCCGCAAGCGGAGGGCGATGTGCTGGAACTCGGCTGTGGCGGCGGCATCAACCTGAGCTTTTATGATCGTGATCGCGTCAAAAGCCTGACCGGCCTTGATCCCTCCCCCGGCCTGCTCGACCAGACCCGCGCGATGATGCAGGCAACGGGCGTGCCCGCAGATATCCATGCCGGCATTGGTGAGGCCATGCCATTTGGCGATGCGCAGTTCGACACCATTCTGGTCACATTCACCATGTGTTCGGTCCATTCACCCGCACAGGTCATGGCCGAAATGCGCCGCGTGCTGCGTCCCGGCGGCAAGGTGCTGTATCTGGAACATGGCGCCGCCCCGGATAAAGGCGTTGCGCGGGTGCAGCGGTTTATTGAGCCGGTGTGGAAAAGAATTGGCGGCAATTGCCACCTGACCCGCCCGATTACAGGCGGTTATGAAGGCGGCGGGTTCAAGATCGCCCGGTCAGAAAAAGGCTATATGCCCAAAACGCCGCGGCCTTTTGCATGGATTGAATGGGGCGAAGCGCGGTTATAGCGCGGCGGCACATCGGGCACAGCTGGTGTCGTGCCGCACGGGCCAGCTGCATCCGGGGCAGATGCGATAATCGCCCTCTTTCAGGCCATGGCGCAGGCTGACGCGTTCATCAAAGACAAAGCAGTCCCCGTCCCACAGGCTGTCTTCTTCGGGGATTTTCTCAAGATAATTGAGGATCCCGCCTTTCAGGTGGAAGACCGTGTCTATCCCTTCATGGCGCAGAAATGCCGTTGATTTTTCACACCTGATCCCGCCGGTGCAGAACATCGCGACCTTGGGCTGATCCCCAAATAAATGCCGATTTTCGCGAAACCAGGCCGGAAAATCCCCAAATCGCTGCGTCTTGGGGTCAATCGCGCCCTTGAACGTGCCGATTGCGACTTCGTAATCATTGCGCGTGTCGATAAGGATCGTGTCCGGATCTTCAATCAGGGCATTCCAGTCTTCTGGTTGCACATAGGTGCCCACATCACGCGCGGGATCAGCCTCTGGCACGCCCAGCGTCACGATTTCCTTTTTCAGCCGGATCTTGGTGCGCTGAAAGGGCGGTGTGCTGGCCTTTGAATATTTGACGTCCAGGGCCGCGCAGCCCGGCAAGGCGCGAATTGCGGCAACCACGGTCGCAATATCCTCGGCAGATCCGGCAATGGTCCCGTTAATGCCTTCCCGCGCCAGCAGCAGCGTGCCCTTGACCTGATGGTCCGTGCACAGCGCCTTGAGCGGCGCCTGATACTCCTCAGGCGCGTCAAATGGCGCAAAGCAATATAGGGCAGCCACCGTCCACATGGCGGGCGCCATGCCTTAAATCAGGGCATTGAGGCAAGCCGCTTGCAGCGTCCTAGGCCAGGACGAGTACATGATCCTGCCTGGCCATCGGGCGTGAGATCTGTAGATCGAACATCGCCGCCCCCCCGGTGCGCGCCAGCAAGGCGCTGAACCGCGCCTTGGCATCGCTCGCCATGGCCTGGCTGTGCGCTTGGGCCGCGGCAAACATCCAAACCGCATGCGGCGCACTGCCACGGGTGATCCGTGCGCCATGAAAGTCATAGCTGACCGGCCCCAGCGACGGGTGCACGCGCCGTTCCGCATCCAGGCTGACAAGATCCCCGGCCTGATGATCCTTGGCCCAGGCGTTGAATACGGCCACATCTTCGGTCAGGCCCGGTGTCCAGTCCCGAAACACCAGCGCCAAAACCGGCTCTAATGACGGCGGGATGGCATCATCAGGATAATAGGCCTCTCCATATCCCGGATATTCGCCATCCGGGATGCCCGCCAAATTCATCCGCTCTGTCCAGCGATAGAGGTTCGGCGCGCGGGTCTTCATCAGCCCCGCCGGCACCGGATCACGCCCCAAATGCGCGAATAAGGATGCCATCATCCCAAAATCACCGCGGCATGGCCGCCCACCCAGCAGATAGGGATGATGCTGAAAATGCTCATCAAGCGCATCAAGCCAGTCGAGATAGCTGCTTTCCATGGCGGCTGTCGTTTCGGGGAACACACCCAGATTTGGCAAAAAGCCGGCAAACAGGTTCATCACGGCGCCCGCGGTGGCGCGGCGATCCGCCCGCCCTTGGCCGGGCACGACCGCACGCCCAAATTCGGCCTGCAAGAATATTTCCTGATCGGCGCGATAGGTCCAGCGATAATGCATGGCGAGTGGCAAGAGATATTCCGAGCCAACAGCGTCAAACAGGGCGGACATGGTCCGCTGCACCGGCGTTTCGGGATCAAGCACAGGCGCCGCGTGCCGCGCCTCCAGATAATCGATGATGTCGCCGCTATCCTGCAAAATCTCCCCCGCGGGTGTTTCCAATACGGGGACGACCATGAAGCGGACTGCAGGCAGAATGCGCGCGCCAAAATCCGGGTCAGACGGATAGCGTTCCTGATAAGGAAGGCCTTTTTTAATCAGATAAGACCGCAATTTGCCGGTGTAGAGTGAATGGGCCGCGCCCCATAAAATATATGTCATGGGCGCTGCCCTCTCCTCATATACAATTAGATCGCGGCCTTTTTTGCCTGACGGAACTTGTGAAGCAAGGGTTCTGTATAGCCATTGGGCTGCGCCACCCCGTCAAAAATCAACGCGCGCGCTGCCTGAAAGGCGATGCTGTTCGACGTCAATCGTTGATAGAGCGGGTCGTCTGCATTTTGCGCGTCAACCTTGGCTGCCATCTTGGTGAGCGCGGCGTCGACCTGATTGGCCGTGCAGACGCCATGAAGCAGCCAGTTGGCGATGTGTTGCGAGGATATGCGCAGCGTCGCCCGATCCTCCATCAATCCGATGTCATTGATATCCGGCACTTTGGAACAGCCAACGCCTTGATCAATCCAGCGCACGACATAGCCCAAAATGCCCTGGGCATTGTTCTCCAGCTCTTCGCGCACCTCATCGGCGGACCATATATGGCCGACTGGCGCGACCGGAATGCTCAGCAACGGCGCAAGACCCGGCGTCGGCTGCGCGGCCAATTCTGCCTGCCGGGCAAAGACATCAACCTGATGATAATGCATGGCGTGCAATGTGGCGGCGGTGGGCGATGGCACCCAGGCGGTGTTGGCGCCGGCGCGGGGATGCGCGATTTTCTGGTCGACCATGTCGCGCATCATATCCGGCGCCGCCCACATGCCTTTGCCGATCTGCGCCTTGCCGGACAGGCCACAGGCCAGCCCGATCTGCACATTGCGGGCTTCATAGGCCTGAATCCAGGCGGATGATTTCATCGCCGCTTTGCGGATCATTGGCCCGGCCCGCATCGCGCTGTGCATTTCATCGCCCGTCCGGTCGAGAAAACCGGTATTGATGAAGACGATCCGGTCCTTCACCGCGTGAATACAGGCGGCAAGATTGGCCGAGGTCCGACGTTCCTCATCCATGACGCCAACCTTGATGACATGCCGCTGCAGGCCCAGCAGATCCTCCACCGCATCGAACAGGTCATTGGTGAAGGCGCATTCGTCCGGCCCATGCTGCTTTGGCTTGACGATATAAATGCTGCCGGTCCGGCTGTTGCTGTACGTGCCGAGGCGCAACAGATCATGCATCGCGCACAGCGATGTAAAGATGGCGTCCAAAATACCCTCTGGGGCCTCACTGCCATCGCCCAAACGAACCGCCGGATTGGTCATCAAATGCCCGACATTGCGCACGAATAACAGGCTGCGACCGTGCAACACCTCATCCCCCCAATCGCGATCGGGCGCGAGAGTGCGGGTCAGGGTCTTGCCGCCTTTTTCAAACGAGGCCACCAAATCGCCGCGCATCAGGCCAAGCCAATTGCCATAGGCTGCAACCTTATCCTCGGCATCAACGGCAGCCACCGAATCTTCCAGATCGATAATCGTGGTCAGCGCGGCTTCCAGAACCACATCCTTGATCCCTGCCGGGTCGTCGCGGCCAATGGGATGTTCGGGATCGATCTGAATTTCGATCGCAAGGCCGTTGTGGCGCAACAATATATCGGCGCCACGCCGGATAATTGAAACATCGGCGTCGGCAAGATTAAGGCCACCGCCCGTCCAATCCGCCCATGACCCATCGGCAAGCGGCACCGCGGCGTCGAGAAACGCCTTGGCCGCCTGCACCACAGCCGCGCCGCGCACCGGATCATAGCCCCCCGGACGGGCCGGCGGCGCATCCAGCGCGTCGGTGCCGTAAAAGGCGTCATACAGGCTGCCCCAGCGGGCATTGGCGGCGTTCAGGACAAAACGATCATTGAGCGAGGGGACAACAAGCTGCGGCCCCGCCATCACGGCGATTTCATCGTCCACATTGCGGGTGCCGATGGAAAAGGGTGCCGGTTCGGGCACCAGATAGCCGATATCGCGCAAAAACTGCTGATAGCCGTCCATATCGACAATCGGGCCGGGATGGGCGCTGTGCCACGCGTCCAGCTGCCGCTGGATGGCGTCGCGCTTTGCCAGCAGATCGCGATTGCGGGGCGTGAACCGCGCCAGAATATCGGCCAAGCCAGACCAGAGCTGATCGGCCGAAATGCCGGTGCCGGGCAAGGCCCGCGTTTCAACAAAATCGGCAAGAACCTCTGCAACGTGCAGTCCGGCGCGAACGGTATAGCCTGTCATGATAAACCCTTTGTGCGACAAAAGCTGTTGGCTGTCTTCCTGGGGAGGAAAAGGGCCAGCGCGCTATGCGATATTGCGCCGGGTCGCGCAAGAACCTGTCTGAAACAGGATGTTTTTCATTTTGTATGTGTTGCATATCAATTTATCGTCGTGCATCCTGTCGGCCAAAGATATTCAAGCGGAGAGACGATCATCATGTTGACCCTGTACAGCTTTGGCCCCGGCGCCAATTCCCTGAAGCCGATGCTCGCGCTGTACGAAAAGCAGCTTGATTTCAAAGTCCACCGGCTCGACCCGACCAAATTTGAACATCACGAAGATTGGTTCAAGGCCATCAACCCGCGCGGCCAAGTGCCGGCGCTGGACCATGATGGGAAAATCATCACGGAATCAACGGTGATCTGCGAATATCTGGAAGACGCTTTCCCCGATGCCAATCCGCTGCGTCCCAAGGATCCCTTTGCAATTGCCCAGATGCGGATCTGGACCAAATGGGTCGATGAGTATTTCTGCTGGTGCGTGTCAACGATCGGCTGGGAACGCCATATCGGCCCCATGGCGCGCGCCTATAGCGATGACGAATTTGAAGATTATGTCGCGCGGATCCCCGTTCCGGAACAGCAGACCAAGTGGCGCAATGCGCGCAAGGGCTTTCCAAAGGAGGTGCTGGATGAAGAAATGCGCAAGATCCGCGTTTCTGTCGCCAAACTTGAGGATCAATTGTCGCGCACCAAATGGCTGATCGGCGACACATATACGCTCGCGGATATCTGTAACTATGCCATTGCGGGCGGCATGCAGTTTTCCTTCCCCGATATCGTCAACAGCACGGACACGCCGCATCTTGTGGCCTGGATTGAGGCGATTGCCGCGCGCCCGGCCGCGCGCAAGATGTACGCCGAAGTCCCGTCTGAATTCGCCCGTCCCCAGCAAGATCAAGCCAAGGCCTGACCCCCCTCGCCTTGCGCCCGGTCGGTCGCTATGACGCGGCATGACCGTTTTGACGACTGCGGAACAGGCCGTTCTTGATCAGGCCGCCTCTGCGCCCATGCTGGCGCAGGTTGAGGCATGGGCGGCGATCAACAGCGGCACCACCAATCTTGACGGGCTGGCAGATCTGGCCGGGCGATTGGCAGACGCATTCAGCATTTTGCCCGGCACCGTAGCTTTGGTCGATCCGGACCCGGTCGACAGTGTTGATTCCAAAGGACATCTGACGCCCATTCGGCGTGGGCAGCATCTGCATGTCTGTGTGCGTCCAGAGGCGCCGGTGCGGCTTTTGCTGACAGGCCACATGGACACCGTATTTGCGGCGGACCATCCGTTTCAGCACCTTACATGGCGGGAACCCGGCGTGCTCAACGGGCCGGGAACGGCCGATATGAAAGGCGGGATCGCCGTCATATTGGCGGCGCTTCAGGCCTTCGACTCAAGCCCCTTGGCGCCGCAGCTCGGCTATGACGTCCTTATCAACTCCGATGAGGAAACCGGCAGCCATGCGTCGGCGCGACTAATTGCAGAGCTGGCCCGCGGCAAGGCCGCCGCATTAACCTATGAACCGGCCCTGCCCGATGGCACTTTGGCCGGCGCACGCCCCGGCAGCGGCAATTTTTCGATCACGCTCCATGGCAAGGCAGCCCATGCCGGGCGCAATCCGCAGGATGGCCGCAACGCTGTGCTGGCCGCGGCAGACCTTGCCTTGCGTCTCGCCGCGCTGCGCCGCGATGACCTGAGCGTCAATCCAGCGCGGATCGATGGCGGCGGCCCCAATAATATCGTGCCTGATCTTGCGATTTTGCGCGTCAACCTTCGCCCCAAAACGCCTGAGGCCATGGCGGATGCGCAGGCCGCCCTGCATCAGGCGATTGCGGCGATTGAACGCGACCATGACGTGCATGCGCATATCCATGGCGGGTTTAACCGCCCGCCAAAGCCGATCGATGCGCCGGCAGAACGGCTGTATGCGCTGGTGCGTGATTGCGGCGCCGATCTGGGGCTGGCCCTGCACTGGCGTGCAACCGGCGGTGTGTGCGATGGCAATAATATTGCCGCCTGCGGCATTCCCGTTGTTGACACCATGGGCCCCTGCGGCGGCGCCATTCATTCAGATGAGGAGTTTTTGATCGTGGACAGTCTGGCCGAACGCGCCCAGCTTTCAGCATTGACGCTGCTGCGGCTCGCCGCGCGAGGTGGGCTATGAGCTATATCATCCGCGCCGCGCGGGAGGCCGATTTGCAGGCGCTCTATGAAATGGCGAAAAGCACGGGTGGCGGCTTCACCAACCTGCCCCCGGATCGCAAATCCCTGTCGGCCAAGCTGGATCGTGCCGCCGCAGCCTTTGGCCGCCATGATGACCAAATTGCCGATGATCTGTTTGTTTTTGTGCTGGAGAACACGGCAACCGGCGATGTCCGCGGGACCTGCCAGATCTTTTCACAAGTTGGCCAGAAATGGCCCTTTTATTCCTATCGCATGGGGGTTTTGACGCAGCATAGCGTTGAATTGGACCGCACATTCCGGGCAGAGATGCTCAGCCTGTCGACCGATCTTGAAGGCTCTTCCGAAGTCGGTGGCCTTTATCTGCACCATGGTGAGCGCGCGGGCGGACTGGGCATGTTGATTGCGCGCAGCCGTTATTTGTTCATCCGCAACCATCGCCAACGCTTTTCCGACAAGACGCTGGCGGAATTGCGTGGTGTGATTGATGAAGCGGGCGGATCCCCGTTTTGGGACGGCATTGCCGGGCGCTTTTTCGGGATGAATTTTCAACAGGCGGATGAGTTTAACGCTGTCCATGGCAATCAGTTCATTGCCGATCTGATGCCCAAGCACCCCGTGTACACGGCCATGCTCCCGGAAACAGCCCGTGCCGTCATTGGCATTCCGCACCCCACCGGGCGTGCGGCGATGCGGATGCTGGAACTCGAAGGCTTTGCCTGGGAAAATTATATCGACATTTTCGATGGCGGCCCCACGATGACCGCCCGCACCGATCAGATCCGCAGCATCCGCGAGGCGCAGGATGCGCCGCTTGTGGCCGTTGATGATCAACTGGGTGAACATATGGGCGGCGAGAAAATGTTGATCGCGCATGGCGTGCTGGCCGGGTTCCGTGCGGCCTATGGCTGGGTGGCGCAGCGGGATGACGGCGTTGCGATTGATCCGCATGCCGCCCGCCTGCTGGGGATTGAAACGGGCGATCAGGTCACCTTTGTGCCACGGTGGTAAATGCTCACAGAAATCAACTTTGATGGCCTGATTGGCCCCAGCCACAATTATGCCGGCCTCAGCCTTGGCAATTTGGCCTCAGCACGCAACGCAGGCGCGGCCTCTGCCCCCCGTGATGCTGCGCTTCAGGGGTTGGATAAGATGCGGGCCAATCTTCGGCTTGGTCTGGTTCAGGGTCTGTTGCTGCCGCATGACCGCCCGGATCGTGCATGGCTGGCGGCACTGGGGACCACGCCCGAAGCGGCTGACCCGGATCTTTTGGCCAATGCCCTGTCGGCGTCTGCCATGTGGGCCGCCAATGCGGCGACCGTCTCCCCCGCCCCGGATGCAGCCGATGGGCGCTGCCATTTGAGCGTCGCCAATCTCGTCACCATGCCGCACCGCAGCCATGAATGGCCGGGCACGCTGCGCCAGCTGCACCTGGCCTTTGCGGATCCCGCCTTTGCAGTGCACGGGCCGGTCCCGCCGCCTTTTGGCGACGAAGGCGCGGCCAACCATATGCGCCTGTGCCGCAGCCATGGCGCGCCAGGCGTTGAGGTTTTTGTTTATGGCGTGGCGGGCGGCCCATTTCCCGCGCGCCAACATATTGAGGCGTCACGGGCCATTGCCCGCCGCCATCAGATCAAGACCGCTCTGTTCGTTGCCCAATCCGAAGCGGCCATTGCGGCGGGCGCCTTTCATAATGATGTGGTCGCCGTTGCCAATGAACGCGTGCTCTTTACGCACGAATTGGCCTTTGCGGATAAGGCGCGCTTTTATGATGATCTGCGCGCGGCCTTGCCAGAGGTGGAGATTATCGAGGTGCCGGCAGACCGGGTGAGCCTTGCCGATGCCATCCAGTCCTATATCTTCAATGCCCAGCTGGTGACCCTGCCCGATGGCGGGATGGCGCTGATCCTGCCGACAGAGGCGCAAAACCATGCGGGCGTCTGGGCCTGGTTGCAGGAGATGGTTGCTGGCAATGGCCCCATTCGTCAGCTCATCCCGGTTGATGTGCGCCAGTCCATGGCCAATGGCGGCGGCCCGGCCTGTCTGCGCCTGCGCGTGGTTTGCGATCCGGCGCAAGTCGATCCGCGCTTTCTGCTGACCGAGGCCAAGATTGATCGGATTGCAACCATCGTGGCCCGCGAATGGCCGGCGTCGCTGCATCCCGCCGAATTGGCGCATGCCACGCTTTGGCACGACATCACGGCGGCGCGGGCCAAGCTGCTGGATGCACTTGATTTGGGGGAGCTGGTGTCATGACTGGTCTGGACCGCCTATTGACGATCATGGCCCGGCTGCGGGATCCGCAAACCGGCTGCCCTTGGGATGTGGCGCAAACCTATGCCACCATCGCCCCCTATACGATCGAAGAGGCCTATGAGGTCGCCGATGCGATTGAGCGGGACGATATGGTCGCGCTGCGTGATGAACTCGGCGATTTGCTGCTCCAGGTCGTCTTTCATGCCCGCATGGCCGAAGAGGCAGGGCATTTCCGCTTTGATGATGTCGCGACAGCGATTTCCGACAAGATGGAACGGCGCCACCCCCATGTCTTTGGGGATGCCACATTGGTGGACTGGGAAGGCATTAAGGCAGAAGAGCGATCGGGCGCTGCAGATCAAAGCGCACTTGCCGGCGTTACGCGCGCCCTGCCCGCGCTGTTGCGTGCCGAAAAGCTCCAAAAACGGGCCGCCCGGACCGGCTTTGACTGGCCCAATCCCGAAGGGGCCCGCGCCAAGATTTTGGAAGAAATCGCAGAGGTGGATGACGCCCCTGATGCCGCCGCACGCGATGAGGAGATGGGCGACCTGTTATTCGCCGTCGTCAACTGGGCGCGCAAACTGGGCATTGATCCAGAAGCTGCCCTGCGCCGCGCCAATGGCAAGTTCGAAGGCCGGTTTCGCGCGATGGAAACCATGGCGGGCGACGCATTTGCTGACCTAGATTTGGAGGCCAAGGAAGCGCTCTGGCAACGCGCCAAAGCTCAGGATGCGCGATAACGGGCGTTAAACCGGGCAAAATCCTCATCAGACATGCGCACCGACAGAAGAATGCGGTCCCCTTGCGTGCTTTGATCAAGCACCCGGCCATGCGCGTGCACCCAGGCGAGCGCTGCGCCGTCGGTAACACCCAAATCCATGTGCCGGACGCGATACGCCTTGGTCAGGCGGGCGGAACAGGCTTCGGCCAGATCGTCCGTCCCTTCCCCTGTCAGCGCGGAAACCAGCACGACATCCTCGCGGCGATGCGCCTCTTCGATCCGGAACAGACGGGCCTCTTCATCAAGAAGGTCGATCTTGTTCCATACCTCAATCATCGGCGCCGATTGCGGGTCGCGCGCGCCCAATTCCGTCAAAACATGTTCCACATCCGCGCGTTGCGCCTCGGTATCGGGGTGCGAGATATCGCGGACATGGATGATGAGGTCTGCCGCATTCACCTCTTCCAATGTCGCCCGGAAGGCCGCGACAAGCTGCGTCGGCAGGTCTGACACAAAGCCCACCGTGTCCGATAAAATGGCCTTGTCGACACCCGGCAGTGAAATCTGCCGCATCGTCGGGTCGAGCGTGGCGAACAGCAGATCCTCCGCCATCACGGTTGCCCCGGTCATGCGATTGAACAGCGTCGATTTGCCGGCATTGGTATAGCCGACAAGGGCAATCACCGGCCAAGGCGCGCGTTGGCGCCGATCACGGTGCAGGCCGCGCGTGCGGCGGACCTGTTCCAGTTCGCGCCGCAGTTTCGCCATGCGGTCGCGGATCATGCGGCGGTCGGCCTCAATCTGGGTTTCACCCGGACCACCCAAAAAGCCAAAGCCGCCCCGCTGGCGTTCAAGGTGCGTCCAGCTGCGGACCAATCGTCCCGCCTGATAATCAAGATGCGCCAGTTCAACCTGCAGCCGGCCTTCGGCGGTGGCGGCGCGTTCCCCGAAAATTTCAAGGATCAGGCCCGTTCGGTCGATGACCTTGGCTTTGACCTCTTTTTCCAGATTGCGCTGCTGAACGGGCGTCAGGGCGCCGTCCACGATCACGAGTTCAGCCTCCATGGCCGCGACTCGCGCGGCCAGATCGACAACCTGACCTGATCCGAACAAAGTTGCCGGACGCGCCCCACGAATGCGGAACGTCACCGTGTCAGCAACATCAATGCCAATGGCAAGGGCAAGGCCCGCCGCCTCGGCAATGCGTGCATCGGCATTGCGGTTGCTGACACCGATATCGGGATAGGCGATGACGGCCTTGGCCCCACGGCCAAAGCCATCCTCATCCTGACGGTTAAAAACGCTCAATCGCCGTCCGTTTCTTCCTCGGCGAGGTTCAGCGGATGGGCTGGCTGCACCGTTGAAATCGCGTGCTTATAAACAAGCTGCGACATGGATTCGCGCTGCAACAACAGGCAGAACAGATCAAATGTGGCGACTTCGCCCTGCAACATCACGCCATTGACCAGGAACATGGTGACCGGCGTTTGTGTCCGTTCCGTTGCGGACAGGAACACATCCTGCAAGGCCTTGCTCCGCTTACCCTCGCCAATGGCGGCGCGCATCGCCTCTACATCAACGGGTTGGCCCGGCATGATTGTTGAAATCGCATGCTTATAGATCAGCTGCGATTGCCCATCCCGCCGCAAAAGAACCGAAAAATTGTCAAACCAGGTGATGATCCCCTGCAGCTTCACGCCTTTGACGAGGAACATGGTCACCGGAATTTTCGATTTGCGGACGGTGTTGAGAAAAATGTCCTGGAGAGAGTTGCTCTTGTCAGCCACGTTTTATCCTTTTCTGTCTTTGGCGGTTTCCCGCGGTTGCGCCCGTGGTCGGGCGTCGTTGCTTTTCCCCCTTTAAAGCAGCGGGGGCATGCATATGCTTAGCGCGAAACGGCGGGACGGTCCACCGCAGAGGTGACTTAGTCGTCGCCGGGCTCTTTATCCTCGACCATGCCCAGGATCTTGAGCTTACGGTGCAAGGCAGAGCGTTCCATGCCGATAAAGTGCGCGGTGCGCGAGATATTGCCCGAAAAACGGCGGATCTGGACCCGAAGATATTCACGTTCAAAGGCCTCGCGGGCTTCGCGCAGCGGCGCCCCCATGATCGCGACGCTGGGCGCTGCCGACGCCCCTGTTGACGGATCATTGAGCACTTCAGGCGGCAGCATATCAATTTCAATCCGGCCCAGCCGTTCGCCCGGCGCCAGAATGATCGTGCGTTCGACAATATTGCGCAACTGGCGGACATTGCCCGGCCAATCATAGGCTTGGAGCGCAGCCATCGCATCGGCTGTGACTTCTGGCGTCGGCACGCGCCGCTCGGCCGCATAACGGGCAACAAAATGCTCAACCAGCGAGGGGATGTCCTCACGCCGTTCGGCCAAGGCCGGGATGAACACCGGAACCACATTCAGACGGTAATAAAAATCTTCGCGGAACCGCCCGGCATCAATTTCTTCCGTCAGGGTCCGTGCGGTTGACGAAATCACCCGCACATCAACCTTGACCTGACGTTGCCCGCCAACCCGCGTAAAGCTTTGATCCGTCAACACGCGCAGGATCTTGCCCTGCGTCGTCACCGGCATGTCGGCAATTTCGTCCAGAAACAGCGTGCCGCCATGCGCACGTTCCAACAGGCCCGGCGAAATGGCGCCATCTGATCGTTCAGAGCCGAATAATTCCTCTTCTACCCGCTCGGGCGTCATCCGCGCGGCGCTGACAACGACGAAGGGACCGCTTGTCCGCGGGCTCCAGCTATGCAGCATGCGCGCGGCAACCTCCTTGCCGACGCCTGCGGGTCCGCTGATCAACACGCGGCTGCCTGTTGGCGCCACGCGCTTCAGCGTCGCCCGCACCTGATTGATCGCGCCAGAGGCGCCGCTCAACTGCTCATCAAAGCCGATTTGCGCCTTCAGCGTTTCATTTTCGGCGCGCAGGCGTTCCGTTTCCGTCGCGCGGGAAACCAGCAGCAGCAAACGCTGCGCCTCAAAAGGCTTTTCGATAAAGTCGGTGGCGCCCCGGCGAATGGCCGACACCGCCGTGTCCAGATTGCCATGGCCGGAAATCACAAGGACTGGTTGGCTTGGGTCGCGGCGTTTGATTTCGTCCAGCAATTCCAGCCCGTCCAGACGAGAGCCTTTGAGAAACACATCCAGCAAAACAAGCGAAGGCCGGCGATCGGCAATGGCCGCCAGCGCTGCATCGCTATCCGCCGCGGTGCGCGGCGCATAGCCTTCATCTTCCAAGACCCCGGCGACAAGGTCCCGGATGTCTTCCTCATCATCAACGACGAGAATATCGAGAGCCATGGCTTAGGTGCTCCTTGCGCGCGTAAGGGCCGCAGGAAGAATATCCTTATCGGCCTGGTCCTGAAACGCCCGCCGCTGAATAACGGCTGACAACACATGCGGATCGATCCGAACGGTCACCACAGTGCCGCCCCCTTCCCGATCCATAAAGGCAATACTGCCTTGATGTTCTTCGATGATTTTCTTCACAATGGCGAGGCCAAGGCCGGTCCCGCCCGGGCGCGTCGTCATATAGGGTTCGATAATCCGTTCCCGCTCCAGCGGCAGGCCAATGCCATTATCAGCAACGCTGATGATCAGCGCGCCGATATCATCCTCGGCAATGGTCATCGCAATATCGCCCGATTGACGCTCTGTCTGGGTAATTGCCTCAACGCCATTTTTGACAATGTTCGACAGCGCCTGGGCGAGTTGCCGGCGGTCGCACAACAGCGTCGGTGATGGGCTGGGTGCGGTGATCGAAAACTTGATCGCGGGATTGGCCACTTCATGCAGGAACATGGCTTCGCGGGCGATATCGACAATCGCCTCATCCGCAAATTCAGGCTTGGGCATGCGCGCGAAGGACGAAAACTCATCCACCATCCGCCGCAGATCGCCCACCTGCCGGACAATGGTGTCGGTCAACCGATCATAGGCCGCCGGATCAGAGGAGATTTCCTTTGAAAAGCGGCGTTTCAGACGTTCCGCCGCCAGCTGGATGGGGGTCAGCGGGTTCTTAATCTCATGCGCGACACGGCGTGCCACGTCTGACCAGGCGGCGCGGCGCTGGTCGATCAATTGCTGCGTAATGTCATCAAAGGTCAGGATCTGGCCGAATTCGCTTTCGACGATCTTGACCGCCAAGGTCCGATGATCCCCGCCATTATCCAGCTGAATAACGGCTTCGCGGCGATCCTCATCGAGCAGCGCGGAAAATTCGGGCGCCAAATCGGCCAAGTCACTACCGACCATCGCCTCTGGATCAACCATCAGAATATGGCTGGCGGACCGGTTGATCACGCGGACCCGCCGTTCCGGGGTGATGGAAATCACGCCCGCCGTCACGCCTGACAACACGGCCTCAATCAGTGCGCGGCGCCGATCCAGCAGATCATTTGAGGCGATCAGATCCATATTCTGCTCACCCAGGCGCTCTGTCATGCGGTTGAATGCGCGCGAAAGCACGCCCACCTCATCGCGCGAATGCGACGTGGACACACGCACAGACAGGTCCCCGCCGGCCACACGCCGCGCCGCATCGACAAGTTCACCCACCGGCTGAACCAACCGGTCCGCCACGCGCAATGCGGTAAAGACAGCCAGGCCAATGATCGTCAGCGACAACAGATACAGTGCAGCGTTCAACTGCAGCTGCAACTTGGCCGATCGTTTCAGCAGCGCGTTGTAATCTTTCAGCACCAACGCCGCCCTTTTGGCCTGCGCCAGCGTTTCGGTATCCGCCACGCGAGAGGCATACAGAAAAAGGTCTTTGGTGCCGGGCATGGGCGTTACGGCTTCCATCCGGCTGCCGGTATCTCGAAACACCGTTTGTCGTTTAGAAATCAGTTCCTGCGCGACGCTGAGCGGCACCCAGTTTTCGGTCTTGCGCTCATAGGGGTTCACGATGGCAAGCGTTTGGACACCGTTTTTCTCTGTGATGACAAGGACGGCCGCTTCCGACAATTCGCGCTGATAAACCTGAAAGGCAAATTGGTTCGCAAAGGCGCTGCTATCAATTGAGGCAACACCCAGCGCCGAGACAAGGTCACCGGCCATAACCGACGTCTCATCCATGACGCGCTTTTGCTTTTCGGAATAGAGCTGCTGGGCCAGCGTTGTCGTGTTCTGAAACATCGCCTGCGCCCGTTTTGAATACCAGATATCAACGCCATATTGGAACAAGAGCGAGGCGATAAGCACCATCAGAACGACAGGAACGGTCGCCACGAGCGAAAACAGCGCCACCAGCCGCACATGAAGCCGGCCATTTGACCCCACAGCGGAGCGGGCCGCGCGGCGCGTTGCGAGCTTTCGTCCCCACAAGACCATCAGGACAACGGCGGGCATCAAATTGCCCAGCAACAACGTGACGCCGCCTGCCGCAGACAGGCCCGTACCGCTGCGCAGCGCCAGCCAGGTGACGACCGCCATAACAATGACTGCCGCCGCCGCCATCCATGTCACCAAAGGCGTAAGGCGCTGCCGACGCCAAATCAGGCCGAGGTTTCGGCGCCAAGTCACCAAAAGGGGCAGAGCCTGCTTTACCACAGTTGCAGGTCTACAACACCTGCGTGGCAAATCAAGCACACATCGCTAAATTTAGCGGGATAATTGCGATGAGCGCCGATCGATGGCGTCCGATCGAAAATGGGCGTCAGCGGCTGTCGCCGCCGCCGCCAATGCACTTGCTCTTGCCGCTCTTATCTGGCTTGCAGATAGGGTTGGGCTTCGGCGGTGTCGGCTTGGGCGGCGTCGGTTTCGGCGGTGTTGGCTTGGACGGTGTTGGCTTGGGCGGAGTGGGCTTAGGCGGAGTCGGCTTTGGTGGCGTTGGCTTGGAAGGCTTGCTACTTCCAGACTTTGCCGAAGACGAACTGCCTGCAGATTGCGCAATTGCCGCAACCGGTACGACCAAAAGCAATGCGCCTAACAGTGCGATTTTTTTCTTCATAGCAAACCCACTCGTTTCTAGTCATTGCTCTTGGCAGGGCGCGGACAAAGTCACGATGCTCAAGCGATTGACAACGCAATGGCACGGCCCATTGTATTTTCAATAGAAAAGGCTGCTGATATGCGCTTTCGTATATGACAGGGATGCTGCGGCGTTTGAGCGGCCGTCGCTGTCAAAATCCCAAAGGCCTCAACAAATGCATCGGACTTAAACCATCCGCGATAAAGGAAAATCAGCGGCGCCCGACGTTCAGGTCGATGCCAAGATCGCCCAGTTTCTTGCGCAATGTGTTGCGGTTGATGCCCAGGAGTTTTGCCGCGCGTAATTGGTTTCCACGCACGGCCGCCATGGTGGCCAGCAATAAGGGCCGCTCAACATCCTCAAGGATGCGATCATACAGCCCGTCTGGCGGCAGGCCATTGCCAAATTCCCCAAAATAGGCCGCCAAATGTTGTTCAACCGCGCTTGCCAAGCCCGTGCGCGCAACAATCACTGGCCCTTCATGGCGCGGCGCTCGTCCCGAAAATTGCTGGTCGACAATATCCGGGCCGATCACATCATCGCGCACCAGCACGGCCAGACGCCGCATCAGATTTTCCAGTTCCCGGACATTGCCGGGCCAATCATGATCGGTCAGCCGGGCAATGGCCGCAGCGGAAATCCCCTTGCGGGGCAGGCCTTCGGCGGCCGCTCGATCCAGAAAATGCTGCGCCAGCAAGCCGATATCGGCCGCCCGCTGCCGCAGGGCCGGCAAAGCAATGGGCACGACATTCAGGCGGAAATACAGGTCTTCGCGAAACTGGCCAGCGGCAATCAGGGCGGGCAAATCCTTGTTGGTCGCCGCAATGATCCGCACATCCGCCTTGATGGAGCGGCTGCCGCCAACGGTTGTGAATTCACCCGACTGCAAAACGCGCAACAGGCGCGTCTGCGCCTCCATGGGCATATCGCCAATTTCATCGAGGAATAACGTGCCACCCGCGGCCTGTTCAAACCGACCGGCAGAACGCGCCTGCGCGCCGGTAAACGCGCCGCGTTCATGACCGAATAATTCCGCTTCGATCAATTCACGCGGGATCGCCGCCATGTTGATCGCGATAAAGGGGGATGCCTTGCGCGCGCCCAGATCATGAATCGCGCGCGCCACCAATTCCTTGCCAGTCCCGCTTTCGCCAAGGATGAGGACGGTCAAATCATTGGGAACGACGCGGGCGATGGTGCGGTAAACCTCTTGCATCGCAGGGGAGCGACCGATCAACGGCAGGGCGGCATCCGCCTCGCTTAGGACTGACGCTGCCGGGGTAATGCCGCGCCGCCGCAGCCCATCGCGCACGGCCTGACATAATTCATCCAGATCAAAGGGCTTGGGCAGATATTCAAAGGCCCCCTGCTCTGTCGCGCGGACCGCGGTGGCCAGCGTATTCTGGGCAGACAGCACAATGATCGGCAAATCGGGCCGCCGCGCCAGAATATCCGG
>JBJOJQ010000107.1:0-12647 GCA_046046525.1 Pseudomonadota bacterium
CGTTCAGGACATTGATTTAGCCGGGGTGTCTCTTGTCCAAAAGCCGCAAGGATCGGCGGACCGCCCATAGGCCCAGCACCAGCATCGCCGTCAGGCTGGCCAGATAGATCGGGCCCGCTGCTTTGGCGGGGCCATGGATCTGGTGGTCCGCCGTTTCAATCAACAGCACCAACATCAATCCGCAAAAGCCACTCCATGCCGCGACATGCCCCTCGGCGCCGTGCTGGCGCGTGCGCCAACAGGCCCAGAGCAAGGCAGCGGCAACCAACAGCTCATCCAGCGCCATGGGGAAGACGCGCGGATTGCCCCAGAAGCGTGCAACCTCTCCCGCGCTGATCAGCACGGCGATGAAAACGGCAATTCGGTTAAGCGCGCGCATCGGCAATGGGGTTTTCTGGTGTAAGAGAAGGGCTATTTTTCTTCAGTCGCGGTCAGGGCATCGCGGGCGGCCTGTTCTGCTGCGCGCGTCACGGCCTTGCCGTCCACTGCTTTATCGATGCCCGACACCAGCGCGTCTTCATCGACAACAGCGCCAACCACGCCAAGCTCTTCGCGCAGCGCCCCGGCCGCGGCATCCTTAATCGCGCCTTCGATTGACCCGGTGTCCACCGAGTCCCGCACGCTATTGGCAACCCCGTCGGCGTCAATGGCGGCGTCAGTCAGGTTCTGCAATTGGCTGGCCGCCTGCTCTGCCTCACCACAGGCGGAAAGCGCAAAGGCGGCGCTTGCCAAAACAAGGATCCGCTTGACCGAAAACGTTCGAACCGCGGGGGAGATTTGCTGCATCATCCTGTCCTCTTCAAAGCTTTTGAGATCGAAAGCCCCGGATAGGCAGGGAAGACAAGCCCCCTCCCAAGATCGGAACCTCCGATGCGGACCGACATCACAAGACGCATCTTGCCAGAGGGGCCCGGGCCGCTTTGTGTAAGGTGAGAGCGGCCACAGATAATTTCAAGATCAGCTGTTGGTCTTCCCCTTGTTCAGGGCAAGAGCCAGAACAGACAAAGGACGACGGCGTGGCAGGTCGCACGCCCGGAGCTGTGGCGATTTCCCGGGCGCACCATCCCACCCCTGCTTGCAAAGGCCATGGCGTGGCTGCACAAGAGATGGACAACCAACCGCGGGGCATAATCATGCGATCTCAGGGCTATGCGCGTCTTTTCACCCTGTCGGGACTTGGCCGGGCATGGCGGTTCTTCGGCCGCTTGAGCAGCAGGCAGACCCTCTTGCAGAGCCGCGTGCGGGCGGCCGCGTGTGCAGCGCTGCTGCTGAGCGGGGCGCCGCTCGCGGCCCAGGCCAAGTCTGCCTATCCCGTGCCCGTCGGCGGATCCCCCATGGGTGAATTGATCGACACCCGGTCCGGCACGGTCGAAGGCTTTGTCCGGAACGATGTGGTCGAGTTTCGCGGCATTCCCTATGCCGCCCCGGTTTCGGGCGACGCACGCTGGAGCCTGCCACAGCCCGTTGCGCCATGGTCCGGCGTCTTTCCGGCCATGCATTTCAGCCCGGCCTGCCCGCAGGCGGCCCGTTATGGCTTGACCGAGCGCAGCGATGAAGAGGAATGCCTGACGCTCAATATCAGCCGTCCGCTCGGCAAGAGCGCACGGCCCCGTCCGGTGCTCTTGTGGATCCACGGCGGAGCCTTTGTCGGCGGCGCGGCATCGCTGTACCGGCTTGATCGTCTCGCCCGCATGGCTGATGCCGTCGTCGTGAGCATCAACTACCGGCTTGGCGTGTTTGGTTTCATGGCGCCGCCCGGCGGCACCTCTGGCGAAAAGCGCGTCTTGGGCCTTGAGGACCAGCGCCTGGCAATGCGGTGGGTGAAGGACAATATCGCAGCCTTTGGCGGCGATCCCGACAATATCACACTCGCCGGAGAATCAGCGGGCGCCATATCGGTGTGCATGCATATGTTGGCGCCAGAACAGACGCGCGGCCTTTTCCACCGCGCGATCATCCAGAGCGGCGCCTGCAACACACCGCTGCGCAGCCTGGCCGAGGCGGAGGCATTTGCGGCACGCGTTGCCAAAGACGTCGGGTGCACCGACCCTAAAACGGAACTGGCCTGTTTGAAAGCGGTCGCGCCCCAGCGCCTGATTGAGGCTGGGGCCGTGGCGGCACGGACCGATCTGCGCGCCTTCGCGCCGTTCACCGGCAATCCCACCGTCCCGCGTGCGGCGGGCGATGCCTTGCCGGCCGGCGCCTTTGTGCGGGTGCCCGTCCTCAATGGCTTCACCCGCGATGAAATGCGCCTTTATGTCGGCTATGATGTGCAGAACGGGGCCGTCATCACAGCCGACACCTATCCGGTGATGGTCAGGGGCATTTATGGCGACAAGGCGGATCAGGTCCTGGCCGCTTATCCGCTGAAACCGGGTGAACGCGTGCCCGAAACGCTGGGGTCGCTGATGAGCGATTTCATGCCCGGCGTTGGGATCACCCATTGCCTCATGCTGGAAAGTGGCCGCCTCTTGGCGCGCCATGTGCCCGTTTATCAGTGGGAGTTCGCAGACCGCACAGCCCCCGTGCGGGGCGTCTCCATTCCCATCCTGCCCGATCCCGGCTTCGTGCTGGGCGCCGTCCATTCGGGTGAGCTCAACGCCCTGTTTCCCGGCTTTTCAAACACGGCAGCGATGTCAGCGCCCGATCTTGGCCCTGCCTCGCAAAAGCTCGCCGACCAGATCGTCGCGACTTGGGCCAGGTTCATGCGCGCGGCGAAGCCCGGTGCCGACTGGCGGCACAGCACGGTGATGCGCTTTGAACCCGGCGCCGTCCGGCCGTTTGACGCCTGGGCGGACTATAAGTGTGATTTTTGGCGCGCGGCCTATCCAGAATATTTCGGCGCGGAAAAGGCCGCACCACAATCCGGGGCAGCCGGGCAGCGCCATTAAGGCATCCTCTGCGCGCATCGGGCATCGATGATCCGTTGCTGCCCGGATCCGGCTGCGCCCTGCACTTTCCCGGAAAGGCATTTCACCCTGTGGACCGTCTTGGTGCTCAGCGCTGGACGGACGCGGGCCGCGCAGAATAGACCCCTGAAAATGCCCATCGGGGACAAGAGGGACAACCTTTCATGTCAGCAATGAGGCTGAGCTGAAGACACAGATCATCGCGTCAGATCATCGGAGGGAGAGGCCTGTGCGCAAAAGCAATTTTGACGTCATCGTCGTCGGCGCAGGCTTTGCCGGGCTCTATATGCTCTACAAGCTGCGCGACCTGGGGCTATCGGCCTGTGTGCTGGAAAAGGCAGGCGATGTCGGGGGCACCTGGTATTGGAACCGCTACCCCGGTGCGCGCTGCGATATCGAGAGTGTGGAATATTCCTACTCCTTTTCCCCCGAACTGGAACAGGAGTGGCAGTGGAGCGAACGCTATGCGGCGCAGCCAGAAATTCTGCGGTATTTGCAGCATGTTGCCGATCGGTTCGACCTGCGCCGCGATATCCGTTTCAACACTGTCGTCACGCACGCCCGCTGGCGGGATGACGAACAGGACTGGCAAATCGGCACGGACCAGGGCGACACGCTGACAGCGCGCTTCTGCATCTTCGGCACGGGCTGTCTTTCCTCTCCCAACCGACCCAATATCCCCGGCCTCGACAGTTTTCGTGGCGATATCTTTGTGACCGGGCTGTGGCCGCACGAAGGGGTCGACTTGACCGGCAAGCGTGTCGCGGTGATTGGCACCGGATCCAGCGGCATACAGTCAATCCCCGTCATCGCGCGACAGGCGCAACACCTTACCGTTTTCCAGCGTACGCCCAATTTCGTCGTGCCCGCGCAGAACCGTCCGCTTGAGGACCACGAACAGGCAGAGATCAAGCAGAGCTATCGCGACCTGCGGGAACAGGCCCGCCACACCATTGGTGGCGTGGCGCGCGGCGCACCGCCCTCTGCGCGCCCCGCATTGGCGACCCCGCCTGAGGACCTGCACCGCGACCTGGACGCGCGATGGGAATTTGGTGGCCTGGGCGGGTTTCTGAATTCGCACCCAGACACCGTTTTTGATGAAAAAGCGGCCGATTGCATTGCAGAATATCTGCGCGCGCGCGTGCGCGGCATTGTCCAGGATCCGGCAACGGCGGCGCTGCTTTGCCCGACGACCTACCCGCTTGGGTCAAAGCGGCTGTGCGTGGACATCGGCTATTTTGAAACGTTCAACCGCGACAATGTGACGCTGGTCGACCTGCATGCCCAGCCGATCGCAGGCATCACGGAAAAAGGCGTGCGCGCCGGGACCGCGCATTATGATGTCGATGTCATCGTGCTTGCGACCGGCTTCGATGCCATGACCGGCGCACTTGGCAAGATTGACATTCGCGGGCGCAATAACCTGGCCTTGGCCGACAAATGGTCCGCCGGTCCGCGGAGCTATCTGGGCCTGATGTCCGCGGGTTTCCCGAATATGTTCACGATTACGGGGCCGGGAAGCCCGTCGGTCCTGTCGAATATGGTGACCTCTATCGAGCAGCATGTCGACTGGATCGGCGGCCTGCTTGCGACCGGTTGCAAGGGGGATCGCACTGTGATCGAGCCGATGCCCGAAGCGGAAGACGTGTGGACCGCACATGTGACAGCGGTCGCAGAGCCGACCATCTTCATGCAGGCGAACAGCTGGTATCTTGGCGCCAATGTGCCCGGCAAGCCCCGCGTGTTCATGCCCTATATTGGCGGCGTGGGCACGTATCGCGCAATCTGCGAGGCTGTGGCAGCGGACGGCTATCCCGGCTTTATTTTGGATGGCGCGGGCAAGGCGGCACTGCCTGACTTTGCAGCCTTTCTGCCGATAGCCGCGTAAAGCGGCTGGACGCCGGCGCCCGTCATCTTGACTGTCCATTTACAGTTGCATACCCAAGTTCGTCCGCTTCAGATTTACGTGAAATCTTGCGCGCACCCGTTTTTTGGCGATCATATCTGGCGGTATTCATGAAATTATCTGTGCCTTTTGTGTCGGTGGCAGCCCTGCTTTGCACCAGCACGCCCAGCCTGGCCGAAGAGGCGCCGGGCAATGACATCATTGTCACGGGCACCCGGTCCTATGGGATCAAGGCCGCAGACAGCCTTGCCCCCGTCGATATTCTGAACGGCGAAATCCTTGCCAAAGAAGGCAAGGCGACGCTTGCGGATGCCTTGTCGTCCTTGCTGCCGTCGCTCAACCTGCAGGCTGTCGGCTTTGATCTGGCCAATGAAACGCTGGCCATCCGCATGCGGGGCCTGTCGCCAAACCACACGCTGGTTCTGGTCAATGGCAAGCGGCTGCACGGCACCGCGAACCTCGCCGTTTTGTCCGGCCCCTATCAGGGCGGCGCGGCGCCAGATTTAAACTATATTGCCCTGGCCTCGGTTGATCGCGTCGAAGTTCTTAAAGATGGCGCGGCGGCCCAATATGGGTCTGATGCCATTGCCGGCGTGGTCAATATCTTGTTGCGCGATGACGCCGCGGGCGGAACCGCCAGCCTGAGCCAGGGCGGCTATTACCGGGGCGATGGCCTGACAACCGATATCAGCACGAATATCGGGATGCCGATCAGCGATGGCGGCTTCATCAATATGACCGGCCTGTTTCGTGACCATGGCTTCAGCAATGCCGGCGGGCCCGATGCCAGGGTGGAAAGCGCCATCGCCTCTGGCGCGCATCCCGAATGGCGCAATCTGGAGGGCTATCCGCGCGTCAACAAAGTCTTTGGCGACGCCCGCTATCGGACGATGCTGGCCACGATCAATGCGGAATTGCCCGTGGGCGAGGAAACCAGCCTCTATGTCTTTGGCACCTATGGTCACAAAAAGGCGGGCGGCTGGGCCAATTTCCGCCTGCCGACAAAGCTCCCGACGCTTTACCCCAACGGCTTTTCCCCGATTGACTGGGTTATCTCTGATGATCTGAGCCTGACATCCGGATTGCACCGGGAATTGGGCCGCTGGGCCGTTGATGTAAGCACAACCTATGGCTTCAACCATAATCGAGTGGAGGTGACCGGATCAGCCAATGTCGATCTGTATGCCGATACCGGACAGACGCCCCGCGATTTTTACAACGGCAATCTCAACGGCAACCAGTGGACGGTCAATCTTGACCTGCATCGCCAGATAAACCTTGGCCTGGCCGCACCGGCAACGCTTGCGCTGGGGGCGGAACACCGGCGCGAAACCTATAGCATTATCGCTGGTGATGCGCCGTCGCGTTACAAGGCCGGCTCGCAGTCCTTTCCCGGATTTTCTTTGACAGATGCCGGGTCAACCCGCCGCAATGTTCAGGCCGCCTATGTCGATGTGACGCTGGATCCGACATCAAATCTGCAACTGGCCGTGGCTGGCCGCTATGAACATTACAGCGATTTTGGTGACGCCGTTGTCGGCAAGATCAGTGGCCGATGGAGCCTGACCCCCAGCCTGGCCGTGCGGGCGACCCTAAGCAACGGCTTTCGCGCCCCGACATTGGCCGAGGAACGCTATTCCGCGACCAATGTTCAGCCCAATTCCGCCTTTGTCCAGTTGCCGCCCAATGCCGATGCGGCACGGCTGATCGGGATTGATCCGCTTGGTCCGGAAAAGTCCCGCAACGTCAATGTGGGCGTGATCGCGCATCCCACTGAAAACATGAACATCGCCTTGGATGTCTATCGCATTGCCGTGCGCGACCGCGTTGTGGGCAGCGGCACGCTTTACGGCACTTATGCCGGCACGCTGCAATCCGCGGCGGTGAATGCGGCGATCATTGCCAATGGCAACACGCTGGAATCGGTGCCCTTCACTGGCATCAATGTGTTCACAAATGGGGTGGATACCCGGACCAAAGGGCTCGACCTGATCCTCAACTTGCGCACCAATCTTGGCAAGGGGCGTGTCGATTGGTCGCTGGCCGGAAATTATAATGTGACCAAGGTGACGCGGGTCCGCAGCACACCGGTGGAGCTTGCCGCATCCGGACAGCAACTTTTTGACAAGGTTGCCATTTCCACGCTGGAGACCGCATCCCCCAAATATAAGATCAATCTGGCCGCAACCTATCGGGACGGGCCGTTCAGCCTGCGGGTCCGCAACACGCTGTTCGGTCAGGCAAAGAAATTCGCCGATCCGGGCGATGGCAATTATTATCTGGATGAAACAGGTACAAAGATCATCACCGATCTCGACCTTGCATATCGCGCGACACGGCATGTCACGCTTAGCCTTGGCGCGAATAATCTTTTCAACATCTTCCCCAATCGGGTGAATGCCGCGGGGCTTGCCGCCAGTGCGCAAGCGGGCAATCCGGCGGTCGAAATCTATCCCAGCTTTTCACCATTCGGCATTAATGGCGGCTATTATTTCGGGCGGGTCACGCTCGACTTTTAGGCGCACGGCGTCCTGCCTGGGGCGCCGGATGCCCCAGCGCTGGATGGCCGCGCTTAGCTGTCGATCAGATGGGCAATGGCCGCCCGCAGCGCGGCTTTGGCATCAGCGCCCGGCGCTGTCGTCCAGGCGGGCCGCGATCGGCCCACGGTGATCCAGGCGCCAATGCTGATGGTCAGGATCGCCAATGCGCGCCCATGGCGGGTGGCCTCATCCAGATCCGGCCGGATCGCGCCCAGCAATGCGGCATAATGGCCGGCAATCCAGTGATGCCAGGAACTTTGCCGCGACAGCAGGTCGGGATTGAACACATAATGCGCAAAAGATTGCAGCGCGACCCGATCGCTTTCGGTCATCGCATAGTTCAGATGAAGCGTGCAGAGCTTCATCAACCGCTGTCGCGGGTCATGGCCGGGTTCCAGCAATATATGCTCCGCCGCGCGATAAAATCCCCGAAAAACATGATCAAAAATGGCATCGAACATGCTTTCGCGCGTCGGGAAATGATGCCGCAAGGCGCTTTGCGTGATGCCCGCTTTTTTGGCGACGGCATCCTGTGAGATCGCATCGATACCCATATCCTCGATCATGGCGCGCGCTTCGGCCATGATCCGCCGGCGGGTCCGCTCCCCCTTGGTTTCGCGCTCAGCGCTCTCCGCCACAGCCACCGCGACCGCCACGTCATTGCCTCCCCCGGTCCACGCGCCGGATCATCGCACCCGGCTTAGCCCGCCCGGCGACAACCTGTCACGCAAAATAAAACCGCTTGTTAAGCGGAAAAATATCCCTAGGCTGGCGCAAAGCAAAGATGGAGCGTGCAATGGTCCTTTCCGTGCAGAATATAACGCCAGTGATTGGCGCCGAAGTGTCCGGGGTTGATCTGGCCCAGATGGACGATGTGACCGCGGCCGCACTGCGGCGTCTGCTGGCCGATCGCGGGGTTTTGGTGTTTCGGGATCAACAGCTGGATCATGAAGCGCACAAGCGCGCGGCTGCCTGTTTCGGCACGGGCCAGCTCCACTATCACCCGCTCGCCACAATCTCGGGCAGCGCCGACCCGGCCGTGCTCACCGTGAAGGCCACGGCCAAGTCGGCCTTTGTCGCAGGTGATGGCTGGCACACCGATGTGTCGTGCGATCCCGCCCCCATCCGCGCGTCGTTGCTCTACATGCTGGAGGCCCCGGAAAATGGCGGGGGCGATACGGTTTTTGCCAGCATGACCGAAGCCTATGCCCTGCTGTCAGAGCCGGTGCGTGCGCTGATCGGCACGTTGCAGGCCGTGCATGACGGCGCCCTGCCATGGCGCCAGGGCTATGGCAAAGAACCAGCGGCGGGGACCGCCTATAACCGGACGGTGCATCCGCTGGTGATCGCCCATCCGGATAATGGCAAGCCCTTGCTGTGGGTCAACCGCGGCTTCACCACACAGATTGAAGGCGTCAGCCGGCTGGAAAGCCGCCACCTGCTGGAAATGCTGTTCCACCACATCGAAGCGACACCCCGCGTGCAATGCCGGGTCCGCTGGGACAAGCACACGCTGGTCATCTGGGACAATATCGCGACCCAGCATCACGCCGTCTGGGATTATTTCCCCCAGGCCCGCCATGCAGAGCGCGTGTCCGTGGTGGGCGGGGAATTGCAGGCCGCCGCATCTTAAGGTTATGGGGATGCGGCTTGCCGTCGCTGGGCGGATCCGCCATCATCCCGGCATGCGCATCCTGACCCCTTTCTGGCCCGCCACCCTGCTGGCGACAGCCCTGCTGAGCTCTGCCCTACCCGCCACAGCGCAACGCCCGGCCCAGATCGGGGCGGCGCAGGCGCTTGCCCTTTGTCCCGTGGTCGGGCAGCCGGGCCTGCGCTTTGGCGCCCCACGCAGCGCGCAGGACGCCACGCTTCTTGCCCAGATCAATCAACTGCCGGCCAGTTTTGCACCGTTCACCGAGGCGGATCTGGACCTGACAAGCTGGTCAGATCAGCTGGCCGGGATCACCTATCTGGCGGCCAGCCCGGATGGCGCCGACAATCAAGCCTGGGGTGAGGCCTTGCAGGACAGCCTTGAGGCCGAAGGCTGGGTGCCCGCGCAACGCCCGCACCTGGCCGCAACCGGGATGATGGATGCCCGGATGTATGAAAAGACGGTGCCAAGCGCGCAGGGACCGCTGACCCTGCTGCTGCAGTTCGATACGCCTGGCGCCTTGATGTTGAGTTGCGGGGATGCCGCCTTGCTTGAACGCGCGCACGCAGAGGCGGAGGGCCGCCTTGCCCCGGGCACGCCGCGCCCCAAGGCGCCCGTCCGTCGCGAGGCCCCATCCCTGCCAACAGAGGCCGCCTGCGCCGACCCCAAATTGCTGCGCGTCTTTTCAGATCCGTACAAGATCGATGAACTTGACCCCGCGTTTCAAAAGCTCATCGCAGGCGGCACGCTGATCGCGGCGCAACGGCGGCATCAGGACCGGCTGAACGGCTGGCTCCGCTGGCGCTTGCTTGAATCCGGCCAGGTCACGCAGGACCGCATCTGGGACTTGGGCGGCGATGCAAATCCCGGCACCGACGCCATCGCCATGGATTTGATGCAGGCCATGCTGGTGCAATTGGCGGAAGTCGCCAAGGCGCAGGAACAGGGCAGCCCTGCCGCAATGTGCCGGGCTATGGTGGGCGTTCTTGTCACCACCGCCCAAAAGGACCAGGCCGATATCGACCATTGGACGCGGGCCAACAGCGCGCTGGAGGAAGAGGCCCGTCGCCTTGGCCTGAAACTCGACTGACGCACAGGCCAGTGCCGCTGCTCTATTCGGCCATGACTGTCCCAGATTTCTTTGGTGACACAACTCCTTAGCCGCAGTTTCTGCTTGCGGACCGCCCGGCTTTTGGGACAGGGCCTGTTTTGGAAGAGGCAAAGACCATTTTTTTGGGGGGGGGATATATGGATCATCGGCGCAATCTTGGTGCTGTGGCTGCACTTGTTGTGGGACTGGCCACGCCATTGGCGGCGCAGCCTGCCTTGCAGGTCGGGTCACCACCGCCGCCGGCCGCAGCCATTGCCAAACCGCCCATCACCATGACCAGCAAGCCGATGAAGACCCTGCAATTGAGCAAGGTGCTGCTCGATACCGAAACCATCACGGCCAAAGGCAAGATCAAGGGCGGCACCTGGTGCGTCTTTCCGTCACCGGTGAAGCTGGAAAAGGTCAAAAAGACCGAGAATTACGAACGCTATGACGTGCCCTTTTCTGACAAGCTGAAGTTCCGCGGCTATAAGGTGGTGACCACGTCGCAAGATTTGTTTGCCAAGGATAATGCCGAAAAGGCCGCCGATTTTCTGATCGGCGCGACCGTCCGGCCCGACACGATCAACATGTGTTCTTCGGTCAATGGCGAAAAGGGTGAAATCATCCTGCAAGTCGAATGGCAGATTTACGACCGCGCCGCGCAGAAGGTTGTTGAAACCGCGACCACCTCTGGCCGGGGCGAACAGCTGAAATTCTCAACCACCGGCTATGTCGAAATCTGGAACCTCGCCTTTGCAGACAGCCTGGATGCGCTGATCAAGGCCGGGACCTTGGCAAAATATACCGGTGACGCGGATGCCGATGTCGCTGCCGCCAATCAGGCAGCCGCTGACAAGGCCGCCGCCGAAGCGGCCGCGCTTGCCGCAGCCGAAGAAGAACGCAAAAAGGCCCGGCGCTAACGCCCATCCGGCCTTGGGAGGAGGAAGAGGCGGTGACAAAACAAGGCAGAACCGCACTTGTGGTGGGGGCCTCTTCCGGGATTGGCAAGGCCATTGCTGAGGCGCTGATGGCCGACGGCTGGACCGTCGGGCTCACGTCCCGAAGCCTGGAAAATCTTGCCCCGATATGCGCCCAATGGGGGGATCGGGCACGGGCCAAAGTCATTGATATTGATGATGCAGACGGCGCGCGGGCGGGGCTGCGCGCCTTTGCCGATGACTTGGGCGGCGTTGATCTCTGGGTGCTCAACGCAGGCACCGGCATCCTCAATCGGGATTTTGCCTGGGCGCCTGAACGCCAGACCATTGCGACCAATGTGATGGGCTTTGCCGCGATGACGGATGTCGCGGTGCATCATTGTATCGCGCGGGGCGAAGGGCGGATCGTCGGCATTTCGTCCGTCGCCAAAAAGCGGGGGCATCCGTTTACGGCAAGCTACAGCGGATCAAAGGCCTTTGTATCGCTCTACCTTGATGGGGTGCGCCAATATCTGCGGCGGGCCGCGCCCAAGGTCAGCGTTACCGAAGCGGCACCCGGCTATATCGATACGCCGCTGCAACAATTTGATGAGGCCTTTTGGGTGGTCAGCGCGCAAACCGCCGCCAAACAGATTATCGCGGCGGCGCTGGCGGGGCGCAAGCATGCCTATGTGCCGCGGCGCTGGGCGCTGATCGCGGCCTTTTTGTCGCTGATGCCGCGGTAAGGGGTCAGGCGCTTTCCAGCGCCTCCAGCTGTTCGCCAAGCGCCAGCCAATCCGCCTCAAGCTTGGCCATGTCCTCGGCCACCTTGGCGCGCAGGGCCAGCAATTCGGTCATCGTCAGCTGGGCGACATCTGCACTGGCATTGGCCGGCTCATACATCGCCTGATCAATGCTGCGCAGCCGCGCCTCAAGCTTGGCCAGCCCCTTTTCAGCCGTGGCCAGCTCTGACTTGATATAGCGGGCCTTGGCCTTGTTTTGCGCGCTTGATGCTTTGGCGGCGGCGGGCTTTGCGGCCGCAGCCGGCGGGCGCGGCTGGTTTCGGCCAAGCACGAAATCAATATAATCATCCATGCTTCCGGCATAATCGCGCGCGGTGCCGCCATCGACCAGCACCAGGCGATCGGCGGTCAGTTCCACCATATGTCGGTCATGGCTGATCAACAGGACCGCGCCCGAAAAATCATTCAGCGCCTGGATCAACGCTTCGCGCGCATCAACATCCAGGTGGTTGGTCGGTTCATCAAGGATCAGCATGTGCGGCGCGTCGCGCGTGATGATCGCCAGCGCCAGACGCGCCCGCTCTCCCCCCGACAGCTTCTCAACCTTGGATGTCGCAAGCGGGCCCGAAAAGCCAAAGCGCCCCAGTTGCGCCCGCACAGCCGCCGGCGTCTTGCCCTCCATCGCGCGGGTCATCAATTCAACCGGTGTGGCGTCGCCCGCCAGTTCTTCCACCTGATATTGGGTGAAATACCCGACCTTCAGCTTGCCCGGCGCCTGCATCTCCCCTTCGGCGGGCTGCATCTGCCCGGCCAAAAGCCGCGCCAGCGTGGTCTTGCCATTGCCGTTGCGGCCCAACAGGGCGATGCGATCATCCGGGTTGATCCGCA
>JBJOJQ010000111.1:0-19009 GCA_046046525.1 Pseudomonadota bacterium
GCACAGAGCAGCAATGCTCAGGTCTCGTCGCTTATTGGCGGCACCGGCGCCATTGCCGGCGACTCAGGCGAAAACTCTGGCGTTTTGGCAACATTTGGCGGGTCAATTTCCAATAGTGCAATTGCCGTGACCGGGAACATGGTCCGCGGCTCTGCGATCAGCAACGTTGGCAACAACACCATGACGGTTGCAGCGACCACGCTCAATGGGGCTGGCTCAACAGATCAGGCTATTGCCGACGCGGATAATGTTGCAACAACTGCTGATTACAGCTTGGGCAATTCCCAAACGCTTGGGGCGGATGCGACGTCCACGACAAACGTCTACGCGACCTTTGGCGTGGATCAGGCGCTGGACAATGCGGTGTCAAACTCCAGCATCGCTGTGTCGAACAATATGCAGTTCGGCGAAGCCCTGGGCAATTCGGCGGTCAATCGCCTGACGCTCTCGGCCACCAGCTCTGGTTCCGGCATTGATCCGACGGCCGCTTTGAACAGCGCGCAGTCCGGATCGGGGGCGGATATCGACAGCACGTCGGACATGACCCTCTATGCCAATATCGCATCGTCGGGATCGTCGGTCGCCCTGAATGGCAACAGCAACACCGCCCTGGGCGTGATCAACAATGCTAGCAACACGGCATCGGTATCGGCCACGACCCTAGATGGTTCGGGAGCCACGGCCTATTCGAGCGTGGTTTCTAATGTCACCGAGGCTGATTACGCTGTTAACAACAGCCAGTCGGCAAGCGGCAGCCTCAACAGCACGGCCAAAACAACCGCATCGAATGTCGATGACGCGCTTTCGACGACGGGTCTGCTCAATGGGTCGGTCAGCATGTCGCAGAACGCCACCACGGCTGAAGCCTCTGCCAACCGCGTGGCCAATAGCCTGTCTCTCGCTGCAACGAGCATCGACGCAGCGGCTGGCATTGGCAACGAACAGGTGTCCAATACGAGCGTAACTGCAACAGCAATCAACAGCTCGTACAGCTTCTCGCTTGAAGCAAATGGGTCGACGGCCTTCGCGGCGAGCGGCAGCAGCCTAGCGGTGGAAGGCAATAGCACCACAGCTCTGGCCCGCGGCAACTCGGCCAGCAATGCGCTCAACTACACGGTCGGCGTGACCTATTCGGGGACGACTTTGGACGCGAGCTATGGTCAATACACGGTCGATGCTGGTGCTGCTGTCCTGAACCGCCAGGACAATGTGGGCAATGTATCGGCAAACGCCTCAAACGCGACCTATGCCATTGCGCTGAACGACGGAACGTCTGGTGCCGCCTCTAATGCTTCGGCATCGTTGCGCAACAACACCGTCAATGCCGTGGCTTATGGCAACACTGCCAATAACAACATTGCCATGTCGACCTTTGGCGCGGGTGTCCCGTCAAGCGCGATCAACAATGTGCAGACCAACAGCGGGGCCGTTCTGGCATCCGCCAGCGGCGTTGCCTTCAGCATGACGCCAACCGGCGCTGCGAATGGTTCTGCACTGCGGAACAGCGGCAACAGCGTGTCTGCCCAGGCTGTCGGCAACAGCGCCGTCAGCACCATCGGCGGCATGTAAAGGAATTGGCCAGGCGGGCCTTGGTCGCCTGGTCAACAACTGGCTGCACAGGAAACCCGCAGTCAGAACCGCAAGAGAAACTCGGGTGGACTGTTTGATCGGTCCACCCCCTTTTTGCGGACTGGCTTTGGATCCGCAGCCTGATTGAGGAGGGAATTCGATGTCAGAACACACATTGCGTCAACGCAGCACGAAAATGGGATGGTCCCTGGTCCTGGCAGCATGTCTTGGTGCTGCACCGGCATCGGCACAAATGATGCAGGGCAGTGGCTATACGCCGCGTCAGGCACCCGCACCGCAACAGTCCGACGCCCGTGACGCCAACCGCGATCGCGGCGATTATCGCCGGGGCGATGATCAGGGTCGCTATGGCCGCTACGGCCGCGATGGCCGCGACGGGCGGGACGGCCATGACGATCGTCGCGGCGATCGCTATGGCGCACGGGACGGCCGGGATGGCTATGGTCATGGCTATGGTCGCGGCCGGGACTTTGGTGGTCGTGATGGTCGTGGTTATCCGGGCTATGGCTCTGGCGGGCGCTGGGGCCATGGTTATGCCGCCCAAGCGCATGGCGGCTATGGTGGCTATCGCGGTTATCGGGGTGGCGGCTATGGTCCGGGCTATGCGGGCTGGGCCCATCGCGGCTTTCTTGGCCCTGTAACCGCTGTGGTCGTGCCAAGCTATCGTGGCTGGGGCTATTATGCTGCCCCCGCCATTATTGTGGCGCCGGCCTATCGCGGCTGGGCGTATCGCGGTTTCTGATCGCGACGATCCACGAAGATATGGCCCGCCCCCGGCATGGGGGCGGAGCCAGCGGCGGGGCATCGGGCGATTAAAGGCTGGTCTTGATCAGCTGATCCAAATCGACCTGCATGTCCCGCCACATCTGCGCTTCTGCGGGATCTGTGTTTGGCGCCGTTGCGGCAAGGACGCTGATGGTTGCGTCCATCAACCCCGCATACCAAGTCGGCGGGACGTGCAAGGCCACATCATGGTGCGGAACCGAGCTCCACAGCGCGTATTTCACTTCGCTTGGGCGTTCATACCAGATCATGACGAAATACAGCGCATTGCCGACCATTTCCTGTTCCAGCTGTGCTGGTCGGTCCGGCCAGTGATGCACAAAACTGTCCCGCGCCTCGGGGAAACGGGCATAAAAGGCCGCCATTACAGGCGCCGTAATATCGCCAATCTGTTCGGCTGCGCGCTCTAAGGCGCGGGTAACAATTGCCTGACGCTCTTCAGTCATTGCGCTGCCAGATCCTCTCTGGCTGCAGTTATAGCCGTGATTTGTCGAAATTGTCTCGCGTCACTTGGCGTGGTGGGCCATCAACTCCAGCGCGTCATCTTCGGTAATGACCTCAGCATATTTGGCTTGCAGATCAAAGAGATTGGACGCGTGTGGGGCGCTGTGTCGATCGCCACAGGCGTCGGATACCACAAAAGGCGCAAATCCGGATTGCAAAGCATCCAGCGCCGTTGCGCGCACGCAGCCCGATGTCGATAGGCCCGTGATCAGCAGCGTATCGATCCCCATCGCCTCTAGCCGATCGGCCAATGCTGTCCGGAAAAAGGCAGAGGCATATTGTTTCGTGATCACCAGATCTTGGGCAGATGGTTGCAGACTCGGCGGAAACAGGCCGAGTGGGGACCCCTTATCAAAGGCCTTGAGCGCGGGAATCTTCTGGTAGAATAAGCCGCCATTGGTGCCGCCGGGTTCATATTCAACATTGGTGAAAATGATCGGCAGCCCTGCCGCCCGGGCTGCAGCCACAAGCCGCTCATTGCTTGCCAAAGCAGCTTCCACGCCCGCGTAAAGCGGGGATTGCGGATCCAGATAGGCCATGACAAAATCGACGATCAACAGCGCCGGACGCTGGCCAAAGGCCAGGTGGCCGTCAAACGCGCCGGCATAATTCCGCGTCAGATCGTGCTCATCCTGCGGCATCAGATAATGCCCGATGCTTTCAATGCGTCGATTTGATCGGCCGTCATCCCCAGCAAATCGCCATAGATTTCCTGGTTATGCTGCCCAACCACCGATGGCGCCGGGCGACGCACGCTTGACGGGGTGTCTGACAGCTTTGGGAAGGCGTTTTGCATCTTAAGCTTGCCAAACCGCTCTGTCTCAACCTCGATAATCGCTTCGCGCGCCTGAAAATGGGGATCCGCAATCATTTCTGGCGCACGGTAGACGCGCCCGGCGGGGATCGAATATTCGGTCATCAACGCATCCAGATCGTCCACGGTCAGCGTCCGTGTCCAGTCATTGATGAGGTCATCCAGTTCCAACTGGTTCTGCCCGCGGGCAAGGTGCGTGGCATAGCGCGGGTCATCGCCCAATTCAGGGCGGCCCATTGCGCTGGCCAAGCGTTTCCACAAGGAATCCTTGTTTGCGCCGATC
Organism: Pseudomonadota bacterium; assembly: GCA_046046525.1. GTDB lineage: Bacteria > Pseudomonadota > Alphaproteobacteria > Sphingomonadales > Sphingomonadaceae > Aquisediminimonas. The sequence goes on from JBJOJQ010000111.1 coordinate 3,975, forward strand.
ATATATTCGCCGTCTTTGCACGCATAGACATTGGACGGAGCAATCCCGGGCAGGATAGAGCCAGAGCGTTCGCGAATAATGCCCATCAGGTCATATTCGGGGACCAGACTTTCCATGACCTGCAAGACGCTTTCGTAAAGCGCGGCATCCACAACCTGCCCCTTGCCGGTGCGGTCGCGGACATGCAGGGCCGCAAGCACACCCAGGCAGCCAAAGGTTGCCGTCAACGTATCGCCAATGGAAATGCCCATGCGGCTTGGCGGCCGGTCCGGCTCACCCACAATATAGCGCCAGCCGCCCATGGCTTCGCCAATGCCGCCAAAGCCGGCACGATCCGAATAAGGACCTGTCTGGCCATAGCCGGACATGCGGGCGATGATCAGCCGGGGGTTGATGGCCAATAAGGCATCTGGGCCAAGGCCCCATTTTTCCATAGTGCCGGGCTTGAAATTCTCAATCAAGATGTCGGCTTTTTCGGCGAGTTTGCGGACCAGCTCTTGCCCTTCCGCCACGCGCAGGTTGACCGAGACGGACCGTTTATTGCGCGCAATGACTTCCCAGTTGACCTTGGTTTCGCCCTGGCCCCAGTCGCGCATGGGATCGCCGCTGCCCGGCTGTTCAACCTTGATGACATCAGCGCCCATATCGCCCAGCAATTGGCCGCAAAATGGCCCTGCCAGCAGCTGGCCCAGTTCAACGACCCGAATTCCGTTCAAAGCACCCATGGTTTCAACTCATTCTGCGGCTTCGGCGTGCATCCAGACAGGCTGGACAGGCGCCGGAAGGCCGGTTTCCGCAACACAATTTGCGCGCAAGGCATCAATGCCCGGTCCAAAATTGAACACCTGCAAATCAGGCCTGTCGGCACGCATCTGATCACGCAGAGCCTGGGTGGCGGACAGATCGACCTGGCCAGAAGCATCCGCCACAACACCATATTCGCGCGCGCCATGGGCCGTGATCAGGCCCTGGACGATTTCCTTGCCAACCAAGGCCGGGTCTCGTTCCAGAGGGTCGCCCCAGCCACCCCCACCCCAGGTGATGAAGTGCAGCTGATCGCCCGTTTCGACATGGACGTCCTCAACCTTGTTGCCGATGATGACGCTTGTCCCATCAGCTTTTTCAAGGATTTTGCGCGCCCGCTTGCCCGGCTCCCCGCCGTTCACGCCCCATGGCGGCACAAACCAGCGATCATCATGGATCGAAATCGTGCCCGGCGCGAGGAAGCGGTAGGTCATGTGAATGCCATTGCCGCCGCGGTGCAGGCCGGCACCGCCTGAATCCGGTTCGGTTTCGTAACGTTCAATCAACAGCGGGAAATAACGCTCCAGAAACTCGTTGGGCACGTTGGTGAAGCCCGGCCAGAGCGAGTGGCCATCGGGGCCATCGCCAAGCGGACGACCGGGGATGCCGCCAAAGCCGATTTGGAACAGCTGGAACCAGTTGCCCTGCGCATCATTACCCGAATAGAACAGATGTGGAGACGACGAAAAACCAGCAGCGTTCAGGAATTCGGGCGTTTTTTGTCCCAGCAGACCACCCAGAATATCAAAGATGCGGCCCAAGGCATGGGTACGCCCAGACAATGCGGCCGGGAATTTCGGCTTCAGCAACGATCCTTCAGGTATCCGGACGTCGATCAGATCGTAGAACCCGTCATTGAACAGGATCTGCGGGTCAAAGACCATGATCATGTAGATGCCGAAGAACATCTTGAACATGTTCTCGTTCAGGAAGAAGTTGATCGACGCCTGGCTCTGCGGATCAGTCCCCGTAAAGTCGAGGATGACCTTTTCCCCCTCGCGCCACATGGTGCACTTGATGCGATAGGGGCCAGCGCCCATGCCATCGTCGCAGATGTAATCTTCAAAGCTCACCGGCTCTTCGGCGACCGCCATCGAAAGCAGCGCTTTCATCGCCCGATGGTTGCGGGCCAGCAGTTCCTGCGTGGCAGAAATATAGACATCATCGCCAAATCGTTCCGCCATTTCGATCACACGGCGCGCGGCAACGCGGCAGGACGCGATAAGGGCGTTGAGATCGGCCTGACACCAATCGGGCTTGCGCGTTTGGTGCAGCACAAGCTTCATAAGGTCGTCGTTATACTCGCCCTTTTTCCAGAGCTTGACCGGTGGGATGCGAACGCCTTCTTCGAAAATTGATGTCGCATTGATCGGCATCGAGCCGACAACCTTGCCGCCAATATCCGACTGGTGACCGAACATGGAGGTGTAAGCGATCAGGCGGCCATCCTTGAACACAGGCAGAAGAACCAGCCAGTCATTCGAATGGCTGACGGCGCCATCGACGGAATAAGGGTCGGACAGGAAGATCAGATCCCCGTCTTCCAGCGTGCCATCAAAATTGTCGAGGAAACCGCCGATAAAGCTGCCGAACTGGCCGACAATCATCTTGCCGGTGTGATCCGCGATCAACGGGAACGCATCGCCCTGTTCACGAATACCCGGCGACATCGCCGTGCGCACAAGCGTTGCGTCCATTTCAATGCGCGCATTGCGCAGCGCATTTTCGATAATGTCGAGCGTGACCGGGTCGATATCGATCTTCTTGAACGGGGTGGGGTTGGTTTGGATGATCCGTGCGGCCATGTTGTGTCCCTCCTCAGCCCAGATTGATCAAGATATTGCCGACATGGTCGACGGTTGCGACGCAGCCGGTTTCCACAAGCGTGGTTGAATCCATTTCGACGATAATCGCCGGGCCTTTGATGATATCGCCCTGACGCAATTTTGACCGATCATAGATCATCGCCGCTTGCTCACGCCCATCCATCCAGAGCGTATGATCACGCATCTTCGCACCTGCCGGATTGCCATCGCCCTTGGGCAGTTCCACCGCCGGCAGGTCGAGGGCGGCACCCATGGCCACGGCGCGCAGGTTCACGATTTCGTGCGGCGTATCCATGTTGAACGTGAACAGCCGATGATGCTCTTCATCAAAGCGTTTGAGGATCCCGGCGATGCCGTCCTTGCGCAGCAGATCTGCACTGATCGTCAATGGCACTTCAAAGGCCTGACCGGCATAGCGGACGTCCACTTCGAACTCACTGATGATCTCGGCTTCAGGCACGCCATCAGCGCGCAATTCCGCACGCGTCTGGGTGGCCATTTCGTCCAGGATCTCAACCAGCTCTTCGGCCTTTGTCTGCGTGGCGAGACGCGAAAAGGACCGCGCGGTTTCTGTCCGCATCCGCGTTGTAGCATCCCCAAGCGCGCACAAGACGCCCGGCGATACTGGCGAAATTGCCGGCCAGCTGCCCATCAGCCGCGCGACTGCATTCACATGGAGCGGGCCGGCGCCACCAAAGCCCATCAGCGCAAAATGGCGCGGGTCATAGCCCTGCTGGACCGAGATCATGCGCAGCGCGCCGAACATGTTCTCGTTCACAATGTCGATAATGCCCCGCGCGGCGGCCATCAGGTCGATATCGAGCGCGTCGGCAATGGTCTGGACGGCGCGCTTTGCGCCTTCGCGGTCAAGCTGGAAGGTCCCGCCCAACAGATTTTCCGGCAGATAACCAAGCACGACATTGGCGTCGGTCACGGTCGGCAATTCCCCGCCTTTGCCATAGGCCACTGGCCCGGGCACAGCGCCTGCCGATTGCGGGCCGACGCGCAGCGCCTTCGTTAATTCCGGCACATAGGCAATGGAACCGCCGCCTGCGCCAACTGTCTTTACGTCAAGTGCCGAGGCGCGCACCGACAAATGGCCGACTTCGGTCGTGCGTTGCCGGCGCGGTTCCAGATTTTCGATCAGCGCCACATCGGTGGAGGTGCCGCCGACATCAAGCGTCAGGATATTCTTAAGCCCGGCATTGCGCGCCACCCACAAGGCGCCTGTGACGCCACCGGCAGGGCCCGACATCAGGATGCTGACCGGCTGTTCTTCTGCCTTTTGCGCAGACATCAGCCCGCCATCGGACCGCAACAGCGACAGCTTACCGTCCATCCCGGCTTCGGCAAGCTTGGACCGCAGGTTTGACACATAGCGCCCGACAACGGGGCGGACCGCCGCATTCGCCACGGTCGTCAATGTGCGTTCATATTCCTGCATTTCCGGGAGCACTTCATGGCTGAGTGAGATCGGAACATCGGTAAAGATCTCACGCGCAATTTCCCCGACCCGGGCTTCATGGGCGCCATTGGCATAGGCGTTGATCAGGCTGACCGTGATCGCCTCAACACCCTGTGATTTCAGGCGCATCAGGGTTGTCCGGACATCGTCTTCATCAATCGGGCGGACTTCACGCCCCGCGGCGTCCATGCGGCCCTTGATTGTCACCGTGTCTTCCAGTGCCGCCAGGGGTGTCGGCTTGGGCCAAATGATCCAGGCGGCCAGACCGCCCGGCACAAAGCTGCGCGCAATCTGCATGATATGGCGATAGCCTTCGGTCGTGACCAGGCCAACGCGGGCGCCCTTGCCTTCCAGCACGGCGTTGGTGGCGACCGTCGTCCCATGCAGAAAGAATTCAATCTCGGACGCCTTGATCCCGGCCTTGTCGCATACGGCGGTGACGCCCGTCAGAATGCCTTCGGAACTGTCATGCGGCGTTGATGGCGTTTTGTGTCGCCAGAATGCGCCCGTCTGTGCGTTAAAAAGCAGCAGGTCGGTAAATGTCCCGCCCACGTCCACGCCAAGCCGATACCCCATGTCTTTAGTCTCCCTGACCCGCGGCCGGAAAAGCAGGCGCCTGCGCCACCATTCCCGGAAGTTGTCGTCCCATCACCCCGGACAGCCACTGGCTTGCCGCCACCAGCTTTTCGAGGTTCATGCCTGTTGTGATCCCAGCCCGTTCCAACATGTAGACCACGTCTTCGCTTGGCACATTGCCCGCCGCGCCCGGCGCAAAGGGGCATCCGCCCAAGCCGCCCAAGGATGCGTCCACGACGCTTGCGCCAGAGCCGATGGCGGCCCAGACATTGGCAAGCCCCGTGTTGCGGGTGTTATGAAAATGCACGCGCACGGGCAGCGGCGCGATCGCCTCTGCGACCCGCCGGACCAGTCGGGCAACCTGCGCCGGATTGCCAACGCCAATGGTATCAGCCAGTCCGATTTCAATCGGGTCAGCTTGCGCAAGTTTGCGCGCCATTTCAACGACGTGGTCTTCGGATACTTCGCCTTCAAACGGGCAGCCAAAGGCCGCGCCAATGGTGACTTGCCCGGTCAGACCCGCAGACTTGGCCTGGTGAATAATGGCGGTTGCAGCCGCGACCGATTCGTCGCTGGTCTGGCCCTGATTGGCAATCGCAAATTTGTCGGTTGCAACGGCGACAGCGCCCAGTTGGTTTATGCGGCCTGTCGCAATCGCGCGTTCGGCGCCCTTTGCGTTCAGCACCAGCCCGATAAAAGTCACATCATCCCGATCCGGAAGGCCGGCGCACACCGCATCGGCATCCGCCATTTGCGGGACGCGCTTGGGATTGACGAAGCTGGTCACCTCTATGCGCCGCGCGCCCGCGTCGATCGCCTTTGCGATCAGCGCAAGCTTATCGGTCGACGCAATCAGCGTCTTCTCATTTTGAAGGCCGTCACGCGGCCCGACTTCGACAAAAGAGATGTGCGATGCAGCCATGATGCCTTTGTCGCTCCAATTGTATACAAAATCAACTGGCGAGGCTTTCTTACCCCCTTTAGGTCAGGGTGCGACGCGCGTTTTGCCAAGATGGGCATCAGCATAAGTATGGAAGGCGCGGCGGATGTGACTGGCCATGACCGTCTCTGCCCAGCCGCCATCGCCGCGCGCAAAGGCCGCCAAGAGTTCGGCATGATCCCGATGTGATCGCTGCAAGTCTGCAACGTCATAGCTTTGTGCTGTGCGCCAGACGACCGGCTGTTCAATCAGGCGCGCCAGCAGGTTCGTTAGGCGCGGTGAATTGGCTGCCTCAAGGATGATGGCATGGAAGTTCCTGTTGTGCTCCAGAAAGGCGCTGACATCGGGCTGTGGTGTCGATATGGCCGCCTCAATCGCTCTGTTTTCTGCGGAAAGTCGGGCAAGTTGCTGGGCAGATATGCGTTGCGCCGCCCGGCGCGCGGCAAGCCCTTCCATCAATTCGCGCAGGACAAAGGCGTCCTCAATATCGTCCAGTGACCAGTCGGCCACAAAGCTGCGCTTGCGTTCGCTGCGCCGAATGAACAGTTCCGATTCCAGGCGCCGCAGCGCTTCGCGAACAGGTGTGCGGGACACGCCGCATTGCTCTGCCAGCCACTCTTCGCGGATCTGGTCTCCGGGTGGCAGCGCGCCAGACAGGATCATCGCCCTGATCTGGCTATAGGCCTGTTCCGATGCTCGTGACACAAATCTGCTCCTGCCCGCTTGACCAAGCCATAATGTATACAATAAGGTCCGACAAGCTAGAGAGCGAGTAACTGTTTTGCATGAGCGCACCGCGTGTGTCGGCGACATTAAGTCTTTGGCAGCAGGGCGAACTCGTCCGGTAACAGGCGTTAAGAGATGAAGCTGCCGGGGGAGAGAGGCGGCCCACAGACAGGGAGTGAGACTATGCGACTTACGAAATCCATTCTGAAGGGCGCGATCGCGCTGAGCGTGCTGACAACAGCACCGGCTTATGCCCAAGAGGCAGGCGCCGAAGCGGAAGACATCATTGTCACCGCGCGGCGCGTGAATGAATCATTGGCCGATGTGCCAGCGTCGATCACCGTGCTGTCGGGCGACACGCTGGACAAGACGGGCGCTCAGACGGCGGCCGATTTCGTGCAGCTGACGCCGGGTGTGACGATTGTGACCGGGTCTGCCGAAGCGGGCGACACGCAGATCAACATTCGCGGCTTGAACGGCGCACGCGATGCAGAAAGCTCGGTAGCCTTGGTCGTCGATGGCATTTTGAAGACCAATACTGCGGCGTTGAACCAAAATCAGGGCACGCTGCGCCAGATTGAAATTCTGAAAGGGCCTCAGGGCGCGCTTTACGGCCGCAATGCCGCTGCCGGCGCGATCGTCGTCCAAACGCTGAAGCCTGGTGACAAATTTGAAGCGGGCGTCGAAGCCAGCTACGCCAATGAAAACACGATCAATACCAATGGCTTTGTCTCATTGCCGATTGGCAATGGCGCCGGGCTGCTGTTGTCGGCCGATTATGCCAGCACCGATGGCTTCTTCTACAACCGCTTCCTGAAGGACAAAGTTGTCGACGATCAGGAAAGCTGGAACCTCAACGGCCGTTTGGTTGCCCCCTTGGGCGACGCGACGGAAATTGATGCCAAGGTGCGTTATGGCAAGCTGAAGGGCGCGTCGATCAACTTCAACGCGTCATTCCACCTTCCGAATTTCGCCGCCGTCAACCCGGCCTTTTATGAAAAGGTCGATGCGCATCCCTTTGATTATTACAGCAACATCCGCCCGACCAATGATCAGTCGACCTTTGAAGCGTCGCTGAAGCTTGATCATGATTTTGGCGCGATGGGGCTGACGGCGTGGATTGCGTATAGCAATATCAAGAATGACCTGACGGCGGATGGCACGTCGGCAGATTTCGCGCGCTACATTGCGCCAGCGCTGGGCGCGCCGGCCAATGCCGTGAACACGGCGGTCCAGGATAAGTGTTTTGCAACAACGGCGGCAAACACCGGCTATGCTGTGAATGCGCCGGGCTTTATCGGCCAGATACCGGTGCCATTCCTCTTCGCGCCGGCCAATGGCTCAACCTTTGGCCCTTACAGCCCGACAACCTGCGACGGCACGCAATATCAGCTGCGCAATCAAAAGGACTTCTCAGCTGAAGTGCGGCTTGCCTCCAAGGGCAATGGCCCGGTCAACTGGCTGGTCGGCGCCTATTACCTCAATATCAAGCGCGAAGTCGGCGTCAGCCTGGGCGCTGATTTGGGTCAGGGGATTATCCAGAATCTCTACAACGCGCCCAATTCCGCCAACCCGACGTCGCAGCTGTTCCACGACAAATTTGGGACAGATGTCTACGCCGCCTTCGGCTCGCTTGATTTCAAGCCGGATGATAAGCTCAACCTTGGCCTTGCCGTCCGCTATGATAGCGAACATCGCAATGTAACCAATCTTGTGCCGCTCGCCACCGATCCGATCACCGGCGGACCGATCAACCCAGGTCAGGCTTTTGGTGCCATTCGGCCGCAGTCAAAGACCTTTGAGCAGTTCCAGCCGAAGATCACCGCGCGCTATGAATTGGCGCGTGACCTTAACGTCTATGCCAATTACGGCATCGGCTTCAAATCGGGTGGCTTTAACAATCAAGGTTCGGCCGCGATTGTGAACCAGAACTTCAATGACGGCGTCACACCGGGCACGATCAATGCCAAGGTGAAGATCAATGATCTTTACGGCAAGGAAAAGTCCGACGCCTTTGAAGTTGGTGTGCGTGGCAAGGCAGGTCCGATCAACTTTGATCTGGCGGGCTATTACACCAAGGTTTCTGACATGCAGTTCTTTGAATTCTATGTCGGCAGCTTTGGCCTGTTGCGCGTCGTGTCCAACATTGATCGTGTGGACCTGAAGGGCATTGAACTGAACGCCAATGCAAATATTGTGCGTGGTTGGTCCGTCTTTGGGTCGGCGAACTTCACGGACTCTGAAATCAAGAAGAACAGCTCACGTCCGGGCACGGTCGGCAACAAGTCGCCCTATACGGCCGACTATACGATCAACCTTGGCACGCAGATTGATACGCCCATTACCGATGAGGTCGATGCTGTGTTGCGGGCGGATTACCGCATCACCGGGCCGACCTGGTTCCACACCGTACAGAACCAGTCATCGCCGACGCTGTTCAGCGGCCTGTTGCCGATTTCGGCACTGGCGCTGCCCTCGGTTGTCGGGGACGGCAAGTTTGACGTGGCCCGTCGCGGCACCTTCGGCGTGCTTGATCTGCGCGCCGGCATCGAAGGGGAGCGTTGGAAGCTCAACGTCTTCGCGAACAATGCCTTGAACAAGAAATATGTGAACGAAGTCATTCTCGCGGTTGAGTTTGGCGGCTCGTTCATCTCGCCGGGCGGGCGTCGCCTGATCGGCGTCGAGGCCGGCTATAAGTTCTAAGCTTTCCGGACCATCATCCCGTTTGCGCCCGCGCGTCCAACCGACGTGCGGGCGTTTTTTTATTGGGATTACAAAGCAGTCTGTGCCGCCGGTCCGGCCATAGGCCGGGCATGGCGAAGCCCACGCGCGGCGTCGTCTGCCACGCGCTGATCATCGCAAATCAGATTAATCGCAGCCCCGGGGCGGCATCGCCCTTAGCTTTTGGGGCGACGCCCGCGCTTTTGGTTCGGCGCCTTGCCCAAGCCCATTTCCACAGCCAGTTCCTTGCGGCGCTCTGCATAGCTGGGGGCAACAAGCGGATAATCCGCATCCAGATCCCAACGGGCCCGATAGGCGTCAGGCGTCATGCCATGTTCTGCGGTCAGGTGGCGCTTCAACAATTTCATGGATGCGCCGCATTCCAGGCAGGTGATCGCATCTTTTTGCACAGATGCGCGAATCGAAACGGCCGGCTCAGGGCGTTCGGCTTCGATGATTTCGTCAGCCGTGACGCCACTCAAGGCGCTGTAAACAGACCGAATAAGGTTCGGTAGATCATTTGCCGCGACAGAATTATTGCTCACATGCGCTGAGACGATGTCTGCAGTCAGCGTGACGATTGTTTCTTTTTCCATCGCATAATCCTAATCGGTCAATTCATTTTACTAAATGCCTAATTACTTTCAACAGATCAAATAAAAAATCATTTCAATTATGAAATAAATCAAAAGATTACAATTAATCATCGATTGATTTCATCTCTGGAAAGAATTTTGACGATTAGAAATTGGCTTGTGGAGCGAGTGTCGCTGTCAGGTCGAATATAATCTTAAACATGTTTCAAATGTGAATAAGAAAATTTTTTTGGTGACCTCACAACTTTGATTGATTACTGACAGAAACGTGCATGGTTTTATCTCTGACACCGCGCTGGTGAGCGATAGTTGAGTCCAGGGTCTGCCAAGCTGAGCAAAGCGACGCACTCAGTTGCGCCCAGTGTAGGGACATGTTGCAAGAGATGGAACCTGAACGCACCGGATGCGTTTATCCGGTATCGACAGGATTTCTGATGCGCCTTGCCAGGCACTGTCCCGGTGAAGTGACGCGACAGGGGTCTGCGTGTTCGCTTTGTGTTTTGTTGGTGGCGTAAGAGCAAACGAACGTTTTGTTTTAGGAAGAAAAACCAATGGAACAATCAGAACAACCACTCCTGAGCTATGCCGTTGATGTCGTGACTGCCCATGTCAGCAACAACCCGGTTGCCGTCAGCGATGTCTCGGCGTTCCTGCGTGAAGTCTACACGACGCTGCAAGAACTGGACGGCCAAAAGGCGCCGGAAGGTCCGCGCGCGGAACCGGCAGTTCCGGTCAAGTCATCGGTTAAGCGTGATTATATTGTGTGCCTGGAAGACGGCAAAAAGCTGCGCATGCTCAAGCGGTATCTGAAGACGCAATATGGCATGACGCCAGAACAATATCGCGCCAAATGGGGCCTGCCCGCCGATTACCCGATGAATGCGCCGGCCCTGGCTGAACAACGCAGCACAGCCGCGCGTCAAATTGGTCTTGGGCGCAAGGCAAAGGCCAACCGCAGCCGATAAGGCGTCAAAACATCAGCAAATTGATTTGCTGGCTTTGCAGGCGCGGCAGGGATGATTAGGGAGCAAAACAGCTTTTTCATCAACCTGCCGACGCCGAGGCCAGAATGACGCATCAATTCGATAAATCAAAACTTCCCAGCCGCCATGTCTCGGTGGGTCCGGAACGTGCCCCGCATCGCAGCTATTATTATGCGATGGGCCTGACCGAAGAGCAGATCGCCCAGCCATTTGTGGGCGTTGTTTCGGCCGGCAATGACTCGGCCCCCTGCAATACGACCTTGGATCATCAGGCCGATGTTGCCCGTCGTGGCGTCGATTCCGCGGGCGGTTTGTCGCGCCGATTTAACACCATCACCGTCACCGATGGCATCGCCATGGGGCATCAGGGGATGAAATCGTCGCTGGTCAGCCGTGAAGTGATTGCCGACTCCGTCGAATTGTCGGTGCGCGGCCATTGTTATGATGCGCTGGTCGGCTTTGCTGGATGCGATAAATCGCTGCCGGGCATGATGATGGCCATGCTGCGCCTCAATGTGCCGTCGATCTTTGTCTATGGCGGGTCGATCCTGCCAGGCCGTTATCAAGACCGGGATGTGACCGTGGTCGATGTCTTTGAAGTCGTCGGCAAATATGCGGCCGGCGCCTGTCCTTTGTCAGAGGTGCATGCGCTGGAAAAGGCGGCTTGCCCCGGCCATGGCGCATGTGGCGGGCAGTATACGGCCAACACCATGGCGTGCGTGGCCGAGGCGATTGGCCTGTCGCTGCCCAATTCGAACATGGCACCGGCGCCCTACACCACCCGCGATCAGATTGCCCATGCCGCTGGCGTTCAAGTGATGGAATTGCTGGCGCGCAATTTGCGGCCGCGTGAGATCTGCACGCGGGAGGCATTTGAAAATGCGGCGCGCGTTGTCGCGGCAACCGGCGGTTCAACCAATGCCGCCTTGCATTTGCCTGCCATGGCGCATGAAGCCGGGATTGAATTTGACCTGTTTGATGTCGCCAATATCTTCAAGACAACCCCCTATATGGCCGATCTGAAGCCCGGCGGGAATTATGTCGCGAAGGATATGTATGAAGCCGGCGGCGTCTATATGCTGATGAAATCGCTGTTGTCGGAAGGCTTGCTCCACGGGGATTGCATCACCGTGACCGGCAAGACGCTGGGCGAGAACATCGAAGAAATCACCTGGAATCCCGATCAAAAGGTCATTTATCCGGCAACGAAGCCGCTCTCACCAACCGGCGGCGTGGTTGGCCTGCGCGGGTCGTTGGCGCCCAATGGTGCCATTGTGAAGGTGGCAGGCATGGCACGCCTGCAATTCAAGGGCCCGGCGATCGTTTTTGATTGCGAAGAAGATGCCTTTGCCGCTGTCGAAGCGCGCGAAATTCAGGAAGGCCAGGTTGTCGTCATTCGCTATGAAGGCCCCAAAGGTGGCCCCGGCATGCGCGAGATGCTGTCCACCACCGCGGCCCTTTATGGCCTTGGCATGGGCGAAAAAGTGGCGCTCATCACGGACGGCCGCTTCTCGGGCGCCACGCGCGGTTTCTGCATCGGCCATGTCGGCCCAGAGGCGGCCGAATGCGGGCCGATCGCGCTCGTTGAAAATGGCGACATGATTGAAATTGATGCTGAAAAGGGCACGATTGACCTGCTGGTCGATGCGCAGGTGCTGGAAGAGCGCAAAAAGACCTGGACGCCGCGTATGTCCGATTACGGGTCTGGGGCCTTGTGGCGCTATGCGCAGAATGTCGGCCCGGCCTATAAGGGCGCGGTCACGCACCCCGGGGCCAAAGCTGAAAGCCATGTCTACGCAGACATTTGATGCGCGGCTGATGGCGACGGCCATGGCAGGCGGCTGGGGTGACGCGCCTCAGCCGGCCTGCGTGCACGGACACGCCCCGTCTTAACTCTTTCCAGAGCGAGGGCTTCTGGCGTAAGCGGTCCGAATGCTGCCTCCTTTGACCGGACCTGTGCTGACCGCTGCCGAGATGCGCGCGGCCGAAGCGCACGCCATGGCCAATGGCATCAGTGTCGATACATTGATGGCGCGCGCTGGATTGGCGCTGGCAGAGGCGGTCTGGCGATTTGGGGGCGGCCGTCCGGTCCTTATTCTGTGTGGGCCGGGCAATAATGGCGGCGATGGCTATGTCGCGGCGCGGATCTTGCGCGACAGAGGACTTTCGGTTCGGGTCGCAGCCCTTGCCCCGCCGCAAACCGATGTGGCGCGGCGCGCAGCCGCCCAATGGGCCGGCGACGTCCAGTCTTTGGCGGATGCGGACCCGGCGCCAGTACTTCTGGACTGCCTGTTTGGCACCGGGCTGACACGTCCGCTCGATACGGTCGTTGCGGATCGGTTGGCGGCGCTCGCCACAGCCGCGCGGTGCATCATCGCAGCCGATTTGCCAAGCGGCGTGGGGAGCGATGATGGCGCGTGTCTCGGCGCGTCGCCCGCGCAGGTTACGCTTGCCTTGGGTGCGCTGAAACCCGCGCATGTGCTTCAGCCAGCGGCGGCCTTATGTGGCTATGTGATGTGTGCCGATATCGGGCTGGCCCCCACCACCTCGCTGGCCCATGTCATTGCGCGTCCATGCCTTCCCCAGCCGGGTCCGCAGGATCACAAATATCGGCGGGGGCTGGTCACTGTTGTGGCAGGGGCGATGCCCGGTGCTGCGAAGCTCTGCGCAGCGGCGGCAGCGCGCAGCGGCGCTGGCTATGTCATGCTGGCGGGCGCGCAGGATGAAGGCGGCCTTCCGCTCTCCATCGTCCATCGCGACTATGAGGCGGCACGCAATGATCCACGCGTGTCTGCTCTGGTCATCGGGCCGGGGCTGGGCCGGGGGGAGACCGCCCGTGCGCTGCTGAATGATGCGCTGGCGCGCGATGTGCCGCTGGTGCTGGATGCCGATGCGCTGCATCTGGTCGATCAGGCTGCGCTGAGCCGGCGGCAGGCGCCCACTTTGCTGACCCCGCATGACGGCGAATTCGCGGCGCTTGTGGGGGCTGGCACAGGCAGTAAGATTGATCGGACGCGCCAGGCGGCCCAGAACCTGGGCTGCACCCTCATCTTCAAGGGTGCCGACAGCGTGGTCGCATCGCCTGATGGCCGGGTGGGTGTATCAGCCGGGGCCTCGGCCTGGTTGGCAACAGCGGGGACCGGCGATGTGCTTGCAGGGATAGCTGCAACGCTTTTGGCGCAGGGCATGGATGTGCATGCAGCGGCAGAAGCGGCGCTTTGGCTCCATGCTCGTGCTGCGCAGATCGCAGGTGCCGGCTTGATTGCGGATGATCTTTTGGCAGCGCTGCCCAAGGCGCGAGGGCAGGCCCGGTGACAGCGGAAACGATCCTGCGGCTTGCCGCCCGCGGCGATGGCGTCACGGCCTCTGGCCGCTATGCGGCCTTGGCGGCCCCGGGCGATCTGCTGGAGGCTGACGGCCGTCTTGTGCCCGGCCCGCATCATATCGATCCGGCCTGTCAGTATTTTCCGAAATGTGGTGGGTGTCAGCTTCAGCATGTGGATGATGACAGTCTGGCGCACTTCCTTGTTGATCGGATTGCAAGCGCACTTGAGGCGCACGGGCTGCGCGACGTGCCGATCCGCCCGCCGCATCTTTCGCCAGCGCATAGCCGGCGGCGGGTGTCGTTGCGGGCAGAGCGGCGCGGCCGCCAGATCCTGCTTGGCTTTAACGAAGCCAAAAGCAATCGCTTGGTGGATCTGGGCGCCTGTCCGGTGATGCATCCGTCGCTTGCGGCGCTGCTGCGCCCCTTACGGGGTTTGCTTGGCCATCTGATCCCGGATCGGCGGGGGGCTCAGGTGCGCATGACCGTGGCGGATCAGGGGGTGGATCTTTTGCTCTCGGGCGTGACGGCCGAAGGACTGGCCGCCGCCGATGCATTGACCCGCTTTGCCGATAATGCGCGGCTGGCCCGTCTGTCGATTGACGAAGGCTATGGTCCGGCGGCCCGGTGGGAGCCAGAGCCAGTGACGATCACATTGGGCGGCGTTGCGGTGGCTTTGCCCGAAGGCGCCTTTTTGCAGGCCACGCAGGATGGGGAACACGCGCTTGTCGCGGCGGTGCAGCAAGGGGTTGGGGCTGCAAGCCATGTTGCGGATCTTTTTGCCGGGCTTGGCACATTTGCTTTTGCGGCCCCCGGCCATGTGCTGGCGGTTGAAGGCGCGCGCGATGCCATATTGGCGCTGCAAATGGCGGCCAACCGGGCAGGCCGCCATATCCGCACAGAGCATCTGGATTTGTTCCGGCGGCCCTTGGCCCCACCTGAGCTGGCGAAATTCGACGCGCTTATTCTTGATCCACCCCGCGCAGGCGCCAAAGAGCAGGTGACGGAAATCGCCGCCTCTGCCGTGCCAAAACTGGTCTATGTCAGCTGCAATCCGGCGACTTTTGCGCGCGATG
>JBJOJQ010000216.1:0-5032 GCA_046046525.1 Pseudomonadota bacterium
CGCGATATAGCGTCGCCCGGCATCCAGAAAGTCAAGCTTGGTGGACAAAGTCCGCGGGTCTGCATCATTGACGCCGCCCATATACCAATCGGCGCTGTTGCGGTCTTTTCGAGCAAGGACGGCATAGTCCCCGACGGCCCCGTCCAGCAGGTGGCTTTCGGCCCAGTCCGTCGGAACTTGGGCAATGAAACGCAGCGCGCGCGGATATTTGGCCAGTTCCTCAGGAAAATCAGCAGCCATCTGAATGGGCGAATAGATCGTGACATACAGGCCCAGCTGTTTGGCCAGCGTAGAGGCAATTTTGACGCCATTTGCGCCGGTTAGGGACAGGACGCCCGGCGTAAAGTCCATCGGCCCGGCCAGCATGCGCGTGTAGATGAGGGTCGGTTCATGATCGGGCGAATTCGCATATTGGCCCCAGGCGTTATATTCCATGCCCCGCGCCCCTTCCCGCCCGATCCAGTTTGGGTAGGTCCGCCGCAGGCCCGAATCTTTCACCGGTTCATGCGCGTTGATCGCGATTTTGTAGCGCGCGGCCGTCTCCACCACTTTTTGATGATGCACGGTTGATCGCTGGCCATCATGCCATTCCATGCGCATCTCGCCAGGCAGCGGCCCCGGCACGATCAGTCCGCCTGCATCCGCGACATATCCCGTCTTGACGGCGTTGATGCCAGAGCGGGCATAAAGCTGCATCGCGGCATCAAGCTGGCTTTCATAGACCGCCAGATTGCCGCCAGTTTCATGATGGCCGATAATGCGAACGCCTTTGCGCCGCGCATAATCGGTGACAGCCTTCAGATCGAAATCGGGATAAGCCTCGGTAAAGCTGTAATTGCCCCGGCCCAGCCAATTGCCGTCCCAGCCCTTGTTCCAGCCTTCGATCAACACGCTTTGAAATCCATTGCGCGCCGCAAAATCAATATAGTGTCGCGCGCGTTGCGTGGTGGCGCCATGATCGGGGCCAGAGGACCAGGTCCATCGTCCCGTAATCATCCCCCACCAGATGCCGATATACTTGTGCGGCCGAAACCAGCTGACATCGCCAATTTTATTCGGTTCGTTGAGATTAAGTTCCAGATCATTCTCGACAAGACCCGCGGCGCTATCTGCCACGCGGATGGTCCGCCATGGTGTGACAAAGGGCGTGGGCCGGATGACACGGGCCTCTTGCGCGGACGGGGCAAGCGTGGTGCGGAATTTGCGCCCCTCGACGCGTTTGAACCAATAGGCGGCATAATCAACAATGGCCGCTTCATGAAAGGACAGGTGCGTGCCATCCTCCAGCCGCATGGTGATGGGGGTATAGGCCGTGGCCACCGCATCGATCGCGGTTTTCTGGTAAATCTGCTCCTCACGGTTCCATTCCCCGCCCGCAATCCACCAGGCCGTACCCGCTTGCGCGATATCAAATTCCGTCAATTCCTCGGCAATTTTCATCGTCTTGAGATTTGGCTGATCGGGAAGTTCATAGCGAAAGCCGATGCCGTCATTGAACAGCCGAAAGCGGACTTGCATGTGCCGTTGAAAATCCTCGGTCTGCTGACA
Organism: Pseudomonadota bacterium; assembly: GCA_046046525.1. Taxonomy (GTDB): domain Bacteria; phylum Pseudomonadota; class Alphaproteobacteria; order Sphingomonadales; family Sphingomonadaceae; genus Aquisediminimonas. Next base: position 1,549 of record JBJOJQ010000216.1, read on the forward strand.
GTGGATGAGCAGTTCCGTATAGGCGGCCTTGACAAAGCGCCGCTCTCCCCAGGGCTGTTCCCAGTCTTCCAGTCCGGCCCGGCGGCTGTCTTCAGAACACCGAAATCCGCGGACCATGGCAAAGCTGTCTTGCAGCAAAAATCCCAGTCGGGACGGGTTGATGAGCGGCTGGCCTTTGCGCGTGACGCTGTAGAGAACACGGCCATCCGGATCGGTGGAGACAGCCACCGCCAATTGGGCGTCAGGGGATGCCAGCATGGCCACCGGCTGCGCCGCGACAGGGAGGTAAACCAGACATGCCAGCGCCATGGCCAGCCCGTTCAACATGATGCGCATGATGCTCGTCCCGAAAGCTACATCTTTTGCAAACGATTGCATGAAGAGATGCGCAAATCAAGCGGCCGGGCCGGCGCGGCTGTGATTTTGTGTCGGACTGAAGAAATGGTGGAGCCTAGGGGAGTCGAACCCCTGACCTCTACACTGCCAGTGTAGCGCTCTACCAGCTGAGCTAAGGCCCCATATAGGAGGCGCGCCTTTATGTCAGGCGCGCCCAGGTTGCAACCCTTAGGTTGCGAAGTTTTTCAATCAATTTTCGTCGCTGGCTTCGCCGGTGTCGACACCCAGGTCATCATCGCCGCCCAGATCAACGTCATCATCGGCTGATGGCTCAGCCGCGTCATCGACGTCCAGATCCAGATCTGCACCCAGATCGGCATCCGCTTCACCCGCAACCGCACCCGCCACCGGCGACGCTTCCTCAAAGGGCAGCGGCTGCTTGGACTTCAGCACCGGCTCAGGCAGCCAGGCATAGCCGCACGAAATGCAGGTGACCGGATCTTCCTTGGTCAGGTCGTAAAAACGCGTTGCGCATTTCGGGCACGTCCGTTTGGTACCCCATTCAGGCTTCACCATGAGCCTTTAAGCCTTTCAAACTAGCAGAATCGCCTTGTGCCGGTTTCTGAACCGGCTGAATCGGCGCGCGCCTTGCCATAGCGAAGCGCCGCTGTCAAAGACGGGCGCGAAATGGCTCATCATTCCACACCTGCTCCCCAGTCGTTCAGCAAGAGCGGCCCGTTGTCCGGACGCGTGCGCGTACCCGGCGATAAATCCATCTCGCATCGCGCGCTTATGCTTTCGGCCCTTGCCGTGGGCGAAAGCGTGATTGAAGGGTTGCTGGAAGGCGAAGACGTTCTGGCGACGGCCGCCGCAATGCGCGCCATGGGTGCGCAGATTGTCCGCGATGATGCGGGCGTCTGGCGCGTCCATGGCGTGGGCGTGGGCAGCCTGTTGCAGCCGGATGCCGCGCTCGACATGGGCAATAGCGGCACCTCTACGCGGTTGCTGATGGGATTGGTCGCCAGCCACGGCATCACGGCAACCTTTACCGGCGATGCCTCTTTGTCCAAACGCCCCATGGGCCGCGTGACTGAGCCTTTGGGCACGATGGGCGCGACCTTCACCTGCACCCCGGGCACCAAGGGCCGCCAATATCTGCCCATCATGGTTACGGGCGCCTGCCCCGCGCTGCCCATCCGCTATCGCCTGCCCATGGCTTCGGCGCAGGTCAAATCGGCCATTTTGCTGGCTGGCCTGAACACACCGGGTATCACGACCGTGATTGAACCCGTGCCGACCCGCGACCATAGTGAACGGATGTTGGCCGGTTTTGGCGCGCAGATTGACGTGACAACCGATGCCGATGGCGCGCGCATCATTTCGATCCATGGTGAGGCCGAACTCAAGCCGCAGCATGTTGTGGTGCCGGGTGACCCATCATCGGCCGCCTTCCCGATGGTGGCGGCCTGTCTGGTGCCGGGGTCTGAGATCCGCATCGATAATGTCGGCATCAACCCAACCCGTGCGGGGTTGATCCAGGTCTTAACCGACATGGGTGCTGATATCCGCCTCACCGACACGCGTGAGGTTGGCGGGGAGCCGGTGGCCGATCTGCTGGTTCGTCACGGTCCACTCAAAGCCATTGAAACAACGCCCGATATCGTGCCGTCGATGGTGGATGAATTCCCCATCCTATTCATCGCCGCCGCGCTGGCAGACGGCACAAGCGTGTTTCGCGGTTTGGATGAATTGCGGGTCAAGGAATCGGATCGCATCAGCGTCATGGCCAAGGGCCTGACCGCGATTGGCGTGCGCGTTGAGGAATTGCCGGACGGCTTGATCGTCCATGGGACAGCTGGCGCCCTGGTGCCGGGCGGCGCCACCATTGCCGCCGAACTCGACCACCGGATTGCGATGAGCTTTGCCGTGGCGGGCCTTGTTGCACAGGCCCCTGTGACGATTGACGATATGAGCCCGGTCGCCACAAGCTTCCCCAGCTTTACGGCGCTTCTGGCCGGTTTGGGCGCGCGATGATCATTGCGGTCGATGGCCCGGCCGCCTCTGGCAAGGGGACGATCGCCCGTGCGCTGGCCGCACATTATCGGCTGCCGCATCTGGACACAGGCTTGCTGTATCGCGCGGTTGGCGTGGCGGTGGCGCGCGCGGGGCTGAACCCCGATTGCGCGGCAGATGCTGCGCGCTGCACCATGATCGACCCGTCCGACTTGGCCGATCCGGATTTGCGCAGCGAAGCAGCCGGGGCGCTGGCCTCGCGCGTGTCGAAACATCCCGAGGTCCGCGCCGCATTGCTGGCCCTGCAACAGGATTTCGCGCATCAACCGGGCGGCGCTGTGCTGGATGGGCGCGATATCGGCACCGTGATCGCACCGGATGCCCATGCCAAGCTGTTCGTCACCGCGTCAGCCGAAGTCCGGGCACGGCGGCGGCATATGGAGGACAGCCATGCCGATTATGCCGCCATATTGGCCGATATTCAGGCGCGCGACGCCCGCGACTCCAGCCGAAGCGCCGCACCTTTGCGGCAGGCGGAGGACGCAGACTTGCTAGATACAAGCGATCTGACTATAGCCGCCGCCGTCCAGCGGGCGATTGCGCTCGTGGAGGCCCGGATTCGGCGCTGAGCCCTAAGTTGCTCGCACCCCTGTTTCGCTCCCCCACGGTCTCAGACGTTCAACGGATGCTGTGATCGCATGGGGCGGTCATGGCAGTCTGGCCAAAAGACCTCCGGACACAACCGGATGGCCGGAAAACACAGATGAATGGAACCCTCTTACATGGCATCATCCGCCAACCCGACCCGCGACGATTTCGCGGCGCTCCTTTCCGAATCCCTCGGTAACGCCGAAAGCCTTGACGGCCGCGTCGTCAAGGGCACCGTCACCGCAATTGAAAACGACATGGCCGTCATCGACGTTGGCCTGAAGTCAGAAGGCCGCGTCGCGCTGCGCGAATTCGCTGCACCCGGCCAGAAAGCGGACCTGAAGATCGGCGACGAAGTCGAAGTATATGTCGACCGTGTCGAAAACGCCCAGGGCGAAGCCGTTCTGTCGCGCGACCGCGCCCGCCGCGAAGCGGCCTGGGATGCGCTGGAAGCACAATTTGGCCAGTCGACCCGCGTTGAAGGCGT
>JBJOJQ010000012.1:0-38030 GCA_046046525.1 Pseudomonadota bacterium
CCTGCCAGATCGCGGCGGCCCAGAACAGGATCGCGAGCAGATAGAATATGGCCACACCCAGCCGCACATGCGGGCCAAGCGCCCGGGCAGAGGATCGGACACCGATCAGCGCATCATCCTCTCGGTCTTGCAGGGCGTAAATGGTGTCATAGCCGATGACCCAGAAAATCGAGCCCAGATAGACACAGAGCATCGCCTGCGATGGCCCGGAAATGGATACCCAGCCGACCAGAGCGCCCCAGGAAAACACAAGGCCCAGCCACGCCTGCGGCCACCAGGTGATGCGTTTCATAAAGGGATAGGCCGCAACCAGGCACAGGCTCGCCAATGCGACCATTTGCGCGGCATAGTGCAGCTGCCACAGGACAATCAGCCCGATCCCGGCGAGCAGGGCCAGCCACAGCCAGGCTGATCTTAATGAAACAGCACCACTGGCAATCGGCCGGTTGCGGGTGCGCGCCACGCGGGCGTCCAGATCACGGTCCACAATGTCGTTATAAACGCAGCCTGCGCCGCGCATCACGATTGCCCCCAGCAGCATCCAAAGCCCCAGTGCCCAGTGATGCGGCAAACCACCGGCAAGCCCAAGGCCGTATAAACATGGCCAGAACAGCAGCCACCAGCCAATCGGCCGGTCAAAGCGGGCAAGCGCCGCATAAGGGCGGACCGCGGCGGGCAACCACCGCATCAGCCCGGTCAGTTCGGTGTCCGGAACAGTTGAGGTTTCGTTTGTCGGTCCATTCATGCTAATTGCCCTTATGCCCGCGATACCTGCATGGCCACCCCAATCGACACCCCGCCTTTTCGTACAGCATGAATTGGCGCTGGATGCGCAGCTGCGTCTTGATGGGGCGCATGCCCATTATCTGGCCCATGTTCTGCGTTTAAAGCCCGGCGCGCCGGTGAAGCTGTGCGATGATCGCACCGGGGAATGGCTGGCAGAGGTGCGCGATATCGCCAAGCGGGATCTGACGCTACAGATCATCGCGCATTTGCGACCCCGTGAAACGGTGCCCGATATCTGGCTGTTGGCCGCACCCGTCAAAAAGGCGCGGCTGGACATGGTGGTCGAAAAAGCCTGTGAACTGGGCGTTGCCCTGTATCAGCCGGTCATCACACGTCGCACGATTGTAGAGCGGATGAACATGGATCGCTTAACCGCGACGATGGTTGAGGCGGCGGAACAATGCGGCCGCACCGCGCTGCCTGCCATTGCAGATGCGATCAAGCTGCCGGCGCTGCTGCGCGATTGGCCAGCCGATCGCACGCTTTATTTTGCAGATGAAGAAGGCGGCCTGCCTTTGGCGCAGGCGGCAAAGCCTGGCCCGGCGGCGATCCTGGTTGGCCCAGAAGGCGGCTTTGATGCCGAAGAACGTGCTGCGATCAAGGCGCTGCCACAGGCAATCGGCATATCACTGGGGCCGCGCATCTTGCGCGCCGAAACCGCGGCGATCGCGGCGCTTTCTGTCTGGATGGCTGCTGCCGGGGATTGGCAGGCCTAACCCCGGCTCGGCCTTGTCATTCAGGCCTTAGGCCAGAAGATAATCCGACACATAGCCATTGGTTTTGCGTTCCTGGCCAAAGGTCGACATTGGGCCATGGCCCGGCACAAACGCCGTCTCATTGCCCAGCGGCCACAGCTTTTGCGTGATCGAATCGATCAGTTGCTGATGATTGCCCCGCGGAAAATCGGTCCGCCCGATCGATCCTTGAAACAACACATCGCCAACAATCGCAAAATGCGATGGCGCATGATAAAAAACCACATGGCCGGGGGTGTGGCCGGGGCAATGAATGACATCCAGCGTCAGCTTGCCAACGGTCACCGTATCGCCATCCTGCAACCAGCGGTCGGGTTCAAAGGTCTGGGCGTTCATGCCCCATTTGCGGCCATCATCATCCAGTTGCGAAATCCAGAACCGATCTTCTTCATGCGGCCCTTCAATTGGCACGCCCAATTCCTTGGCCAAAAGGCCTGTCTGGCCGCAATGATCAAGATGACCATGGGTGACGAGCAGTTTTTCGATCGTCACGCCCTGCTTGGCCGCTGCCGCCTTTAACAACGGCAAATCGCCGCCCGGATCGGTAAAGGCGCCTTTCATCGTTTCCGTACACCAGATGAGGCAGCAATTTTGCTGCAATGGCGTCACGGGGATGATGGCGGCTTGAAGCGGGGGTTTGTTCGTCATGGCGTGTTCTTGCGAAAGCTGGGGCCGCTAGTCCAGAAGATTCCGGTAGGTGGGTTCATCCCGGCCAGTGATGCTCAGCAGATCGCCGTCGCGCATCGTGCGAATGGGGCCGTGATAGCGCGTGTCGGCACCTTGGGTCACCAGCCGCATCATCGGTTTGGGCAGGCTGGGCACGACATGGGTGAAGGCCAGCATCTTGGCACCGGCGGCTTGTGCGATGTCCCCGGCTTCTTCAGGGCTGGCGTGGTAATCCTGAATATCACGGAAAATCTTCGCTCTATTGGGCTGGCCGTGTTTGTCCGCCGCCTTTGCCATGGTTTCAACAAGGCGGCGGTTGAGCACTTCATGGACCAGCAGGTCCGTCCCCCTGGCGGCTGTCGCCAGGGCTTTGGATCTGGCGGTGTCGCCGCTGATCGTCACGCTTTTGCCCTGCCAGTCAAGCCGATAGCCAAAGGCCGGGGTAACGGGATCATGGGGCACGGCAAAGGCGGTGATCCGGATGCCTGCCTTGTCATAGACCACGCCCGGTGTGATCACGCGGGCCGCAAAGCCAAAGCCCGATGGCGGCACGGCCTTTGCCCCGTGATGGGCCATGCGAAATTTGCTGTCCGGGCCATAGGCCATGTTCAGCCCGGCGGCGACCTCATCTGTCCCTTGCGGCCCGATAATGGGCAGCGGCGTGGCCGCACTTGTCCCGGCCCAGCGTTGCAGCGCCAGCGGGCCAAGTCCTTCAAAATGGTCCGAATGCAGGTGGGTTAGAAACACGCCCTCGGTCTTGCCGAGTGGCATCCCCATCAGCGACAATGTTTCACCAGCCCCTTCGCCAGCGTCAAAGATGAACAGCTTGCCCGCCACCAGTACGGCCGTGCAGGCAGAGGCGCGGTCGCGGCTGGGCAGGGGGGATCCGGTTCCGCAAAAGCCGACATGTATGGCAGCAGGGTCAAGCCCGGCCAGCTTGTCACGCCCGATCGTGCTGTCCACGGCGCGGTCAAAGGCACGCAGCAACAAGGCGTCCCGATTGGCAAAGGCAATGGCAGCGACAGCCAGCCCCAGGGCGGACAGGCTCAGGACAAGGCGGCGGCGCGTGGACATGCTTTTCTCTCCCGACATGCCTGGCCTGTTCTGGTCGCATCGCGATTGACCATGCGACCGGCCATGGCGGGCTATGTCTGCCAGCCTTGCGGAGGACCGACAAGTCCAGATCCGGTCTAAGTCCTAGACAGTAAAGCTTTCGCCACAGCCACAGCTGCCTTTGGCATTGGGGTTTTGAAACACAAATCCCGCCGTAAAATCATCTTCCTGCCAGTCCATGGTGGACCCGATGAGGTACAGGACCGAGGCCGCATCGATGAACAAGGTGCCACCCGGCGTATCGATGCGCTCATCAAGGCTGTTGGCCTGCGTCACATAGTCCACCGAATAGGCCAGGCCAGAACAGCCCCGACGCGGCGTCGACAGCTTGACGCCAATGGCATCGGCGGGCGCCTGCGCCATCAAATGGGCGATCCGGGCCTGTGCCGTGGGTGTCAGAATCACGGCGGCTGGCCGTGCGCGGGTTTTGGTCTCGCTTGTCATAGCATCCCAAGCTCCAGCCGGGCCTCGTCAGACATTGATTCGGGCGACCATGGCGGATCCCAGACCAGATTCACCTCACAATCGCCAACGCCGGGGACCGATCCGACGCGCAGTTCAACCTCACCCGGCATGGATTCGGCAACCGGGCAATGCGGTGTCGTCAGCGTCATCGTGACGACCACATGGGCGTCGTTGATCTCAACATTATAGATCAGGCCAAGGTCATAAATATTCACCGGGATTTCCGGGTCATAAATATCCTTCAACGCAGCGATCACGGACTCGTAAAGATCCCCGCCCGGCGCATCGGCGGGCAATTCGGCCGGCTTTTGAGCCAGAAAGCCGTCCAGATAATCTTTCTTACGGTCCAGCTTTTCGACAGCGGTCTCGGCATCCTCAACGCGCGCCTTGGGCGGCGGCGGGACATGATCCACTTCTTCGATCCGGATTTTATCGGTCATCCGAAGATCCTCTTCACTCGGTCCAGACCGCGGATCAGCGCGGCCACATCATCTAAATCATTGTACAGGCCAAAGCTGGCCCGGGCGGTCGCCGGCACGCCCAGATGGTCCATCAGCGGCTGGGCGCAATGATGGCCCGCGCGAATGGCAACGCCTTCTTCGTCCAGGATGGTGCCAACATCATGCGGATGCACGCCGTTCACCACGAAGGACACAATACCCGCAGCGTCATCTGGCCCCAAAAGGCGCACGCTGTTCATCTGGCGCAGGGCATCGCGCGTCGCGCGGACCAAGGCCTGTTCATGCGCGTGGATGGCGGCCAGATCGGCTTGGGCGACATAATCGATCGCAGCGGCCAGCGCGATCGCCTCGCTGATGGCGGGCGTGCCCGCCTCAAAGCGCGCCGGGGCCGGGGCATAGCTGGTCTGGGCGAATGTCACGCGGTCGATCATCGCGCCCCCGCCCTGCCAAGGGGGCATGGCGTCAAGAATCTCGGCGCGCGCCCACAATACGCCAATGCCCGTCGGGCCATAAAGTTTGTGCGCCGAAAAGGCGTAAAAATCACAGTCCAGATCCGCCATGTCGACGGGCATGTGCGGTACAGCCTGACAGCCATCGAGCAACAGCTTTGCACCCACGCCATGCGCCAGGCGCGCTGCGCGCTTGGCATCCAGCACCGATCCCAGAACATTCGAAACATGGGCCAGCGCAACCAGCTTGTGTGCCGGGGTCAACATCTGTTCTGCCGCGTCGAGATCAATCTGCCCATCCTCGGTCAACGGACAGACATCGATGATAATTCCCGTGCGATCGCGCAGCAATTGCCAGGGGACGATATTGGAATGATGCTCCAGCTGGGACAGCAAAATGCGATCCCCGGGCTTGAGCTGAAGGCCCCAGCTGGCCGCGACAAGATTAATCGCTTCGGTTGCCCCGCGGACGAAAATGATCTCATTTGCATCGGCAGCGCCGATAAACTGCGCCACGCGCCGCCGGGCGGCTTCAAAGGCCAGCGTCATATGGGCAGAACGGGCATAAACCCCGCGATGCACCGTTGCATAATCCGGGCCCAATGCGCGCGCCATTGCGTCGATAACAGCGCGCGGTTTTTGCGCGGTGGCCGCCGTGTCGAGATAGTGCCAGCCATCAAGGCCCGGGAAATCGGCCTTTCGTGCGGAGAGGCCGTCGACAAGGCGGGTCACAGCACATCCCCCAGCTTGGCCAGGGCTTGCGCCTGAAGGTCATCGGCTTCGGTTGTGCCTTCAAAAACCTCAGCGATAAATGCCTGGACAAGCAGCGCTTTGGCGTCGGCCGGGGCGAGGCCACGGGACTGCAGATAAAACAGCGCCATCGCATCCAGTTCACCAATGGCACAGCCATGGGCGCATGCGACATCATCGGCGTAAATTTCGAGTTCGGGCTTGGCATTGGCGGTTGCCGTCCGGTCGAGCAGCAAGGCCTTGACCGATTGTTCGCTATCGGTGTGCTGTGCACCGCGCGCGACCGCAACCTTGCCCAAATAGGTACCCGTCGCCTGATGCGCGAGGACAGAGCGCACAATTTGGCGGCTCTTGGCCTCGGGCTCGGCGTGCGTGACGTTTGTTATGATTTCCAGCGTCTGCCCCTGGCCGCCAATTTGCGCCGCGCCCAGCATGAAATCGGCACCGTGCAGCAATGTGACATTCAGTTCGATCCGGCCATAGGTCGGGCCGCAGTTCAGAATATGGATGGCTGCTGTCGCCTGCCGCCCCACCGTCAGATCAATCTGGGTGATGCCGCCGGCATCCTGCCGTATGACGCGCGCAAATGCCCCGTCATCGGGCACGTGGATCTGTTCCGGCGCGGGCAGCGGCCACAGCCGCGCCACGGCGTCGAGATCGGCATAACGCCAGGCCTCGTCCCGCTTGGTGGGCAGGGTGGTCACGCAGCCAGATCCTTATAGCCGTCACGTTCCAGTTCGAGCGCCAGTTCCGGCCCGCCAGACCGGACAATGCGGCCATCGGCCAGCACATGGACAAAATCCGGCTGCACATAATCCAGCAGGCGCTGATAATGGGTGATCAGCAGCACGGCCTTATCGGCTTTGCGCATGATGCGGTTGATGCCATCGCCCACGATGCGCAGCGCATCAATATCAAGTCCGCTGTCGGTTTCATCAAGGATCGCGAATTTCGGATCCAGAATGCCCATCTGGACCATTTCATTGCGCTTTTTTTCGCCCCCGGAAAAACCGACATTCACCGGCCGCTTCAGCATGTCCATATCCATGCCCATCGCATCTGCCTGTGCCCGGGCGACGCGCAGAAATTCCGCGCCAGAAAGCGGCGCTTCACCGCGCAGCTTGCGCTGGGCATTCAGGCTTTCGCGCAGGAACTGGACGTTTGAAACGCCCGGAATTTCAACCGGATATTGAAAGCCCAGAAACAGGCCAGCGGCGGCGCGTTCATGCGGGGCGAGCGCCAGCAGATCCTGCCCGGCAAAGTCGACATGCCCGTCTGTCACCTCATAGCCCGGGCGTCCTGCCAGCGTATAGCCCAGCGTTGATTTGCCTGCGCCATTGGGGCCCATGATGGCGTGAATTTCGCCGGCATTGATGGTCAGCGAAAGCCCTTTGAGGATCGGCTTATCCGCGACATTGGCGTGAAGATTGGTGATGTGCAGCATGACAGTCTTTCAATATCGATCCGTACGGGGCGCAAAGCGCAGGGCGGGCATGGGCAAGCTTGTCATCCGACCGACCCTTCCAGCGAAATGCCGAGCAGCTTTTGCGCCTCGACTGCGAATTCCATGGGAAGTTGCTGAAGCACCTCCTTGGCAAAGCCATTGACGATCAGGGCCACGGCCTCTTCCTGCCCCAGCCCGCGCTGCATGGCGTAGAACAGCTGATCATCCGAAATCTTGGAGGTCGTGGCCTCATGCTCAATCTGGGCAGAGGGGTTTCTCACCTCGATATAAGGCACTGTATGCGCGCCGCATTGATCGCCCAGCAACAGGCTGTCGCATTGGGTGAAGTTGCGCACACCATCGGCCTGTGGCGCCACGCGCACCAGGCCACGATAGGTGCCATTTGATTTGCCGGCGCTGATCCCCTTGGACACGATGGTGGATCGGGTCCGCTTGCCATTATGGATCATCTTGGTGCCGGTATCGGCCTGTTGATGATTATTGGTGACCGCGACGGAGTAAAATTCCCCCACGCTGTCATCGCCATTGAGGACGCAGCTGGGGTATTTCCATGTGATCGCAGAGCCGGTTTCGACCTGCGTCCAGCTGACCTTGGACCGCTTGCCCTGACACAGCGCCCGCTTGGTCACGAAATTATAGATGCCGCCTTTGCCCTCGGCATCGCCGGGATACCAGTTTTGGACGGTTGAATATTTGATTTCGGCATCATCCAGCGCAACCAGTTCCACAACAGCGGCGTGGAGCTGATTTTCATCGCGCATCGGCGCGGTGCAGCCTTCCAGATACGAGACATAGGATCCCTTATCCGCCACGATCAATGTGCGCTCAAACTGTCCGGTATTTTCCGCATTGATGCGGAAATAGGTCGACAACTCCATCGGGCAGCGCACGCCTTCGGGAATGTAGACAAAGGTGCCATCGGAAAAGACCGCGCAGTTCAGCGTGGCAAAATAATTGTCGTGCATCGGCACAACCTTGCCCAGCCATTTGCGGACCAGATCAGGATATTCGCGCAGCGCTTCTGAAATCGACAGGAAGATGACGCCTGCCTTTTTCAATTCCTCGCGAAAAGTCGTGGCAACCGACACGCTGTCAAACACGGCATCGACCGCCACTTTGCGCGCACCTTCAACGCCGGCCAGCACCTTTTGTTCTTCGATCGGGATGCCCAGCTTTTCATAAACGCGCAGGATTTCCGGATCGACCTGATCCAGGCTGTCCAGCGTCTTCTTGGCCTTTGGGGCCGCATAATAATAGGCGTCCTGATAATCGATCGGCGGGACGTTCAGCTTTGCCCAATCGGGCGCCTCCATCGTCTGCCACATGCGAAACGCCTTGAGGCGCCAGTCGAGCATCCAGTCCGGTTCATTCTTTTTGGCCGAAATGAAACGCACCGTGTCTTCGGTGAGGCCCTTGGGCGCAAATTCCTGCTCAATATCGGCGGACCAGCCGTGTTCGTAATCAGCCACACGGGCTGCGGCATCGCGCGCCGCCTGATCTTTGATGGGGCTATCGGTCATATATCAGCTCACAGCGCCGGCTGTGGGCCGGGCGCCCTGTGCCGGATTGGCAATCGCCGTCAGGCTGATATCGGCAAGCGCACTGCGCACCGCCTGATTGACGACCGGCCAATGCGGTTGAACCGTGCAGCTGCCTTCCAGCGCACAATCATGGCGGCCCTGTTCCACGCAGGATGTCATTGCAATCGGCCCTTCAATAGCTTCCACAATTTCGGCAAGGCTGATCGCCGCAGCGGGCCGGGCCAGTTTGAACCCGCCCCCGGCACCGCGGATGGACCGCAACAGCCCCGCCGATGACAGGCGGCTCACCAGTTTCTGGACCGTTGGCAACGGAATGCCCGTTTCTTCGGCCAACTGGCCCGCATTGATCCGCGTCCCGCCGCAATGGCGAGCGCAGGCGGACATCATGACCACCGCATAATCTGCCAGACTCGATAATCGCATGGCCGGCTAATTGGACCGCATTAGTCCGAATTTCAACCCAGAAGTTAAGGCGGCGAAAATCGGGCTGGGTCAGGGGGCAAGGGCTGCACCATATTGCCCTTATGGACGATCCGGCTAAGGCAGGGGGATGACCCTTTATTCACTGCTGCGACCCTTGGTCTTTCGTTTCGACGCAGAAACGGCCCACCGCCTGAGTCTTGCCGCGCTGGGCCTGTTGCCCGCGCGGCGTCCGCCGGTGTCGGACCCGATTTTGGCATCACAGGTCGCGGGCCTTCGCTTTCCAAATCCGGTCGGGCTGGCGGCTGGCTATGACAAGGATGCCGAAGTTCCCCTGCAAATGCTCGCGATGGGCTTTGGCTTTGTGGAGGTGGGCACGCTGACCCCGCTGCCACAGCCGGGCAATCCGCGTCCGCGCCTGTTTCGGCTGGTTGAAGATGCCGCCGTCATCAACCGCATGGGCTTTAACAATGGCGGCCAGACAGCGGCGATGCCGCGCCTGCAGGCTGCGCGTGGCCGGGGGCTGATTGGCGTCAATATCGGGGCGAACAAAGACGCGGTGGATCGCATTGCCGATTATGCGACGGGCATTGCCCAGATGGCACCCTTGGCGTCGTACCTGACGGTCAATATCAGTTCCCCCAATACGCCGGGCCTGCGCGCCTTGCAGGATGAATCGGCGCTGACCGACCTGTTGGCTGCGGTCAATGCGGCCCGGCCCGAACAGGGTCCGCCGGTGTTCCTGAAGGTTGCCCCTGATCTTGAGCCAGCAGATATTGACGCCATTGCCCGCCTGTCCGTGGGCCGGGTGGATGCCCTGATTATATCCAATACCACAATTTCGCGCCCGGCCCTGCGGTCGCGCCATGGCGGCGAAACGGGGGGATTGTCCGGCGCGCCGCTCACGTCCTTGGCGCAGCAGCGGATGGTCGATTTCGCCAAGGCAACGGGGCAAAGCCTGCCGCTGATCGGGGCCGGTGGTATTGCATCCGCCGCAGACGCCTATGCCCGCATCCGCGCAGGCGCTTCGCTTATCCAGCTCTATTCCGCGCTGGTTTATCACGGGCCCGGGCTGGCACGGCAGATCAATCGCGGGCTGGCCGCGTTGTTGCGGCGGGATGGCTTTTCCAGCCTGACCGAAGCAATTGGCGTCGACGTGCGATAGCACTTGTTCCACCCCCAAAGCGCGTTACCGTGGTTCGATGAAGAAATTTGTCCTCTCTCTCCTTCTGATCATCTTCCTGCCGACGGCGGCCATCGCGCAGACGGGGGCCGTCTCTGCGGCGGATCCAAGGGCCGCAGCGGCCGGGCAAGAGATGCTGCGCAAGGGCGGCAGTGCGGCCGATGCCGCCTTGGCGATGATGCTCGCCCTGACGGTTGTGGAGCCGCAATCATCGGGCATCGGGGGCGGTGGCTTTCTGGTCTATCACGATGTCGATACCGGCCAGACGGGCACGATCGATGGGCGGGAAAAGGCCCCGGCGGCTGTGCGGGAGGATCGCTTTCTCGGCGCAGATGGGCGGCCCATGCCGTTTCGCAATGCCTTTTTGGGCGGCCATGCCGTGGGCGTGCCCGGCAATATCGCGCTGGCCGGCAAGGCCCATGCCCAATGGGGGCGCCTGCCATGGGCAAAGCTTTTTGAACCGGCGATCCGCCTGGCCGATCAGGGGTATGTTGTCACGCCCCGATTGGCGGGCGTGATTGCACAAATGGCGCCCTTATGGGCGGATATCCCGGCGATAAGGGCCATCTATTTTCAGGATGGCCGGCCCAAGGTTGCGGGCGAAACAGTGCGCAATCCTGCGCTTGCGAAAACGCTGCGGCAGATTGCGCGCAAGGGGCCGGATGCGTTTTACAAGGGGCGCATTGCGCGCGACATTGCCGCGGCCGTGTCGCAAGCGCCGAAAAATGCGGCGCCAATGACGCTTGCCGATCTGGCGGCTTATGAGGCCAAGGCACGGCCCCCGGTCTGTGTGCGGTATCGCATCTATCGGCTGTGCGGCATGGGCCCACCATCGTCGGGGGCAACCACAGTCTTCCAGATTCTGGGCATGCTCGAACGCTTTGACCTCAAGACCATGGGCCCCAATGATCCCAAGGCCTGGCACCTGATCGCAGAGGCGATGATGCTCGCTTATGCGGACCGGGAAGCCTATTTGGCGGATGCCGATTTCGTGCCGGTGCCGGTCGCCGGGTTGCTGGATCCGGCCTATATCGCCAGCCGGTCGGCGCTGATTTCTGAAACGGCCGCGCGCCGCAATTATGAAGCGGGTGTCCCGCCGGGCGCCGCGCCACGCACGGCCGCGCTGTCTGGTGAAAAGGCAGGCACCACCCATTTTGTGGCGATTGATCGGCGGGGAAATGTTGCCAGCATGACCTCAACCGTTGAAGGGCCATTTGGCAGCCAGCTTGTTGCTGCGGGCATGGTTCTGAACAACGAACTGACCGATTTCACGCTGGCCCCGATGAAGGATGGCGCGCCGGTGGCCAACCGTCCGCAGCCGGGCAAGCGCCCGGTATCCTCTATGGCCCCCACAATCGTCTATGGCCCGGATGGACAGCCGCTTTTTGCGGTTGGGGCGGCGGGCGGCAAGCGCATCATCATGCAGGTTGCCAAGACGCTGATCGCGCATCTGGATTGGGGCTTATCGGCGCCGCAGGCGCTGGCGGCCCCCAATCTTTGGTTCAGTGGGGATACGCTGCTGGTTGAAGCCGGCACGCCCTTGGCGCAAAAGATAGACGCGCTGGCCGCTTTTGGGCGGGCAGTGCAGGCCAATCCGATCATGCCGTCCAAAGCGAATGCGGCAGAGCGGACGCCGACGGGCTGGATTGGCGCTGCCGATCCCCGCAGCGATGGTGTGGGGTTGAGCGAATAGCGCTGCTAGGCCATTGTGGCTGAAAGACAAAAATGAACAGGAGTTGGGTCGCATGAGGGCGTTTGAACATTTCCCGAACCTGGTGACGATGTTCTTCCGGCGGGCGAAGGACAAAGGCGATGCGCCCTTCCTTTGGGCAAAGCAGGGCGGCCAATGGCAAGCGATGAGCTGGGCAGAAGCGGCCCGGCAGGTCGCTGCACTTGCGCAATCGCTGAAAGACATCGGCCTTGAACCCGGCGATCGCGTGATGCTTGTTTCAGAAAACCGGCCCGAATGGTGCATCGCGGATCTGGGCATCATGGCGGCGGGGTGTGTGACGGTGCCCACCTACACCACCAATACCGAACGCGATCACCAGCATATCATCGAGGATTCAGGTGCAAGCGCGATCATCGTTTCGACGGCCAAGCTGGCGCAATCGGTCATGCCGGCCGCGATCCGGGCGACGCGCGCGCATCAATTGATCGGCATAGAGGAGCTGCGCGTTGGCCAATCCACGGGCGTGACCATTCGTCGCTGGGCCGATATGGTGAATACGCCTGCGGATGTGGAAGCCTGTGCCGCCCATGCCGAGGCGCGCTTTACCCGCGATGATCTGGCGTGCCTCATTTACACCAGCGGCACCGGCGGCGCCCCGCGTGGCGTGCGCCAGCATCATGGCGCAATTTTGTGCAACGTCGAAGGCTGTGTGGAGGTGATTGCCGAGGATTTTGGCTGGGACGACGAAGTTTTCCTGTCCTTCCTCCCGCTGTCGCATGCCTATGAACATACCGGCGGCCAGCATTTCCCGATCGGCCTGGGCGCGCAAATCTATTATTCCGAAGGGCTCGACAAGCTGGCCTCGAATATCGAGGAAACGCGCCCGACGATCATGGTTGTGGTGCCCCGTCTGTTTGAAGTGCTGCGCGCGCGCATCCTCAAACAGATCGAAAAACAGGGCAAGGTGCCGCAGGCGTTGATGCGCCGCGCGCTCGCGCTGGGCGAAAAGGATCTGAAGGGCGGCCTTGGCCTTTTGGACCTGCCGATGAATGCCATCATCAACCGCACCTTGCGGCCCAAGATTCAGCAGCGTTTTGGCGGCCGGATGAAGGCGATGGTCTCAGGCGGCGCGCCGCTCAACCCCGAAATCGGCGTGTTCTTCCACGCCATGGGGCTCACCATGCTGCAAGGCTATGGCCAAACAGAGGCCGCCCCCGTCATCTCGTGCAATCGGCCCAAGGTGGGCCTGAAAATGGACACGGTTGGCCCGCCGCTCAAGAATGTTGAGGTGAAGATTGCCGAGGATGGCGAGATTCTGGTGCGCGGCGAACTCGTGATGCACGGCTATTGGCGCAATGAGGCAGAAACCGCCCGCGCGCTGCAAAATGGCTGGCTTCACACCGGCGATATTGGCGAAATCGACGACAAGGGCCGCATCCGCATCACCGATCGCAAAAAGGACATCATCGTCAACGACAAGGGCGAAAATGTCAGCCCGCAAAAGGTGGAAGGCATGTTGACGCTGCAGCCTGAAATCTTTCAAGCGATGGTTTCTGGCGACAAAAGGCCGCATCTGGTGGGTCTGGTGGTTCCCGATCCGGAATGGGCGGTCGAATGGGCCCAAGCCAATGATGAGCCTTATGACCTGGCCAGCCTGTGCGATCTGCCGGCATTTCGAACGGCGGTCATGGCGGCGGTCGATCGGGTCAATGCGCAAGTGTCTGTCACCGAAAAGGTGCGCAAGATCACATTGACGCCGGATGCCTTTACGATCGACAACGAAATGCTGACGCCCAGCCTGAAGATCCGCCGGCACATGATCCGGCAGATTTACGGCGCGCGGCTGGATGCACTTTACAAGGCCTGAGGCGCAGCGCGGATTATTTGGACGTCCGGCGATAGGGCACAAAATCGCCCAGGACGCAGCTGCCGGATTGAAAGCCCGTGCGCAGATCTGCCGTGCGGGCGATGTCGCCGGCGCACAGTTCGCTGCTATATTGTTGCGTGATCAGCACCTCACCGCGGGCAATGCCCCGGCATGACCCGCGGGTTTCGTTGCGATAGATCACATTGCGCCCGGCTCGGAAGATCAAAGTCGTTTCACCAAAGGCTTCCGGGCCCCGCAGGTCGCGGCTGGTGACGCAGGATTGCGGCTTGCCGGGCGTAAAGCCGGACAACAGCTTGGTCAGCCGCGTCGCCTCTTTCTGGGCGGTGTCGGCCCGGCTCTGCGAGGATTGAGCGGTGGTGGCGCAGGCGGCAAGTGCAAGAAGCGGCAAGCTGATCCAGATGAGACGCATGGCGTGATCCTTATGGCGCGACACTGCCGGCCGCTTAACGGAAATTATCCTTGGCCGCGCGCCGTTCCGCCAATTCAGCAGCGGATTTGGCACGCATAAAGGGGTTGGTGGCCAGTTCTTCGGCAATGGTTGTGGGGACCGTCGCCTCGCCGCGCGCACGCGCCGCCTCGACATGCGCCATGCGTGCCGCAATGGCAGCATTGTCTGGTTCTGCGACCAGCGCATAGCGGCCATTCGACTGGGTATATTCATGCGCACAATAGACGGCGGTGTCCGGCGGGAGCGCCGCCAGCGTCTGCATATTCGCAAACATCTGGTCCGCCGTGCCTTCAAACAAGCGACCACAGCCCATGGCGAACAGCGTATCCCCGACAAAAGCCGCCTTGGCTTCGGGTAAATGGAACGCGATATGGCCAGATGTGTGCGCGGGCACATCGATGACATTGGCCCGCACCCCGCCAATCGCGATGCTTTCGCCGCCGCTGACCTGCCGGTCGAGTGTCGGGATCCGGTCTGCCTCGGCCGCTGGTCCAGTGATCAGGCAGCCCGTTGCGGCCTTGATTTCGGCATTGCCGCCGGTGTGATCCGGGTGCCAATGCGTGTTCCAGATCTGCGTGATTTTCCACCCACGCGCGGTACAGGCGTCCAGCACGGGGCCGGCCACTGCCGGGTCAACCGCCACAGTTTCCCCGGATAGTGGTTCGTGCACCAGCCAAACATAATTGTCTGACAAAACGGCGATGCGGGCGATGTCCAGCGTCATGGGCGACCTACCATTTTCCGATATTGGGCAGCGATGTCCAAGGTTCTGCCGGGGGCAGTGCATCCCCCGCCTGCAACAGTTCAACCGAGATATTGTCCGGCGTGCGGACAAAGGCCATCCGGCCATCGCGCGGCGGGCGGTTGATGGTCACGCCACCGTCCATCAGGCGTTGGCAAACCTCGTAAATATTGGAAACGCGATACGCGACATGGCCAAAGTTGCGGCCTTCGCCATACCCGCTTTCATCCCAATTATGCGTCAGTTCAATCTGGGCGTCTTCATCTCCGGGGGCTGCCAGAAAGATCAAGGTGAAGCGGCCTTCCGGATTATCAAAGCGACGCAATTCCTGAAGACCCAGCAATTCAAAAAACCGAATGGTGGCCGCCGGATCGGATACGCGGATCATGGTATGAAGATATTTGATCACCAGATGCTCCTGATGCCACGGCCAGGATGGGGCGGGCAGGTTAAGACTCTTGACCCACAGGATACGCCTTTGGGCGCGTTCAGAAAAGCGCTTTCATGTCCGGTGCCTGGGGCCGTTGCCTTAGGGCTGCGGCGGCGTGGCTTCGGTCGGGCTGGATGAAAACTGGGCAAGGGCAGCGGCGGCCGATTGTGCTTGCGGGCTCTTGGGCGCCAGCCGGATGGCCGCTTCCCACGCAGTTCTGGCGGCCGCATCCTGACCCGCCATGGCGGCAATATTGCCTGCCTCCAGCGCGACAGAGGCGTCATCTGGCGCCCTTTTGGCCGCCTCTGCAATGTCCTTTTGGGCGCGATCCAGATCCCCCATGCGGCGCGCCAATGTTGCGGATAATAGCCACAGCAGCGGGTCTTCCGGCACAAGGCCGATGGCGGCGTCCAGATCTGTGCGGGCGCGCTTTACATCGCCCATAGCCACAAGCGCGCGGGCGCGATCCAGCCGGGCCTCCCCAGCGTCTGCGCCCGTCAGCGTGCCCAGTGCCAGCGCAGCATCGAAAAAGCCCCGCGCCTGTCCAAAGTTCCCGATGGCAAGCGCCGCATTGCCCGCCTGCACCCAAAGGCCAGCCGCCCGGCCATCTTGCGTGCCTTCAGAGGCCTGGGCCGCCTGTTGAAAGGCAACCACGGCCGATGCCCAGCGTTGCTGCGCGGCATAGGCCATGCCCAGGCATTGCCGCGCCAGAACAAGGCTGCCGTCAACCCGCCATTGCCCGGCATAGGCAATGGCGGCTTCTGGATCACGATCGACCATCATCAGGCAGTCGCGAAAGCGCACATCATCGGGTGCGGCCGCAGCGGTGGGGCTGGCAGACGCCAGCGCAATCAGCAGCAGGGGGGTCACAAAGTCTCCATGAGGCGTGTGACGATATCTGTCAGCAGATCGATATCGGCCGGCCGCGACAGCCGATGGTCGCCATCTTTGACAAGGTGAACCTGCACATCATCTGAACGCAGTTGCGCAGCGAGCCGAAGGGCAAGGTCCCATGGGACATCGGGATCGCGCTGGCCCTGCAGCAAACGGACCGGACAGGTCAGGTCAATCGGCGCATCAAGTAGCCGCAAACTCTGCCCGGACGCCCAAAAACCCTGCGTTGTCAGCATGGGTTCTGGCCCATAATCGGACGCGCGCAGCAGCTTGCCGTGCGCTTCGATGTGCGCCTTTTCCGCAGCGGTAAAGCCCCAATCGGTGAAATCAGGCGCCGCTGCGATGCCAACCAGACCGGACACCCGATCGCCCAAAGCAAGGGCAAGCAGCAGCGCCAGCCAGCCGCCCATGGACGATCCGATCAGGAACAAAGGACCGGGGACGAAATGATCGACCACCAGCCGGGCATCGTCGCGCCATTGGGCCAATGTTCCGTCTGCAAACTGGCCTTCGCTTTCGCCGCAGCCGGAATAATCAAGGCGCAGCAAGCCATGGCCCGTCTTTGCCGCCCAGGCGTCGAGCGCAATGGCCTTGCTGCCCTGCATGTCCGAGGCATAGCCGGGCAGAAAGACCAGGCAGGGCGCATCAGGCCGACCTGCGCGATATCGGGCGGCCAGGCGCAGGCCATCGCTGCGTACAACCCAGTCCAGAGGCGTCAGGGCGTCCATCGGCGCGGTCTGCGATCAACCGGTTGCAGGGATCAGCTGACGCCGCCCGGTTCGCCTTCGCGCGGGGCCGGATGGGCGGTCCCTTCACGTGACGAGGGGGCATGGGGCGGATCAAGCTCTACCGGTTGCGGCGCATCCAGCCCGCCTTCCCAATTGGCCACGATCACGCTGGCGACTGTATTGCCGACGACATTGGTCGCCGTGCGGCCCATATCGAGGAAATGGTCCACGCCCAGGATCAGCAGCAGCCCGGCTTCGGGAATGCCGAACATCGCCAAGGTGGCCGAAATAACGACAAGGCTGGCGCGCGGCACTGCGGCCATCCCCTTTGATGTCAGCATCAACGTCAACAGCATCAGGATTTCCTGACCCAGGGTCAGATCAATGCCATAGGCCTGTGCGATGAAGATCGTCGCAAAGGTCATGTACATCATCGACCCGTCGAGGTTGAACGAATAGCCAAGCGGCAGAACAAAGCTGCCAATGCGGCGCGGCACGCCGAACCGATCAAGCGCATCCAGCGTCCGCGGGAAGGCGGCTTCGGATGAGGCGGTTGAAAAGGCGACGAGCAAAGGCTCACGAATATAGCGGATCAGGCTGAGCGCGCGCAGGCCGATAAAGGCCACCGCCGCGCCCAGCAGCAACACCCACAAAATCGCCAGACCAAGATAGAAGGTCGCGATGAATTCAATGTATTTGGCAAGGATGCCAAGCCCTTCTTCTGCAACAACGGCGGCAACCGCGGCAAAGACCGCAAAGGGGGCAAAGCGCATAACATAGCCGGTGACGACCAGCATGATTTCAACCAGGGCATCGACGCCCCGGATGATCGGGCTGGCCTTTTCACCAATGGCGGTCATCGCAACGCCGAAAAACACCGAAAAGACAACGATCTGCAAAATCGTATTGGTGGCCATCGCGTCCACAATTGACATCGGGATAATGTCCCCGACGAATTTCTTGGCATCAAAGCCCGTCTGGGTGACGCCGGCATCGGCGGTTGCAGGGGGCAGGGCCAGATCAATCCCGACACCCGGCTGGAACAGATTGACGAGCACCAGCCCAAGGCTGAGCGAGACAAGGCTTGCCGCCAAAAACCAGAGGATAGAACGCAGTCCAACACGGCCCAGGGCGGCCGTATCCCCCATATGTGCGATGCCAGCGACCAGCGTGCCAAAGACGAGCGGCGCGATGATCATCTTGATCAGCCGCAAAAAGGCATAGGTCACAAGGCCCAGATATTTGACAATATCTGCAATGACGTCGGCAGATGCAGTCGCGTTCACCACGGCCCCGACAATAATGCCAAGCACCAAGGCAATGCCGATATAAAGCGTCAGGCGCTTTGCCATAAATCTTTGCTCCCTGGGATCTTCTGAACGCGAATGGACGCGATTGCCGGGCCTGCGTCAAGGGCCTCTCTTGCGTGAAGGGCCGGTTAGTGCAGACGAAGCCTTTGGCCGGACACTTCGATGCGCGCAGGCAATGTTGCCACCGCATCACCATCCGCCTGCACGGGCAAGGGGTCATCGCTGAGGATGTCCAGTCTTGAGCAGTTGATGGGGATCAGGTTGGCGCGATCTTCCAGCGGCCGCCCCCGCATCACGCCGCGCAGGAAGCGCCAGAAATCACGGCGCCCCGCACGCTTAAGCGCCACAACATGCAGCTTGGCTGTCGTCCGTCTGGCTTCGGGCGCGAAGGTATAGGGGCCGGCGAAATAGACGCCCTTGGCAATATAAACCGCTTCGCACCGAAAGGTCTTGCCATCGGCGACAATCGTCAATTGCGGGCGATCCCAGCGCCGCAGCAATTTGATCATCGCGACAAGATAGGCATAGCGGCCGATCAGGCCCTTCAGGCGCAGTGATACGCCAGACACAGCCGCTGCGTCCGGGCCAACGCTGGCACAGGCAAAGAACATCTGGCCATTCACAACCGCAGGCACATGGAATTGCGCCTTGACCTGATTGAGCGCGACATGCGCAAAATCATCAGGTTCGGTTGGGCCGCCAACTTCCAGATGCAGCAGATTGACCGTGCCCATGGGGAAACAGGCAATCGGCAAGTCCCGGCCACTGGCCAGCAGAGCCATGGCCGCATGACGAAAAGTGCCATCGCCGCCTGCGACGACGATCAGATTGGCATCATCTTCCACCAGCAATTGCCGGCCCGGCCCGATATGCGCAAGCGTCACCCGCGCGCCAAGGCGCCGAAACGCCTCGCGCAGCGCCAATACCCGATCAAGGTTGAAGCCCCCGGCATCCGGGTTGATGACAAGTTGAACGCGTGCAGCCATGTTCAGCCCCCCAAGCGCGCGACAAGCTCAGCTGCAAAGCTCGACAGCGTGTCATCCCGCGCCCCCATCACGACAATGCGGTCCCCCGGCTGGGCCATGGCGATCAGCCGATCGCCGCACGCCGCCCTGTCTGGCACATGTTCGGCATGGCGCTGCCCCGCGCGGACGCCTGCAACAATGTCGCCACTGCCGACGGATCGATCCACTGTGCCGCCAAAATAGACGGGATCGCACAGGATCAGCCGGTCATCAGCGGCCATGTTTTGCACAAAGGTGGTGATCAGGGCATCGCCCATCTGCTTGAGCGGACCATAGCCATGTGGCTGGAAAAAGATCAGCAAGCGCCCCGGAAAGGCATGCAAAGCCGACAGCGTGGCCGTGATCTTATCAGGATTATGGCCAAAATCATCGATCACGGTCACGCCGCCGGCGCTCCCTGTGATTTCAAGCCGGCGCCGCAATCCCGTAAAGCCGCCAATCGCGCGCGCCGCATCGGCCAGTTTCAGCCCGGCGGCTTCGGCCGCTGCAAGGGCGGCAAGGGCATTGGAAACATTATGCCGTCCCGGCACCTGCAAGGACACCGGAATGCCGTTGACCGAAAAATCAATGCCATCGGGCCGCTCAACAATGTCGCGCGCCATCAGATCGGCGGGTACCGCGCCCAGCGAATAGGTGCGGGCATTGTCACGCGGCAGGCGGGCGACTTCGTCATTATCGAGATTGAGGATCGCCACCCGCGCCTTGGCGGTGAAGGCGCCGAACAGGGCGCGCAGTTCATCCATCGATTTATGGTCAAGCGCAATATTGTTCAAAACCGCGATATCAGGCGCATAGAGCGCGATGGAGCCGTCGCTTTCATCCACCTCGCTGATAAAGGCATCGCCCTGGCCCACCAATGCGCTGGCAAAAGGCGCGTCTTCGGTCGCGAAATTCTTCATCACCGCGCCATTCATGACGGTGGGATCCTGGCCCAGCGCATGGAAGATCCAGCCAATCATGCCCGTGACGGTGGATTTGCCGCTTGTCCCGCCGATTGCGATGCCCAGCGCGGCGTCGTTGAACAATTGGGCCAACAGATCGGCCCGCCGCAGGCGCTGTGCGCCCACGCGTGTCGCGGCAATGATATCTGGCACGGTGTCTTCAACAGCCGTGGACGCGACAATAATCTGGTCCGCACGGGTGATGCCGCTGCCGTCCTGCGCGAACAGGTCCACGCCGCGTGCGCGCAGCCAGTCAAATTTCGGTGCGGTCCGCCCCTGATCCAGCGATCGGTCAGACCCGGCGACCTTATGTCCTTGACCTGCAACGATAAGCGCAAGGGGCATCATGCCCGATCCGCCAATCCCGCAGAAGAAATAATCCTTCATCGCCATGGGTCGCCCTTGCCAAGGCTGAACCCCAATGTCGAGAGTCTATCCTACGCGTTCAACGGCAATTGCCGTTCCTTCGCCGCCGCCAATGCACAAAGATGCAATGCCGCGTTTCAGCCCACGTGCCTCTAATGCCGCGATCAGCGTGGCGATAATCCGCGCGCCCGATGCGCCAATGGGGTGGCCCAGCGCAGTGGCGCCGCCATTCACATTCAGCTTGTCCGCCGGAATCCCCAGTTCTGCCATCGCGATCATCGGGACCATCGCAAAAGCTTCGTTGATCTCAAACAGATCAACATCCTCCAGCGACCAGCCGGCCTTTTCCATGACCTTGCGGATCGCAGGCACAGGGGCCGAGGTGAAGCGCGCCGGCTCTTGGCTGTGGGTTGCCCAGGCGATGACACGCGCCGCAATGGGCAGGCCCTGCGCCTTGGCGACGCTTTCGCGCGTGACAACAAGGGCGGCCGCCCCGTCAGAGATTGAGGACGCATTGGCCGCGGTGATCGTCCCGTCCTTGGCGAAAGCGGGCTTTAGGCTGGGGATTTTATCGGGCTTGGCATTGCCGGGCTGTTCATCGATTTCAACCAGCAATGTGCCCGCGCGCCCGGTGACTTCGACCGGCACAATTTCCCGCTGAAAAGCGCCCGATGCGATGGCGTCCTTGGCGCGGGTGAGCGATCGCAGCGCATAATCATCCTGTGCTGCGCGTGTGAATTGATATTCGCGGCAGCTGTCTTCGGCAAAGCTGCCCATGGCGCGGCCGGGCTCATAGGCGTCTTCAAGCCCGTCCAGGAACATGGAGTCCTTGATGCTGTCATGCCCCAGCCGGGCGCCAGAGCGATGTTTGGTGAGCAGATAGGGCGCGTTGGTCATGCTTTCCATGCCGCCGGCTACCACGACATCCGATGTGCCGGCGATAATCGCTTCGGCCGCCATCATCGTCGCTTTCATGCCAGACCCGCACACCTTGTTGATCGTCGTCGCCCCGGTGGACAGCGGCAGGCCAGCCCCGATGGCCGCCTGACGCGCCGGTGCCTGACCCAAAGCGCCGGGCAGAACACAGCCCATAATCACCTGATCCACCGCCTCTGGCGCCACCCCGGCGCGCGCGACCGCAGCCTCTATGGCAATGGCCCCCAATTTGGTCGCCGGAACAGAGGCCAGCGCCCCCTGCATGCCGCCCATGGGCGTCCGGGCATAAGCGGAAATCACGATTGGGTCGGTCATGTCAGATCCTTTCAACGCGACTCAGAAAAACGCAGTCCGTCCTCATGTTTCGCAAGGTGCAATGCATTTCAAGCGATAGTTTTTTGCGCCGCAGCAAAAGGGGGTTGGCCTTGATTTTCGGCCGCTGAGCGGGGGTTTTGCGCAATGGTTGATTTCGATCAATGTGCCCGTCATCATCGCACAGGAAAGTCCGTCAAAAGGACGATGAGAGAGGATAGAGGATGCTGGATAAAGTCGCGGCGCCCGCGCAGCAGGATCGGGCGATTGACGTTACGCATTTCGATGTTTTGATTGCCGGTGCAGGCATTTCGGGCATCGGCTCTGCCGTTCATCTGAAGGACCAATGCCCCGATCAGAGCTTTGTGATTCTCGACTCGAAGGACACATTTGGCGGGACTTGGGAAACGCATAAATATCCCGGCGTCCGGTCTGACTCAGATCTCTATACCTTTGGCTATCGGTTCAAGCCCTGGATTGGCCCGCCCATTGCCTCTGCCGAAGCGATCCTCGAGTATATGGGAGAGGTGATTGAGGAGAATGGCCTGAACGACCATATCCGCTATGGCCATACCATCACCCATTGCAGCTTTTCGCGTGCGACCAATTTGTGGACGGTGGAAGCGATCAGCAAAGCCGACGGCAAGACGCATCATTTTACCTGCAATTTCCTTTGGATGTGCCAGGGCTATTATAACCATAACGATCCCTACATCCCCGACTGGACCGACCGGGATAAGTTCAAGGGCCTGTTCATCCATGCGATGAAATGGACGCCGGACATTGATGTTACGGGCAAAAAGGTGATCGTCATCGGGTCAGGCGCGACGGCCGCCACCGTCATTCCGGCCATGGCCGGCAAGGCGGCGCATGTCACGATGCTGCAACGGTCCCCCACATATTTCTTCTGCAGACCGAACCAGAATGAACTGGCCGATCGTCTGCGTGAAATAGGCGTGGATGAACCAACGATCCATCGCGTCGTGCGCTTGCAGATCATGCATGACCAGCAAGTGCTGACGCAGCGCTGCATTGATGAACCCGATGTGGTTGTTGAAGAATTGAAGGAACTCATCCGGCTTTATGCCGGGCCGGATTTCCAGTTTGAGCCGCATTTCACGCCCAATTATCGGATCTGGCAGCAGCGTCTGGCCTTTGTGCCGGACGGCGATATCTTTCAGGCTGTGGCCCGTGGCGAAGTGAGCGTTGTCACTGATCACATTGACCGGTTTACGGAAAAAGGCATTTTGTTGAAATCCGGCGAAGAGCTGGAAGCCGATATCATCATGGCCGCCACCGGCTTTAAGCTGTCGGTCCTGGGCGATATTCCGTTTGAAGTCGATGGCGCACCTGTCGATTGGTCAGAGACGGTGACCTATCGCGGCATGATGTTCACGGGTGTCCCGAACATGCTGTGGGTCTTTGGATATTTCCGGGCCAGCTGGACGCTGCGGGTCGATATGCTGGGTGATTTTGTCTGTCGTCTGCTCAACCATATGACGCGCAAGGGCGCGGCGCGCGTTGAGGTTCAGCTGCGGCCATCGGATCATAACATGCCGTTATTGCCGTGGATTGAGGAAGAGAATTTCAATCCCAGCTATCTGATGCGCGATCTGCACAAAATGCCCAAGCGCGGCGACAAGCCGGAATGGCGGCACAATCAGGATTATTGGCGCGAAAAGGATGAGATTCCGGCAATCGACCTCGATGGCGCGGAATTTGTCTATAGCTGAGGCCTGCCGGCCCTCTTTCCGACAGCGAAAGAGGGCCAATGCAATCAGGCGGCGGCGGGCAGCAAATGCCGTTCGCTGGCAATCCGCATCATGGCCTTTTGCAGCTTTTCAAAGGCGCGCACCTCAATCTGACGCACGCGTTCGCGCGAGACGCCAAATTCCTGGCTCAATTCTTCAAGCGTCCGCGGCTCATCAACAAGGCGCCGTTCGGTCAGGATCTGCTTTTCGCGGTCGGTCAGGCTCTGCATCGCTTCGATCAACAGCGCATGGCGCTGAATGCGTTCTTCCGCATCGGCGACAATTTCATCCTGCAACGGCCCGTCATCGACCAGCGTGTCCTGCCATTGGCCTTCGCCATCCTCATTCAACGAGACGTTGAGCGAGGTGTCGCCACCGCCGAGCATACGGCGGTTCATGCTGATCACTTCTTCTTCGGTCACACCCAGATCGGTCGCAATTTTGCGCACATCTTCCGGGCGCAAATCGCCATCTTCATAGGCGTCGAGATTCTTTTTCATCCGGCGCAGGTTGAAGAAAAGCTTCTTCTGCGCCGCGGTCGTGCCGAGCTTCACAAGGCTCCAGGATCGCAGAATAAATTCCTGGATCGACGCCTTGATCCACCACATGGCATAGGTTGCGAGGCGAAAGCCGCGATCGGGTTCAAATTTCTTCACGCCCTGCATCAGGCCGATATTTCCCTCGGCGATCAGTTCAGAAACGGGCAGCCCATAGCCGCGATAGCCCATGGCGATTTTGGCCACGAGGCGCAGGTGCGATGTGACGAGCTTCGCAGCGGCTTCCGGGTCCTGATGCTCTTCAAACCGCTTTGCCAGCATATATTCTTCTTCGGCCGAAAGGATCGGAAACTTCTTGATTTCAGCCAAATAGCGGTTGAGCCCTTCCTCGCTGTTCAGCGCAGGAATGGTGGTCGGGGCCTTTGATTTCACAGCCAGCGATTTGCCGGTCATTCTCATCTCCCTGTCCGCGACTCCCTCATCAAGCAAAGTCGCTTGCGGCTGCTTATAGCTGAAGTTCTATCAACAGTCGCTCCATATCAGATGGGATGGGGCTTTCGAAATTTAAAGACCCCCCCGTTATGGGGTGGATAAAGCCCAGCCGTGCCGCATGCAGCGCCTGTCGTTCAAAGCCTAAACGCGTGAGCACCTCCCGATGTTCCGGACGCGACCGGCCATATACCGGATCGCCCAAAAGCGGGTGGCCAATTGAGGCCATGTGCACGCGCACCTGATGCGTCCGCCCGGTTTCAAGCTGGCATTCAACCTGGGCGGCGTGCCGCAAGGGCGCGACCAGCCGCCAATGGGTGATGGCGTGCTTACCCTTGCCGGGGCCGACAATCGCCACTTTCTTGCGGTTGGTGGGCGATCGGGCAAGATTGGCCTCAATCCGGCCGGCTGGGGTTTTGGGCCGGCCCGCAACAATGGCGGTGTAGCGCCGGTCAATGCTGTGCTTGGCAAATTGTGCGGCAAGCCCTTCATGCGCCGGGTCTGTTTTGGCGACGACCAAAAGCCCCGACGTATCCTTATCAATCCGGTGCACGATCCCCGGCCGTGCGACGCCACCAATGCCCGACAATCGGCCGGCGCAGTGGTGGAGCAGGGCGTTGACCATCGTGCCGTCAAAATTGCCCGCCGCTGGATGCACGACCAGCCCGGCGGGCTTATCCACGACAAGCAGATGATCATCCTCAAACAGGATGTGCAAGGGAATGTCCTGCGGCACATTATGCGCCGGTGCCGGGGCCGGAATGGCAACGCCATAAGCGGTGCCCTCACGCACCTTGAGCGACGGATCCCGCACCAATTGGCCATTGCTGGTCACGTGCCCCGCCGAAATCAGCGATTTCAGGCGTTCCCGCGAATAACGGGGGAGGAGGGCCGCCAAGGCACGGTCCAGCCGCCATCCGGCCATGTCAGCCGGGATCATCGCCTGTTCTTGGATTGCTGCGTCGCTCATGCCATAGCCTTGGCGCCATGATGCTGCGGATTTCAAGCCATTTACTGCGCCAGCTGCAAGACCATGTGGCGGCGCGGCCGCATGAGGAGACGTGTGGCTTGTTGCTTGGCGGCGCGGCGCAGGTCACCGATATCCGGATCGCGGCCAATGTTGCGCCGAACCCCGCCGCCCATTTTGAAATTGATCCTGCAGTGTTGATCGCGGCCCATCGCGCCGCGCGGGATGGCGCGCCGGCGGTGATCGGCAATTGGCATTCGCACCCCAATGGCCGGGCCATGCCATCGGCCGAGGACGCCCGCTGTGCAGCACCGGATGGGCAATTTTGGCTCATCCTGACACAGGCCGATCTGGGATGCTGGCGCGCCGTGGAAAATGGCCCGCTGTTCGGCCGGTTTGAACAGGTCGCGCTTGCCGTGCGCTAAACGCTGGGCCAAGGCAGGGCTGCATGTCCTGAAGGGTCTTGCGGAGTTTGCGTATGACAATCGATGCGATCGCGTTTGCGAGCCTGTTATGTTCGCGCCTGTGCCATGATCTGTTGAGCCCTGTCGGGGCGCTCAGCAATGGTCTGGAGCTTTTGGCCGAAGAAGATGATCCCGAAATTCGCCAGCAATGCCTTGATCTTTTGGCCGAAAGCACCCGGGCAACCACCCATAAGCTGAAATTTTTTCGCCTTGCCTTCGGGGCGGCGGGTGGCTTTGGCGACGAGGTGAGCAGCGAAGAAGTACGCGCAGCATTGGAGGGGCTTTTCGCCGCCAGCAAGCGTGTTTCGATTGGCTGGCTGGTCACCGACCCGTTATTGCCCAAGCCGGTCGCGAAAATCCTCCTCAATCTCGCCATGATCGCCGGCGACGCGCTGGTGCGCGGCGGGCGTTTGGACATTGGGGCCGAACGCCATGCCGACCGCGCCGAAATTGTGGTGCGCGCCACGGGTGATCGGCTGGTGCTGGATCCGGCGATCCGTCAGGCGCTGTGCGGCGATGTGCTGGCCGCTGATCTGACGCCACGTTTGGCCGCGGCCTGGATGGTGCATGGCATGACCAGTGCGACCGGCGGCGCGCTGCAACTTTCGCCAGAAGGTGCGCCCCATATTCTTTTCGGGGCGTTTTTGCCGCGGGCTGCCTGATCCGCCATTCGGTCCGGGCCGGTGGCATGCGTTGCGCCGCGGGATTTGCATTGCCGGGCAGCCGTCTTATGGGAGGGGGATGACCGTGGCTGCGCACCCCAAATTCACCGGCTATGACATTCTGGTCGCCATAGCGATGAATGTCATGTGGGGGTTGAACCTGATCGCCGTTAAAATGGGCGTCGATCTTGTTTCGCCCTTGACCGCGGGTTGGCTGCGCCAGGTGATGGTGTTGCTGATCTGCCTGCCTGCGCTGCGGATTGTGGAAGGCCGGATGCGAGAGCTGATCCTGCTGGGCGCGCTGGCGGGCGGGGCGTTTTACATCGTCGTCAATATTTCCATGGCTGTGTCCACCAATGTCAGCGCGCTGGCCATAGCCGGGCAGTTGGGCGCGCCGTTTTCGCTGGTCCTTGCGGTGATCTTCCTTGGCGAGCGCATCCACAAATACCGCATCGCGGGCATGACACTGGCCTTTGCGGGCGTTGTTTTGCTGGTTTTTGATCCTCATGCGGTGGACGAACGCCTGGGTCTGGCGCTGACGGCGCTGGCCAGCTTTATCTGGGCGATTTGTTCGCTGATCCAGCGTCGGTTGATTGGCGTTCCCGTGCTGACCATCTATGCCTGGGTTGGCCTTGTCGGGACGCTGGTGCTGTTGCCCGTGGCGCTGATCGCAGAGCCGGCGGGCATGGCCAGCGTATCAGACTTGCCGCTATCCACCCTGGGCTGGATCCTTTTTTCTGCTTTGGGATCAACGGTCATCGGGCAAGGCGCGATGAGCCTGTTGTTGCAACGGCACCCGGTGAGCGCAGTTGTGCCATTGACGCTGCCGACGCCCGTGATTTCGGTGATTGCGGCATCGGTCTGGTTCGGGACCCCCTTGACACCGGTGATGATCGCGGGCGGGGTGATCGTGCTGGCCGGCGTGGCGATTGTCACGTTGAGAACCGCACAGGCAGGTGAGACGAAACAGGATTGATATGGACGATATCATCGACACACCGTCCCCCAATTTCGATGCACGGGCGCTGCCGGTGTCGATGGTTGTCCTCCATTATACCGGCATGATCGACGCGGCCTCGGCCATCCAGCGTTTGGCCGACCCAGAGGCCAAGGTTTCGGCCCATTATGTCGTGGCCGAAGACGGCCAGATCATCCGCATGGTCGATGAAGCACACCGCGCCTGGCATGCCGGACGATCCTGGTGGCGGGGGACCAGCGACGTCAATTCGGCCAGCATCGGGATTGAAATCGTCAATCCCGGACATGAATTTGGCTATCGCCCCTTTCCCGAGGCGCAGATTGACGCCGTGATCCGATTGGTGGGGGCGATCGTGCCCCGTTATGGCATTACGCGCGGCAATGTGGTGGGGCACAGCGATGTGGCCCCGGCCCGCAAGGATGATCCGGGCGAGTTATTCCCCTGGGCGCGGCTTGCGCGCTTGCGGCTGGCCTTGCCAAGGCCGACCAAGAATTTGATGGACCCCCATTGGACCGACGCCGGATTTCTGTTGGCGCTGGAACGCTTTGGCTATGATGTGACCGACGGCACAGCGGCCGTGCGGGCCTTTCAGCGGCGGTTTCGGCCAGAGATGATTGACGGCATTATCGATGGGGAATGCCGGGCCATCTTGCTTGCGCTGTTGCTGCCCAAGCCAACCGGTGATTGATAACCAAGCTGATCAAGGAGAGGACCGACATGCGTCGCGCTGCCATTGTTGCCCCGATTCGAACCGCCGTTGGCAAATATCTGGGGGCCTTGTCCGACATGACGGCCGGGGATTTGGGGGGCGTGATCCTGCGCGCGCTGATCGACCGGACCGGGCTTGATCCGGCGCGGGTGGATGATGTCATTTTTGCCCAGGGCTATCCCAATGGTGAGGCGCCGTGCATCGCGCGCTGGTCGTTGCTGCGCGCCGATTTCCCGATCAGTGTGCCGGGATATTCGCTGGATCGGCGCTGCGGATCCGGGCTGCAGGCGATTATCGATGCCGCGATGATGATCCAGACCGGCGTTGCCGATGTCGTCATCGCCGGCGGCTGCGAAAGCATGTCGAATGTTGAATATTACACGACCGACATGCGCAAAGGCGCGCGGGCCGGATCGGTCACCATGCACGATCGTTTGGCGCGGGGGCGGGTGATGTCGCAGCCGATTGAACGCTTTGGCGTGATTTCAGGCATGATCGAAACGGCCGAAAATCTGGCCAAAGATTATGGCATTAGCCGCGACGCCTGCGACGAATATGCCGTGATGAGCCATCAGCGCGCAGCGGCGGCCTGGGCGGACGGCAAATTTGATGATGAGCTTGTCCCCATCGCAATCCCCCAGAAAAAGGGCGATCCGATTATTTTCAAGCAGGATGAAGGTTTTCGTCCCGATGCCACGATGGACAGCCTGGGCAAGCTGCGCCCGATTGAAGGCGGCGTGGTGACCGCTGGCAATGCCAGCCAGCAAAATGACGCGGCCGCCGCCTGTCTGGTCGTTGCCGAGGATAAGCTGGCTGAACTGGGGCTGGAGCCCATGGCCTGGTTCCACAGCTGGGCCGCCGCTGGCTGCGACCCGTCACGCATGGGCATTGGCCCCGTGCCGGCGGTGGAGCGGCTGTTCAGCCGGACGGGCCTGTCCTGGGATGATATTGATCTGGTGGAGCTGAACGAAGCCTTTGCGCCTCAGGTGCTTGCCGTGCTCAAAGGCTGGGGCTGGGATGATCGCAGCCGGTTGAACGTCAACGGCTCTGGCATTTCGCTTGGCCATCCGATCGGCGCAACCGGGGGACGCATCCTCGCCAATCTTGTGCGCGAATTGCATCGCCGCAATGGCCGCTATGGTCTTGAAACCATGTGCATTGGTGGCGGTCAGGGGATTGCGGCGGTGTTCGAACGGGCCTGATCCGGCGCGCCTGAAACCCTATTTCGCTTTCCTACAGCCCCCCTTTTGCGCCACGACTCTGCCCCGGTGAGGACAAGGGGCAGGCTGGGTATGGCGTTTCGGATTGAGCAGCGGGGTGGGGATTTTTGGGCAAGGCCTGCGGGGGGCAGCCCTTTTTTCGTTGGCCGTCGGGTGCGCTATGCCGCCCAGATTGGCTTGTGCAACATCGTGCCGGGCGCGCCGCCGCCCCGGCCTGCGTTTGTGGCGCGCAACTATGCCCCCGATATCGGCCTGTGGGCGCAGGTGATGGCCCCAACCATTGCCTGTGAAGGCGGCAGCTTCACCGCGTTCAACAGCTATGATCGGGCGCGATTTACCTTTGGCATCGGGCAATTTGCGGCCCATGTGCCCGATGGCCCCTTTGTCGGCCTGATGCGCCGCCTGCTGACCTTGGCAGAGGTCCAGCCCTTTTTCCCGATGTTGACCCTGCGCGATGGCCGCATCTGCCGGACGCACAGCACCGGGGTGATGCCGCTGGAAAGCCCGCGATCCACCGCCCGGCTGATGCTGTGGATGAACCCAAGGCGGAACGCGATTGACGGCGCAGAGGTGGATATGGCGGCCCGCCTTATCCATGTCACCCGCCAGTATCGCACCGCGCGTCTGGCCCAGATTCGGGAAATGATGATGGCCTTTCGACGCTATCTGCGCCGTGCCGCCGGGCGCCTGCCACTGGATGGCCGCCCGGCGAGCCAGTGTTGCGTCCTCGCGGATCTGATGCATCATGGCCGCGCCGGGCGCAGCCTGTGGCACCACGCAGGCGCCGCGCTGGCCGCGCGCGACCCGCTGGCCGCTTTATTGGCCATAGGCGCGGACCAGTGGCCCGGCCGGGTGCGCCAGTTGCGCCGCGCGATCATGGCGGATGCCGCGCTGGCGCAGATCCATTGGCAAAGCGCGCATCAGGACTTTGCCGCCTGACCGATTTGCCCCCGTGACGCCCGGTCCATTGCGCGGCGCGCCGGTTGCGCCTAAACCCCGCCTGCCAGAGGGCCGGGCGGCCGCCGGCAGGTTTTCGGACCTGCGGGAGGAAAGTCCGGGCTCCAGCGAGGAACGGTGCCGGGTAACGCCCGGCGGGGGCGACCCCAGGGACAGTGCCACAGAAAGCAAACCGCCGTTGCTTCGGCGCGGTCAGGTCGAAAGGGTGCGGTAAGAGCGCACCGCGCCTTTGGTAACAAAGGCGGCACGGCAAACCCCACCGGGAGCAAGACCGAATAGGGACGGCATATGGGATTCCTCCTCCCCGTCGTCCGGGTTGGTTGCTTGAGCGGGCCGGCAACGGTTCGCCTAGATGAATGGTCGCCCATCATGCTTTGGCATGGGGACAGAACCCGGCTTACAGGCCCTCTGGCATTTCCCTGATTTATTTCGAGCCTGCCCTTTTGTGGTGGCTTTCCCCCGGCGAAAATCGCCGCTAACGCACATCCATGGCCGAACAGTCGCCCCTTGATGCATTTAAGCAGGTGTTGACCGGCACGGCGCGCGCCATTGCGCATGAGCCTGAAATTGAAATCGCCTTTACGGCCGATGCACCGACACAGGTGGGCAAGAATTTTCGGGTGCCGATGCCGGGCCGTTTGTTGCCGGCGGATCAGGTGGCCGAAGCGCGCGGCTTTGCCGATGGCATGGCGCTGCGGCTGAAGCATCATTCGGACAAGGTCCATATGGCCAATCGCCCGCCAGAGGCGATTGCCGGCGCCGTTTTCGACGCCATTGAAAATGCCCGGATTGAGGCGCTGGGTGCGCGCGACATGCAGGGCGTGCGCGCCAATTTGAACCATGCGCTCGACATGCGGTTGCGCAGTGACCCGATTGCGCGGGCGCAGGCCCCGGATGAGGTGCCCTTGCCAACCGCCATTGGCCTTTTGGTGCGCGAAAAGCTGACCGGAGATGCCGCCCCGGCTGCGGCTCAGGCCGGGCTGGAGATGGTGCGCGGCTGGATTGAGGACAAGGGCGGCGCCGATATGGCGGCGCTTGAAACGGCGCTGGAAGATCAGGGCGCCTTTGCGCATCTTGTCCAAAAGCTGCTGCGTGATCTGGACCTGACCGCCAATCCCGATGAGATCGACCCGACCGAAAGCGAAGATCAGGGCGAGGACGAGGATCAAGGCGAAGGCGATCAGGATCAGCAACAGTCCGAAGAGGGGCAAGCCGAGGCGCAAATGGATGCGCGCGCCGAACAGGCCGAAGGCGATGCCGAGGACGGCGAGCAACAGGAAATGGAAGCCGAATCGGACATGGATTCCGATGGCGATCCGGGCGAAGAGGGCGAAGAGGGCATGATGCCCGTGCGGCCCAATCGGCCCTTGTCAGACCTGCCGCCGCAATTTGATTATAAAAGCTGGACGACCGAATTTGATGAGGTCATCGCCGCGACCGAGCTGTGCGATGATGATGAATTGACGCGCCTGCGCGTCTATCTCGATCAGCAATTGACCCATTTGCAAGGGGCGGTGACGAAACTTGCCAACCGGCTGCAGCGGCGCCTGATGGCGCAGCAGAACCGCAGCTGGGACTTTGATCAGGAAGAAGGGCTGCTTGATGCCGCCCGGCTGGCGCGCGTTGTTGTCTCTCCCGGCAGTTCGCTGTCCTATAAGGTCGAACGCGATACCGAGTTTAAGGACACGGTCGTCACCTTGCTGATCGACAATTCCGGGTCGATGCGGGGCCGCCCGATTTCGATCGCCGCCATCAGCGCCGATATTCTGGCCCGCACGCTGGAACGCTGTGGCGTCAAGACAGAGATTCTGGGCTTTACCACCCGCGCCTGGAAGGGCGGGCAAAGCCGCGAAAGCTGGCTGGCCGCCGGACGTCCGGGATCACCGGGGCGGCTGAATGATCTGCGCCATATTTTGTACAAGGCCGCGGATGAGCCATGGCGGCGGGCCAAAAAATCGCTTGGCCTGATGATGCGCGAAGGGCTGTTGAAGGAAAATATCGACGGGGAAGCGCTGCTTTGGGCGCATAACCGGCTTGTCGCGCGGCCCGAGGATCGCAAGATCTTGATGGTGATTTCCGATGGCGCGCC
The DNA here is from genome assembly GCA_046046525.1 of Pseudomonadota bacterium. Taxonomy (GTDB): domain Bacteria; phylum Pseudomonadota; class Alphaproteobacteria; order Sphingomonadales; family Sphingomonadaceae; genus Aquisediminimonas. Next base: position 32,531 of record JBJOJQ010000012.1, read on the forward strand.
GGTCGATGATTCCACATTGTCGGTCAATAATGGCGCCTATCTGGAACGGCATTTGCGGCAGGTGATCAACTGGATCGAAAACCGCTCTCCCGTGGAGCTGTGCGCCATTGGTATCGGCCATGATGTCACACGTTATTACCAGCGCGCCGTGACGATCATGGATGCAGAACAACTGGGCGGCACGATGATCGAACAGCTCGCCGGGTTGTTCGATACCGAATAGCCCGCCCCGCTTTCCAAAACGCGTGCAAATACCGGCCCTTCGACAAGCTCAGGGCGAACGGGTGGGGGTGTTTCTGAACGCCCCACCGCCCCGCTTATGCTGAGCGTGTCGAAGCATGGTCCTTCAGGCTGGGGGATTTACTTCCCCCATTTCCGCTGCGTCTTGCCGAACCGTGTCTTGCGTGTCCCTGGTTTGCCTTCATTGGACCGGCCCATGATGGGGGCTTTATGCTCGCCTGCGGGCAGGCCGAGTTCGGTTGCCTCCAGCGCGCGGATTTCATCGCGCAGGCGGCCGGCCTCTTCAAATTCCAGATCGGCGGCGGCGGCGCGCATCTTCTTTTCCAGGTCTTCGATATAGGCGCGCAGATTATGGCCGACCATGTGCTGCGGCCCATCTTCAATCTCAACCGTCACCTGATCGCCGGATGCGACATGGGCGATGATATCGCCAATCTGCTTTTTCACCGTTTCCGGCGTGATGCCATGCGCTTCATTATAGGCCAATTGCTTGGCGCGCCTGCGATCGGTTTCGCGGATGGCGCGTTCCATGCTGCCCGTCATGCGATCGGCATAGAGGATCACCCGGCCATCGACATTGCGGGCGGCGCGGCCAATGGTTTGGATCAATGAGGTTTCTGACCGCAAAAAGCCCTCTTTATCGGCATCCAAAATACAGACCAGCCCGCATTCCGGGATGTCGAGCCCTTCGCGCAGCAGGTTGATGCCCACCAGCACATCATAGACACCGAGGCGGAGATCGCGGATCAGCTCAATACGTTCCAGCGTCTCAACATCGCTGTGCATATAGCGGACCTTGAGGCCGGCTTCGTGCATGAATTCGGTCAAATCCTCGGCCATCCGCTTGGTCAGCGTGGTGACGAGCGTGCGATACCCCGCCTCCGCCGTTTTGCGGCATTCATTGATGCAATCCTGCACCTGATCTTCGGTCGGGCGGATATCCACCGGCGGGTCGATCAGGCCGGTGGGGCGGATCACCTGTTCGGCAAAGACGCCGCCCGTCTGTTCCAGTTCCCAATTGCCAGGCGTGGCCGAGACATAGGTGGTCTGCGGGCGCATGGCATCCCATTCATTGAACCGCAGCGGCCGGTTGTCGATGCAGCTGGGCAGGCGAAAGCCATATTCCGCCAGCGTCAATTTGCGCCGATGGTCGCCACGCGCCATGCCATTGACCTGGCCGATGGTGACATGGCTCTCATCCACAAAAAGCAACGCATTTTCTGGCAGATATTCAAATAAGGTGGGGGGCGGTTCACCCGGCAGACGCCCGGTCAGGAAGCGCGAATAATTTTCAATGCCGGCGCATGATCCGGTGGCGGCAATCATTTCCAGATCAAAATTGGTCCGCTGTTCCAGCCGTTGCGCCTCCAGCAGCTTACCCTCTGCGACCAGTTCTTTCAGTCGTTCCTGCAGTTCAAACTTGATCGCCTCCATCGCCTGTTTCAGCGTCGGGCCGGGCGTGACATAATGGCTGTTCGCATAGACGCGGACATAATCGAGGCTGGCCACCTTCTTGCCCGTCAGCGGATCAAATTCGACAATCTCTTCAATCTCATCCCCGAAAAAGCTGACGCGCCAGGCGGTGTCTTCATAATGCGAGGGGAAGATTTCCAGATTATCGCCCTTCACGCGGAAATTGCCGCGGGCAAAGGCCGCATCATTGCGCTTATATTGCAGGGCGACGAGCTTGCGCACAATCTCACGCTGATCGACGGTCTGGCCCTTTTTCAGGTCAAAGATCATCGCCGAATAGGTTTCAACCGAGCCAATGCCGTACAGGCACGACACAGAGGCCACGATCAACACATCATCGCGTTCCAAAAGCGCGCGTGTGGCCGAATGGCGCATCCGATCAATCGCTTCGTTGACCGAACTTTCCTTCTCAATATAGGTGTCAGACCGGGGCACATAGGCTTCGGGCTGGTAATAGTCATAATAGCTGACGAAATATTCAACCGCATTGTCGGGGAAGAAATTCTTGAACTCCCCATAAAGCTGCGCGGCCAGGATCTTGTTGGGCGCAAGGACAAGCGCCGGGCGCTGCACCGCCTCAATCACCTTGGCCATGGTGAAGGTTTTGCCCGAACCCGTCACGCCGAGCAGCACCTGATCCTTTTCAGCCGCGGCAATGCCCGCGACAAGTTCAGCAATCGCCGTTGGCTGATCCCCGGCGGGTTCATAATCGCTGACGATACGGAATTTCTTCCCGCCATCGGACTTGGGGGGGCGGGCCGGGCGATGGGGCACAAAATTCTGCCCGGTTTCGGGCTCATCCAAAGTGGTGCGAATGATCAACGACATGCGCTGAACCTAGGGATGGGTGGGCCAAGGCGCAATGGCGCGCTGGCCCAGCGGGCGCACACCCGATTTTGCGGGTAATTGACACGCCTGTCAGCAAGGGATAGCCCGCTAAGTTATGGCACCGACTCAATTTTCTGATCCGCGGCGGCAAAAGCTGCGTTTTCGTCCGTTCAAGGCGCTGGCCCATTTCCGCCAGCTCATTCGGGACAAGGAAGACACCGAACAGGTGTTCCATATCTTTGAATGTCTGCCGCGCCGGTCCTTTTGGGTGGATGCACAGGCCTTTTGCGCCAGCGATCATGGCCGTCAGTTGATGGTCAGTGAGCCCTATCTGCCCGATATCCTTGATGATCATGACACGCTGTTGAAGCTGCCCGAAGATACGGTGGCGCACGCTTATGTTGCCTTTATGCGGCGTGAGGGCCTGTCAGCCGCCGGGCTGGTTGCCGAATCAGAAAAGATGCGCGTGGGCCGCCCTGTCTTTCAGGACCAGATCCAATGGTATGGCAACCGCCTGCGCGACACGCATGATCTGTTGCATGTCCTGACCGGCTATGGCCGCGATGCTTTGGGTGAACAATGCGCGCTGGGCTTTACCTATGGTCAGGATCGCGCCTGGGGCAGCCTGATGATCGCCTGGGCGGGCGCCTATGAGTTGAAACGCCGGTTTAAGACCGATGCCCCGGTGTTTGCCGCCGTGGCCGAGGCGCAGCGCCATGGGAAGCTGGCCAGAAAGATCTTCGAACAGGATATCCGGGCCTTGCTGGCCGAACCGCTGGAAGCAGCGCGCGCGCGGCTCAACATCGGGACGCCGACTTATTATGGGTTGGCGCACCAGCGGTATCGGGCCGTGGGCATTGATCCCTATGATTTTCTGGCCGCCCCGCAAGCGGCCTGATCTGTCGTCCTGACGCCACCAGAGTTGCAGTTTTCGCCAGACAGCGGCAGGAGGAACCCATGACCCTGCGATTGCTGGCCGCTGGCTGCCTTTTTCTGCTGATGGCGTGTGAGAAAACGCCCAGCCCGGTGCAATCGGGCAAGAGCGCGGCTGCCTCTGCGGCCAGCCAATCAACGCCGGTTGTAACGGCGCTTGCCCCGGGCCTGTGGGAAACCAAGACGCTGATTGATCCGGCGAGCCTTACCAAATTGGACGACAGCGCAACGCCCGCCGATCGTGAGATTGCCGAGACCTTTGCCGGGCGTACGATCACACAGGCCATGTGCCTTTCGGTTGATCAGGCGCGCAGCCCCAATGCGACGGTCATTGGCGGGCGTGAACATGGCCAATGCAGCTTTGAAAGCTTTTCGTTGAACCGGGGCGCGCTGGATGCCGTCATCACCTGCGCGCGCGAAGGCCAGCCGGGCCGGACGCTGATTGCCGCCCATGGCCGTTACCAGGGCACGCAATTTAATCTGGATGCCGTGCTGCGCATCGAACCCGATACGCCTTTTGATACTGTGACCGGGCCGATGCCCAAATCCGAACGTCAGCCCATCCGCTTTCACATGAAAGTCACGGGCACGCACAAGGGCGAATGCCCGGCTGGAGAGGATGTTGCCCAATGACCGAAAGCTATGTCGATCCGACGCGCGCCGCCTTTGACCTGTTCAAGGCCCTGCCGCGAGACACGCCGATCAACATGTTGAACCTGGTCCGGTTTCGTGACGTCGCGGCCTATCCGGACGGCCATGAACATGCCGATAAGGGCTGGTCTGGCGCGCGCGCCTATGCCGAATATGGCACAAGCAGCGGGCCGATATTCGAACGCGTGGGCGGGCATATTGTCTGGCGGGGGCGCTTTGAAACTGTCGTCACTGGGCCAGAGAGCGAAGCCTGGGATGCCGCCTTTATTGCGGCCTATCCCAATGCGGGCGCGTTTCTCGCCATGGTCACGGATCCGGCGTATAAGCTGGCTGTTGTCAACCGGCAGGCCGCGGTTGCGACCAGTCGCCTGATCCGGTTTGCGCCGCTGGCGATTGACGGCGCGCGCTTCGCCTGACGGCAACCCGCGCTTAGCCGTTCATCAGCGCCGGGAAAAAGCCTTCATGCGCGGTGCGCAGTGTTTCAAGCGCAACGCCTGCGATGTGCGTGCCGCCCGTTGTCCCGATGCGCACGGCGCCATCAATCACCTGATCCGATGATGTCGTGACGATATAGCGGCCCTGATCTTCACCAAAGGCTTGTGCCGTGGTCAGCGGGTCGATTTCTGCACCGATACGGCCGGCCAAAGCCATTTCGGCCAGCGCCACCAGCAAGCCGCCATCCGACACATCATGCACCGCCGTGACCGCGCCATCGGCAATCAGAGAGCGGACCTGTTCCCCGCGCGCACGTTCTGCCGCCAGATCAACCGCTGGCGCATCACCGGCTTCTTGCCCATGGATTTCGCGCAGCCAGATCGACTGGCCCAAATGCCCGCCATGGCCGCCGATCAGCCAGATCGCCTCTCCGGCCTGTTTAAAGGCAATGGTGGCCGCCTTGCGCCAATCCGCCATCAGGCCAACGCCGCCAATGGCCGGGGTCGGCAAAATGGCGGAGCCGCCGCCCGTGGCCTTGGATTCATTATACAAGGACACATTGCCCGACACGATCGGGTAATCCAGTGCGCGGCAGGCATCGCCCATGCCATTCAGGCAGCCGACGATTTGCGCCATGATTTCCGGGCGTTGCGGGTTTGCAAAATTCAGGCAGTTGGTGATGGCCAGCGGCGTTGCGCCAACCGCTGAAATATTGCGATAGGTTTCCGCCACGGCCTGCTTGCCGGCTTCATAGGGGTCAGCATAGCAATAACGGGGTGTGCAGTCGGTTGCGATGGCCAGCGCCTTGGCGCTGCCATGCACGCGGACCACAGCGGCATCGCCACCCGGGGCCTGCACCGTATCGCCACCAACCTTGTTGTCATATTGTTCCCAGATCCACCGCCGCGACGCGATGTCGGCCGATCCCATCAGCGCAACA
>JBJOJQ010000044.1:0-15081 GCA_046046525.1 Pseudomonadota bacterium
GGCGGCGCTTCGCCCGGCGGGCCGACGATGACGACAATTTCCCCTTTGGGCGGCGCATCGGCATAGCGCGCGGCAAGATCAAGCAGTGATCCGGTGACGCATTCTTCGAATGTCTTGGTGATTTCCCGCGCGACAGCGGCGTCGCGATTGCCAAGCGCTGCCGCCACATCCGCCAGCATGGATGACAGGCGCGGACCGGATTCGTAGAAAACAAGCGTCGCGCGCAGCGTTGCAAATTCTTGCAGACTATCGAGACGCGCCTTGGTTTTGGCGGGCAGAAAGCCAGCAAAGAGAAAACGATCGGTGGGCAGGCCCGACAGGGTGAGAGCGGCAATCACGGCGGATGGCCCGGGAATGGTGACGATCATGTGCCCGGCGGCGCGGGCATCGCGCACCAGCTTATAGCCGGGGTCAGAGATTAACGGCGTGCCGGCATCAGACACCAGGGCAATCGCTTCGCTGGCCATCCGGGCAATTAATCCGGGGCGGACCTTATCTGCGTTATGATCATGATAAGGCTGCATGGGGCGTTTTATGCCAATATGTTGCAACAGCTTTGCGGTGACGCGGCTGTCCTCCACCGCTATCAGGTCGGCAGAGGTCAGAATCGCAGCCGCACGCGGGCTCAAATCGCCAAGATTGCCGATTGGCGTCGCAACGATATAGAGACCGGGTTCAAGTTTTGCGTTCATAGGGAGTGTGTCATGGCAGACAGTAAGGGTGCGGGGCAAGCGAAGGACTGGGGACGGCGGCAGATGATGCGCTGGGGCCTCATCAGCGCGGCCCTGTTTGCAGCCGGGTGCCAGGTCGCGCCCAAGGCACCGCCCAAGACGGCCCCTGCGCCCAAGGAAGACACGGTGACCCAAGGTTTGCCGACCGATGCCGCCCGGCATCGCATTGCCTTGCTGGTGCCGCTGACTGGCCCGAATGCCGCCGTTGGCGAATCGATTTCAAACGCCGCGAACATGGCCGTGCTCGATACCGGGGGTGAACGCATCCGGATGACGGTTTATGACACCGGAACCAACCCGGCGGCGGCGGCCGAAAAGGCGATTGGGGAGGGCAATAAGCTGATCCTTGGGCCGCTTTTGGCCGAAGATGTCCGCGCCGCGGCCGAAGTTGGGCGGAAATATCGCGTACCGCTGATCGCCTTTTCAAATGACGTGTCCGTCGCGGGCAATGGCACATATTTGCTGGGCTTTACGCCCGCACAGGCGGTGGCCCGCGTTGTCACCTATTCCAAATCGCGGGGGCTGACGCGCTTTGCCGGGTTGGTGCCGGCGGGTGTCTATGGCCTGCGGGCGCAGACGGCGCTGACGCGCGCGGTTGAGGATGCGGGCGGCACCCTGGTTTCGGTGCAAAGCTATGACCGCAATGCCGGGGCGATCATGGGGGCGATTTCCCGTCTGAACAAGGCGGGCAAAGCCGATGCCATCCTGATTGCGGATGCCAGCCGGACTGCCGTGCAAGCGATCCCCATTATCCGGCGCGGGCCAAGTGCGTCGGCGCGTATTTTGGGGACCGAATTGTGGAATGCAGAAAGCGACCTGACATCGCCCGTGCTGTCGGGCGCGTGGTTCGCAAGCGTGCCGGACGGCGTTTATGCGCAGATGGCGGCCCGTTATCGCACCCGCTTTGGCAATGCGCCGTACCGCCTGTCGAGCCTGGGTTATGATGCCGTGTTGCTGGCCACTAAGATTGCCGCGGCATGGAAGCCGGGAACCGCCTTCCCCTTGCGTGCGCTGGATGATCCGTCGGGCTTTGCCGGGGTGGACGGTGTGTTCCGCTTTAACGCCTATGGTGTGGCTGAACGCGGGCTTGAGGTGCAGCAAATCGGCGCGTCTGGCACGACCACAGTGTCCCCGGCGCCCAAGGGCTTTGACGACTAAGCGGCCACGATTTCGGCTAAAATCCGGTCAAGCAGCAGCATCCCATCGGCGGTGACGCGCAGATGGGGTGGTGACAGCGCGATCAGGCCGTGCCGTGCCAGATGATCGGCCGCCATGCGGTCAATCAGCGCGTCGTGCGGATATCCGGTCCGCGCCGCCACAGCCGCCAGGTCAACGCCTTCGGACAGACGCAGCCCCATGATCAGCGCTTCGCGTGCGCGCTCTGCCGGGGACAGGCGATCATCGCTTTGAATGCCATGGCCATTGCGGCGGACCGCCGAAAGGAAGTTTTCGGGTTTTTTGTGTCGAACACTGGCATGGCCGCCACGCCGGCCATGCGCCCCCGGGCCAATTCCGGCATAGTCGCCATAACGCCAATAGGTCAGGTTATGGCGGCTTTCCGCCCCGGGCCGGGCATGATTTGAAATTTCGTACCGGGGCAGGCCGGCCGCATGGGTGATGGCATCGGTCGCTTCGTAAAATTCCGCGGCAGCATCCGGGTCTTTGGGGGTCAGCGCGCCGGTGCGGACCAGGGTTTCAAAGCGGGTCCCCGGTTCAATCGTCAATTGGTACAGCGAAAGATGTTCGGTCCCAAAGGACAGGGCGGTTTCAAGATCCCGTGTCCAGTCCGCAAGCGTCTGGCCCGGCAGGGCATAGATCAGATCAAAGCTGACCCGCGCGAAATGGCGTTGCGCCGTTGCCAGCGCCGCCCGCCCTTCAGCGGCATCATGCGCCCGGCCCAAAAGGTGCAATGTGGCATCATCCAGCGCTTGCAGGCCCAGGGACGCACGATTGACACCAGCCGTGGCAAGATCGGCAAAGCGCGCGGCTTCTACCGATGACGGATTGGCCTCCAGCGTGATTTCAATATCGGGCGTAAAGCCCCAATGCGCCTCAGCAGCGCTGATCAGCCGGGCCACCAGATCCGGCGGCATCAATGATGGCGTGCCACCGCCAAAGAATATGGACGACAGGCGGCGTCCGGGCAGCCAGGCGGCCTCATGCGCCATATCGGCCAGCAATGCTGTGGCCCATGCCTCGATATCGATCGTGTCGCGCACATGGCTGTTAAAATCGCAATAGGGGCATTTGGAGACGCAAAACGGCCAGTGGATGTACAACGCAAAGGGGGCGTCCGCCCCGTGCGATACAGGCGCGGTCTCGTCGGTCAAAACACCGCCGCGACCAGTTTGCGAAACGCGTCGGCACGGTGGCTGATCGCGTGTTTTTCGGCCGGGTCAATTTCAGCAAAGGTTTCGTTTCGGCCAAGCGGCATGAACACCGGGTCATAGCCAAAGCCTTTCAGACCGCGCGGCGGCCAGGTCAATTGCCCGTCCACACGGCCTTCAAAAACCTTGCTATGGCCATCGGGCCAAGCGAGCGCGAGCGTGCAGACAAAGGCAGCAGACCGGTCCACATCTGGGCCTTGTTCGGCCAGCAGCCCTTCAACCTTGCCCATGGCCATATACCAATCGCGCCCCGGCGGGCCTTCAAACCATTGCCGTTCGGCCCAATCGGCGGTGTAGACGCCGGGCCGGCCTGCCAAGGCCCGGACCTCCAGCCCACTGTCATCGGACAAGGCGGGAAAGCCCGACAGGGCCGAGGCGCGGGCCTTGATCAAGGCGTTTTCGGCAAAACTGGTGCCGGTTTCTTCTGGTTCGGGCAGGCCCAATTCTCCCGCAGACACCGGCTCTATGCCAAAAGGCGCCAGAAGGTCGCGAATTTCGCGGACCTTGCCCTGATTATGGCTGGCGATCACCAGCCGTCCGGGGGAGAGCTTGCGCGCCATATCAGCGGCCAACCGCCTGACGCTGGGCTTCAAAAATGCGGTTGCAGCCAATGCGGGCCAGACGCAGCAGGCGCAGCAGCGCCTCTTCATCATAGGTTTCGCCCTCGGCGGTTGCCTGTGCCTCGGCGATATTGCCGTTGGACAGCAGCACGAAATTGGCATCCGCCCCGGCATTTGAATCCTCGATATAATCCAGGTCCAGCACCGGCGTGCCCTGATAAATGCCGCAGCTGATGGCCGCGACCTGTTGATCAATCGGGTCTTTGTCCAGCAGACCATCGGCCATCAGCTTGTCGACGGCCAGGCGCAGGGCCACCCACGCCCCGGAAATAGAGGCGGTGCGTGTGCCGCCATCGGCCTGAATGACATCGCAGTCGAGCGTGATCTGACGTTCGCCCAGCGCCTTCAGATCCACCACAGCGCGCAGCGACCGGCCAATCAGGCGCTGGATTTCCTGCGTGCGGCCGGATTGCTTGCCCTTGGCCGCTTCCCGGCTGCCGCGCGTGTGCGTGGCGCGGGGCAACATGCCATATTCTGCCGTCACCCAGCCTTCGCCCTTACCGCGCAGAAAGGGCGGGACGCGTTCTTCGACGCTGGCCGTCACAAGGACGCGGGTGTCCCCGAAGCTGACGAGAACCGAGCCTTCGGCATGTTTGGTGAAGTGCGGTTCAATCGCAATGTCGCGCATTTGATCGGGCGCGCGGCCGGATGGACGCATGGTTGTTTTTCCTTTCTGGATGTGCGCGTCCTCTAGCGGGCGAGACGGGGTGAAGCCAGCCCCTTGTCGTGATGACTTGCAGAGCAGGGGTGTTCGACCCTAAATCAGCCCTATGATGACGCCCGTCCACGAACTGACAGACCGTGCGCGCGACGTGTTTCGGGTTGTCGTGGAGTCATATCTGGGCAGCGGCGCTCCCGTCGGTTCGCGCACGATTTCCAAATTGGGGGCCATGAACCTGTCCCCGGCATCCATCCGCAACGTCATGCAGGATCTGGAAGAACTTGGCCTTTTGGCCGCGCCGCATACATCGGCTGGCCGGATGCCCACAGAACTTGGCCTGCGGCTTTTTGTCGATGGCATGATGCAGGCCGCCGAACCAACGGCGGATGAACGGGCGACCATTGAAGCGCGGATTTCGCGCGGTGGCCCGATTGAAGATGCGCTTGCCGCTGCCACCGCCACTTTGTCTGGCCTGTCGCAATGCGCCGGGATTGTGCTGGTGCCCGCGCGGGAACCGCGTTTGCGGCAATTTACCTTTGTTCCGCTTGGTCCCGGCCAGGCGCTCGCCGTGCTGGTGGGCGAAGATGGCTCGGTTGAAAATCGCGTGGTCGATATTCCCCAGGGTCTGCCGCTCACCGCGCTGACAGAGGCCGGCAATTTCATTTCCGCCCGGCTCGCCGGCATGACCCTGGTCGAGGCATCGTCCGTTCTGGCACATGAAATCGCCCGCGAACGGGCGGTTCTGGATGCCGCGGCGCAGGATTTGGTCCGCAAGGGGATTGCCGTGCTCAGCAAGGACAGCGCCCAGCGCCCCGTGCTGATCGTGCGGGGTGCGGCGCATTTGCTGGATGATGCGGATGCTGCTGATCTTGATCGGGTGCGCCAGCTGCTCGATGAAATCGAGGGCAAGGAAGATATTGCACGCCTTTTGGAAGGCGCGCGTGATGGCGCCTCGACCAAGGTTTTTATCGGGTCTGAAAATAAGCTGTTTGCACTTTCCGGCTCGTCGGTGATAGCGGCGCCCTATCACGGTCGGGACGGGCGCGTGGTGGGTGTCGTGGGCGTTATTGGCCCCACGCGCTTGAATTATGCCCGTGTCGTACCCATGGTGGATTTTACTGCACAAACCCTCACGAGATTGTTGACCTGATGAGCGACGAAGAGTTGAAGACCGAAGCTGTTGCCGAAGACGCGGCTAACCCCGATGCGGATGCGCAAGATCCGCTCAAGGCGCTGATCGCTGAACTGGAAGAGGCGCGTCAGCAGGTTCTGTACGCACAGGCGGAAACGCAAAATGTTCGCCGCCGTCTGGAAAAGGACGCGCAGGATGCCCGCGCTTATGCCGCGACCTCCTTTGCCCGCGACATCCTGTCTGTGGCGGATAACCTGTCCCGTGCGCTCGATGCCATTCCGCAGGCGATGCGCGATGAAGAGGCGACCAAACCGCTGGTCACCGGCCTAGAGGCAACACAGCGCGAATTGACGGCCGTTTTTGAACGCAACGGCATCACCCGCATTGCTGCCATGGGCCTGCCGCTTGATCCCAACCAGCATCAGGCGATGGTCGAAATCCCAAGCGATGCAGAACCCGGCACAGTCATTCAGGAAATGCAGGCTGGCTATATGATCAAGGATCGCCTGTTGCGCCCGGCGCTGGTCGGCGTCGCGAAAAAGCCCGACTAAACGTTCAGCCCTTGGGGCGGGTCGCCACCAGGCCGATCGACAGCATCGTCATCACCGGTTCGTCATGCTGATTGAACACGGTGACGCGCCCCTTGGTGCTGCCCATTTCCGGGCGTGATCGGGACGGGCGTACCTCCAGCGTTTCAATCTCTACGCGCAGCGTATCGCCGGGATAGACGGGCTTGAGCCAGCGCAGCTCATCCACGCCGGGGGAGCCAAGCCCAGCTTGGCGGTTCTTCTTCAGATTTTCGACGAGCATTGACATCGTCATTGCCGCTGTATGCCAGCCGCTGGCAGAGATGCGGCCAAAATGCGTCTTGGCGGCGGCCTCATCATCAAGGTGAAAGGGTTGCGGATCATATTTGCCCGCAAATTCCAGAACTTCCTCCCGCGTGACATGGTAGCTGCCAAAGCTGACCTTGTGGCCAACCTTGATGTCTTCAAGATATTGCATCCTCGTCTCCTTAGTCCGTCTACCTTACGCAAACGGAAAGCCAGAGGGGAAGCGAAAAGCGCGCAGCGGGCAGGCGATTACGCGTCAACCGGCACCATGCTGGCCGACATATGCGCCATGGCCTGCACCATGGCCTCTACAAAGGGCGGATCATTGATCGTCTCATCCGCGGCGCGGCGCATGGCCTGCACCCATTGGCCCGCGGTTTCACGATCAATGCCAAGGCCCCGGTGTAGCGACATGATGCAGGTGTTGTCCCGCTGATCATACCAGGTGCGCGGTCCCCCCATCCAGGCGGTCAGAAATCCGGTCAAAGAAACCCGCATCGGCATCAGATCATCGGCATGCATCGCGCGCAGCGCGGCAAAGGCGGGGTCGCGGTCCATCACATCGTAAAAGCGATCGACCAGCCGCCGAATGGCGACGTCCCCGCCAATGCGTTCAAACGGGGTCTGTGGGGCAGGGGCTTCGGTCAAGATCGGTCTCCTCTGATACCGGTCTGCCAAATCAGCGGCGACGGAACCTTGATCAAGGTCAATGGCGCGCCCATGCGCGGCCAACCGAAAATCAGCGCCGCCATGCGGCTTTAACGTAGCGCCCGTCAGACGTTGAAGCGGAACAGCATGATATCGCCGTCCTGCACGATATAGTCCTTGCCTTCAGAACGCCATTTGCCGGCTTCGCGTGCACCGGCTTCGCCGCCATGATCGACATAATCCTGATAGGCCATGGTTTCGGCGCGGATAAAACCTTTTTCAAAGTCAGTATGGATGACGCCGGCGGCCTGTGGCGCCTTCGCCCCGCGAAATACGGTCCAGGCCCGCGCTTCCTTGGGGCCAACGGTGAAGAAAGTGATGAGGTGCAACAGTTCATAGCCGGCCCGAATAACGCGGGCGAGGCCGGTTTCGGTCAGGCCAAGATCGGCGAGAAATTCGGCGCGATCCTCAACCGGCATGGTTACAATGTCGGCTTCGATCGCGGCGGACACGACCACCGCCTCTGCGCCTTCCGCCTTTGCCTTGGCAAAAACCCGCGCGGACAATTCATTGCCATCCGCGGCCGAGGCTTCATCGACATTGCAAACATACAACACCGGCTTTGATGTCAGCAACTGGGCTTGCTGAAAAACCCGCTCTTCCTCGGCATCATTGCGTTCGGTCAGCCGGGCCGGCTTGCCTTCGCGCAGCAGATCCAGCGCACGGCCAAGCACAGCGGCGCCGACCTTGGCCTCTTTATCGCCCTGGGCGGCCTTTTTCTGCAGGTTCGGGACGCGCTTCTCAAGGCTTTCAAGGTCGGCCAGCATCAATTCCGTCTCAACCGTGTCCGCGTCTGAAATCGGATCGATGCGGTTATCGACATGCTGAATATCGTCATCGACAAAGCAGCGCAGGACATGGACGATCGCGTCCACTTCGCGGATATTGGCAAGGAACTGGTTGCCCAGGCCTTCGCCTTGCGATGCGCCGCGCACCAGCCCGGCAATGTCGACAAAGCTCAACTGGGTTTCAATAATCTTGGCGCTGCCGCCAATTTTGGCAATCACGTCCAGACGTGGATCGGGCACCGCGACATTGCCGACATTGGGCTCAATCGTGCAAAAGGGGTAATTGGCGGCCTGTGCCGCCTGTGTTTCGGTAAGCGCATTGAACAGGGTTGATTTCCCGACATTGGGAAGCCCGACGATGCCACATTTGAAACCCATGATCCTCAGTCCTTTTGCAATCTCATGGCGACGTCATTCATGAAGCGGACGTCATCCCCTTTGGCGAGCCAGGGGCTTTCGGCGGACACCGCGCCCAGCATGGTCGCCAGATCATCCTGTTCTGCCTTGGCAAAGGGGCCAAGCACATAGCCGGTGACCCGGTCTTTATGACCCGGATGGCCAATGCCAAGCCGCACGCGCCGAAAGGATTCCCCGATATGCGCGATGGTCGAGCGGATGCCATTATGGCCCGCCGCGCCGCCGCCGCGCTTTACCTTGACCCGAAAGGGGTCAAGATCAAGTTCATCGTAAAAGACAGTGACATCGGGCGCCTCCAGCTTGAAGAAGCGCATCGCCTCCCCAATGCTGCGGCCGCTTTGGTTCATGAACGTGGCGGGTTTGAGCAGCAGGATCTTTTCGGTCCCAATCCGGCCTTCGGCCGCACTGCCCTGAAACCGCGCCTTCCATGGCGAAAAAGCAAAGGCCTCCGCAATCACGTCCGCAGCCATGAACCCCACATTGTGGCGATGCATGGCGTATTGCGTGCCGGGATTGCCGAGGCCTGCCCAGATTTGCACTCGTGTCTCCCTTGCCAGCCCCCGCCTCGTGAAAGGCGGGGAAGGGCAGACAGGTTGTTAGGCGTCAGCCTTGGTCGTGTCACCTTCGGCCGACTTCATGCCCGACGGGGCAACGAGCGTCGCGATGGTGAAATCACGATCCGTGATCGCGCTCCGGGCGCCGGCCGGCAACGCCACATGGCTGATGTGGATCGATGCACCGACGTCCAGACCCTTGAGCGAAATCGAAACTTCGTCCGGGATGTTGGCGGCGTCGCACACCAGCTCAAGCTCGTGGCGGACGATGTTGAGCACGGCACCGCGCTTCATGCCCGGTGAGGCATCTTCGTCGGTAAAGTGAACGGGCACTTCAACATGCACTTCGGAATGTTCACCGATGCGCAGGAAGTCCGCATGGAGCGGGCGATCCGTGACGGGATGGAAGGCCACATCCTTGGGCAGCGTCCGCACCTGCTTGCCACCGACTTCGATCATGACGACCGAATTCATGAAGTGGCCGGTGTGGAGCGCCTTCAACAACATCTTTTCTTCGATGTGGATGGCGGCGGGGTCTTCATTATTGCCGTAAATCACGGCGGGCACGCGGCCTGCATTGCGCAGTGCACGAGAGGCTCCCTTGCCTGCCCGTTCGCGCAAGTCGGCCGACAGCGTCAGCTGATCGCTCATAGTTTATCTCCAGAACAAAAGTTGCTTTCCCGCCACGCCTCCAGGGATGACCATGACGGAAGCGCGCGGCCCTAAGCGAAAAGGGGCGGAAAAGCAAGTCGGCAGCTAGCGCCGCGCCCGGTCAATCCGAACAGCCTTGATCTTTTGTGCGGCCAGATAGTGTTGAACGCTGTCCGGGCCTGCCAGATGCGCTGCGCCCACGGCCAGAAACACCGTGCCCGGCTTTTCCAGCCTGTTGCGAATCCAGTCCGCCCAGCGCCGGTTGCGATCAACAAGCAGAACCTGTGTCAGCTCTGGCGTGTCATCAATATCGTCGTTTAAGAGCGCCCCCAGCGCATCCGGATTCCCCTTGGCCCAGATCTTGACCATCTTGTCCGCAAATTTGCGCAGCTGCCCGGCGTCGCGCACGCTCGCATTCAGCATGGCGATCTGCGCTTTTTCCGGCAGTCCATCGAAAAAGCCGATCTGCTCTTCCATGGTTTCCAGGCCAAGCACCGGCATGTTGCGGGCTTTGGCGGCGCGCGTCAGGCTTTTTTCAACGCCCATTTCGGGATCGAAGCCCAGCTTTTGGATCGGCAAGAGCGTGATCATGACAGAGGCAAACCAAGGCTCCATCACTTCAAAGCTAAGGGGGTCGATGCCCAATTGGGTCAACGTCGCGCGGTAACGGGCGGCATCCTCTGGCGCCAGCTTCGCGGTCAATAAGGGGCCATCCGGATCGATGGCCTTGCTCATAATGATCCGCGAGGATTCGTCCTGTCCCGGTTCCACCAGTTCGAGCACCAGCTGTTCAGATCC
Organism: Pseudomonadota bacterium; assembly: GCA_046046525.1. Lineage (GTDB taxonomy): Bacteria > Pseudomonadota > Alphaproteobacteria > Sphingomonadales > Sphingomonadaceae > Aquisediminimonas. Next base: position 10,281 of record JBJOJQ010000044.1, read on the forward strand.
GTCAAAGGCGCTCTTCACGGGCCCGTCCAGCCAGGTGACGCCGGGCTGTAGAATATGAATGGTTCCAAACAGATAGATGGTCGTGTCGGCATCCGACACTTTCCATAAGGCGGGCTTGGCCACGATGTTCTTGGGGGGCGGGGGGCTTGCCGATACCAGAAACAGGGCGGCAATCAGGGTCAGGATCATACGCATCAGGGGCAAGATTATGCGCAAATTGGCGCTTGGCAAGCCTCAATCCGCGCGGCTGACGGTGATGCCTTTTGCGGTCAGCATGGTCTGCAACGAATCCGGTCCGGCAAAATGGCCAGCGCCGACCGCGAACAGGACAACGCCCGGACGCTCCAGCCGCGCGGCTAACCACCGGGCCCAGGCCTGATTCCGGCCAAGGATCAAAAGAGTGTACAATTCATCGCCCAGCTTGGCGCGGGTAAAGGCCTCATCAAGCGCCCCGGTTTCGCCCCGCGCCCAGGCCAGATCCCCCTGCGCCGGCTGATTTTTGGCGCTGCCCGCAATATCATCGAGCGTGTCTTCCAGCATCTTGGTTTGCGCAGCGGCAGACAGGCCGTGCAGCTTGCGCAGCGTCACGGCGCCATCTTCAACCGCCAGAATCGGCCGGCCGGATTTGCGAAACTTGGCGAGCAATGCCGCCTCAACGCCCGCGGACCGCGCGCTTCCATCTTTCGCCATATCCTCAACCGCCAGCACCAGGCTGGCCATCCAGGTGGGCATGGCATCGTAAAACTGCACGGGAAAATCGGTCTGCAAAATCGCCCGTTCCAAGGCGGCGCGCTTATCGGGTGAGACGCGCAACAAAATCGGGCTGTTTTCAACAACCGGGTTCAGGCTGTCATCCACGGCTGCATCGGTCCGCTTTTGGCCCTGCGCATCGTCTAGCGACTCGACCACAAGTTCATCGGCGGTGCGGATCACCTGCTGGATCGCCGGGGACTGCCAGCGAAAACCCTTGGGCAGGGCATGGGTCGTGCCGAACAGATAAATGGTCGTATCGGCATCGGCGATTTTCCACAGGGCGGGCCGTGGCGCGGCAGGGCCATGGGCCTCGGCAGGTCTTGCAACAGCGGCGGTCTGGCCCGCAATGGCAGGGCTCAGGCCGAACAGCGCCCAAATGGCGCACAGGGCCATCCGCTTCGGCATCACTCTCCTGTCCGGGTCAGGCCCGGCTTTATTGAGGGGAAAGCTGCGCCTCTGGTGCGATGGCGTCAAGCCAAATCCGCGCGCACTTGCTTGACCCAAGATAGGCCCACCGCCTAAGGCGCCCGCCATGCCGGACGACAAACAGACATTAAGCTTTCAGGACCTTATCCTGACGCTCCATGACTATTGGGGAAAACAGGGCTGCGTGATCCTTCAGCCCTATGACATGCGCATGGGTGCAGGGACCTTCCACCCCGCAACCACCCTGCGCGCGCTTGGCCCGGATAGCTGGAATGCGGCCTATGTGCAGCCATCGCGCCGCCCAACCGATGGCCGCTATGGTGAAAACCCGAACCGGCTTCAGCATTATTACCAATATCAGGTGATTATGAAGCCCAGCCCGGCCAATTTGCAGGAGCTGTATCTGGGCAGTCTGGACGCGATTGGCATCGACCCGCTGAAGCACGATATCCGCTTTGTCGAAGATGACTGGGAAAGCCCCACCTTGGGCGCCTGGGGCCTGGGCTGGGAAGTCTGGTGCGATGGCATGGAAGTTACGCAATTTACGTATTTCCAGCAGGTTGGCGGCTTTGACTGCAAACCGGTCGCGGGCGAATTGACCTATGGGTTGGAACGGCTGGCCATGTATATCCAAGGCGTTGACCGGGTGTACGACCTGCGTTTCAACGATGCCGGCGTGACCTATGGCGATGTGTTCCTGGAAAATGAACGGCAGTTCAGCGCCTATAATTTTGAAGTTGCAGACACCGACACGCTGTTTGAAGCCTTCAAAAAGGCGGCGGCCGAATGCCAGCGCTGCATCGAGGCAAAGCTGCCTTTGCCAGCCTATGACCAAGCCATTGAGGCCAGCCATATTTTCAACGTCCTGAACGCGCGGGGCGTAATTTCTGTCGCGGAACGCCAAGCCTATATTGGCCGCGTGCGCGATCTTGCCAAGGGCAGCTGCGCCGCCTGGATGGAGAAAAACGGGTGGGAGGCGTAAGATGACGGACTTCCTGCTTGAACTTTTGTCCGAGGAAATCCCCGCGCGGATGCAGGACAAGGCCCGCGAAGACCTGGCCCGTCTGTTCACGGCAGAGCTGGCCCGGGCAGGCCTGGCCCCCGGGGCGCTGATCAGCTTTGCCACCCCCCGGCGTCTGGCCTTGATCGCCAAAGACTTGCCGATTGAAACGCAAGCGGTGCGTGAAGAAACCAAAGGGCCAAAGCTGGGCGCCCCGCCTCAGGCGCTCGACGGCTTTTTGCGCAAGACCGGTCTGACGCAGGATCAGTTGGAAGAACGCGACGGCACCTATTTCGCGATTGTCGAAAAGCCGGGCCGCAAGACTGCCGATGTGCTGGCAGAGGCCATTCCGGCCATTATCCGCGCATTTCCGTGGCCAAAATCGCAACGTTGGGGCGTGGCATCGCGCTCTACCGAAAGTTTACGCTGGGTTCGGCCGTTACAGGGCATTATCGCACTTTTGGGTGAGGCCGTTGTGGCGTGTGAGATTGACGGGATCAGCAGCGGGGCGACAACCTGTGGCCATCGCTTTCATCACAGCGGACCCGTGACGATCGGCAGCGCGGCCGATTATGCCGCCCGGCTGCGGGCGGCCCATGTCATTGTTGATCAAGAGGAACGCCGGGCGATCATCCGTGATGGTGCACACAAGGCCGCCTCTGCTGCGGGTTTGACGTTGGTGCCGGATGAAGGGCTGGTCATCGAAAATGCCGGGCTGACCGAATGGCCGGTGCCCTTGCTGGGCCGTTTTGACCCCGATTTCCTGAGCGTGCCTGAAGAAGTTATCCAGCTGACGGCGCGGGTGAACCAGAAATATTTCATCTGCCGTGATGCGGCGGGCAAATTGGCCAATGCCTTTGTCTGCACCGCCAATATCGCAGCGCATGATGGCGGTGCTGCGATTGTGGCGGGCAATGAAAAGGTTCTGGCGGCCCGGCTGTCGGACGCCCGCTTCTTTTATGAAACCGACCTGAAGGTGCCGCTGGCAGCGCAGGCGGAAAAGCTGAAGGACATTGTTTTCCACGAAAAGCTCGGCACTTTGGCGGAACGGGTGGACCGCATTGCCTTTCTGGCGCGTTGGCTGGTGGAAGAAGGCGTTATTTCTGCCACCGTTCAGCCTCAGCCCGAACGGGCTTTGGGCCAAGCAGCGCTGGCCGATCTGGCCGAGCGCGCGGCGCGGCTGTGCAAGGCGGATCTCGTCACCGGCATGGTTGGCGAATTCCCTGAGCTTCAAGGGTTGATGGGTGGGTATTATGCGGCGGCCCAAGGCGAGGCGCCCGAAGTGGCGGCCGCCATCCGCGATCATTATAAGCCTGTGGGCCAAGGCGATGATGTGCCAACCGCGCCAGTCACCGTCGCCGTCAGCTTGGCTGAAAAGCTGGATACCCTGTCGGCTTTCTTTTTGATTGGAGAGAAGCCAACAGGCTCACGTGATCCTTTTGCGTTACGCAGAGCCGCTCTTGCCGTTTTAGCATTAATATGCGCGAACAACATGAGGCTTTATCTTTCCATGCCTCTTGCTGCCTCCCTTGCAATCCTGATCGGAAAGGCAAAAGGTGAAGCTAGTAAATTATCGTTTATGGCGGGCGTTTCACGCTTAGAGGATGCGGGCGTAAAGTTTAGCGATCAGGCTGTTCTAAAACTGCAAGAGATTGCTCTGAAAAATTCGCTCGATGGTGCATCTTCCATTTACGATGATTTAATAGCTCCTGCGCTTTCAAGCGTAGTCGCATTTCTTGCCGATCGTTTGAAGATCCAGCGGAGAGATGCCGGCGTTCGGCATGATCTAATTGATGCTGTTTTTGCTTTGCCTGATGAGAATGATGTTGTTCGGCTTCTTGCTCGGGTGAATGCCCTTCAGTCCTTTGTCACCACCGAAGACGGGACCAACCTGCTCGCCGCCTATAAGCGTGCGGCCAACATCCTGAAATCCGCGCCAGAGGCCGCAGCAGTGCCCGCATCGGGTGATCTTTTGCCGGTCGAAGCCGCGCTTAACGCAGCGCTTGACGCGGCGGAGCCCAAGGCGGCGGCGGCGATTGCGGGCGAAGCCTTTGAAGCGGCAATGGCGGCATTGGCCAGCCTGCGCGCGCCGATTGATGCCTTTTTCGATGGCGTCATGGTGAATGATGATGATCCGCACAAGCGCGCCTTCCGGCTGGGCTTGTTGTGCCGGTTTCGGGATGCGGTGCACCGCGTTGCCGATTTTTCAAGGATTGAAGGCTAGGGCAGGTTGGGTCGTCCCGAGACGATTTGACCGGAGATGGAGGACAGATGACGCAATATGTCTACCGCTTCGGCGGCGGTGTTTCGGATGGGGACGCCTCAACGCGCGGCAACAAGAACCTGCTGGGCGGCAAGGGCGCAAATCTGGACGGCATGGCGTCAATTGGGTTGCCCGTCCCACCCGGCTTCACCATCACCACCGAAATGTGCAGCCTTTATTATGCCGAGGGGCAGCGCTTTCCTGAAAGCGTGCAGGCCGAAGTTGCGCAGGGCGTGGCCCATATTGAATCCGTGACTGGCAAGCGTTTTGGTGATCCTGCCAATCCCTTGCTGGTCTCTGTGCGGTCTGGCGCGCGTGTATCGATGCCGGGGATGATGGATACGGTGCTGAACCTTGGC
>JBJOJQ010000051.1:0-3932 GCA_046046525.1 Pseudomonadota bacterium
TAAGTTCAGGAAATTATTCGAGCCATATCGTAGATATACGCAAGATCGGCGGCCCAAAGCGGTGCGCCGGGCGGCCGCATCACCGCACGTAGCTGGCCCCATTTATGTCCAGAATGGCGCCCGTCATGGAGGCAGGGGCCGACAGCGCACAAAAGGCGGCGAGTTCGGCCACTTCATCGGGCATGGCGACGCGGCCCAGCGGGATGTCGGCCAGCAATTTGTCACCCCCGCGACTGGCCAGATAGTCGTCGGCCATCCCCGTCATGGTAAAGCCGGGGCAGATGGCAAAGGCCAAAATCCCGTCACGGGCATAGGCCCGGGCGATCGATTTGGTCATGCCCACCATGCCGGCCTTGGATGCGGCATAATGCCAGTGCTGGGGAGAATCACCGCGATAGGCGGCCCGGCTGGCAATGTTGACAATCCGGCCGCCCTGACCCGTATTTTGCCAGTGCAGCACCGCCCGGCGGCACAAAATCGCGCTGGCCGTCAGGTTGATCTGCATCGTGCGGGCCCAGCTGTTGATCCAGTCGTCCTCGGCAGATTCGATCGGGTTGGCTTCAAAAACACCCGCATTGTTGATGAGAATATCGACTCGCCCGTTAAGATGCGCAAGGCCGGCATCCCATAATTGCGTTGCGCCATCGGGCGTCGCCAAATCAAAATCTTTGCTGGAAACCGCGAAAATGCGTGTCTTTTCTTGGGTCAGGCGATCCGCAATGGCCGCGCCAATCCCGCGCGATGCGCCGGTAATCAGGATATGCTGTGTCATACCTCCCCATAACGTCAGGGTTGCACTTCGGCAAAGGCGGTTGCACGAGCCGACTGACTCGTTAATGGGTTGCCGACGCAAGACAAAGACAGGGAATGATCATGGCGCAAAACCGCGCAAGGCCGATCTCGCCGCATCTTTCGATCTGGAAATGGGGCGCGCATATGGCGACATCCATTTTTCATCGGGCAACGGGCGACGGCATGGCAATCGTCGGGGCAATTGTTTTGGTGTGGTGGCTCACGGCTGCTGCGTCGGGCAAGGAAGCCTATGACTATTTCCTCAGCTGGGCCAATCATTGGGTCGGCAAGGTCGTTCTGGTCGGCCTGACCTGGGCCTTTTTCCAGCATCTCGCCTCGGGCCTGCGCCATTTGGTGCTGGATGTCGGCGCGGGGTATGAATTGACCATCAATCGCTTCTGGGCGCGTGGCACCTTCGTCTTTGGCGTGGTGATGACCGCGGCTGTCTGGGGCTATCTTCTGTACGTAAAGGGTTAAGGCCATGGGGAACGGAACAGGTCTCGGCCGGGTTCGCGGCCTTGGATCAGCCCGGCATGGGGGCGGCCATTGGGTGCTCCACCGGATGACGGCGATCAGCACATTGTTGCTGATGCTGTGGCTGATTTTCTCGCTGCTGCGGCTGCCGGGTTATGATTTTGCGACGATCCGCCTGTGGCTGGAACAGCCGTTGGTGGCCGTGCCGATGATGCTGCTTGTCATTTCGGTGTTCTGGCATTTCCGCATGGGCCTTCAGGTCTTGATCGAAGATTATGTCCATGAAGAAGGCCTGAAATTCGCCAGCCTCCTGGCGTTGACATTCTACACCTTCGGCATGGGCGCGCTTGCGCTCTTTGCCATTGCCAAAATTGCTCTGACGGGGACACCCAACTGATGTCCGAAGCTTATAAGATCATCGATCACACCTATGATGTTGTTGTTGTGGGCGCGGGCGGCTCTGGTCTGCGCGCAACGATGGGCGCGGCCGAAGCTGGCCTGAAAACCGCCTGCATCACCAAAGTCTTCCCGACACGGTCGCACACGGTGGCGGCGCAGGGCGGCATCGCGGCAAGCCTTGGCAACAACTCCCCCGATCACTGGACCTGGCACATGTACGACACCGTCAAGGGGTCGGACTGGCTGGGCGATCAGGACGCCATTGAATATATGGTGCGGGAAGCGCCGGCTGCCGTGTACGAGCTGGAACATGCCGGCGTGCCGTTCAGCCGCAATGAAGATGGGACGATTTATCAGCGCCCCTTTGGCGGCCATATGCAGAATATGGGTGCTGGCCCGCCGGTGCAGCGTACCTGCGCCGCTGCTGACCGCACGGGCCATGCCATGCTGCACGCGCTGTATCAGCAGTCGCTGAAATATGATGCGGACTTCTACATTGAATATTTCGCGCTTGATCTGATCATGGAAGACGGCGCCTGCCGTGGCGTGATCGCCATGTGCATGGAAGACGGCACCATCCATCGCTTCCGGGCGCAGGCGGTGGTTCTGGCAACGGGCGGCTATGGCCGTGCCTATTTCTCCGCAACATCGGCGCACACCTGCACCGGTGATGGCGGCGGCATGGTGCTGCGCGCCGGCTTGCCTCTGCAAGATCTTGAATTTGTTCAGTTCCACCCAACCGGCATTTACGGCGCGGGCGTGCTCATTACCGAAGGCGCGCGTGGCGAGGGCGGGTATCTGACCAATTCCGAAGGCGAACGGTTCATGGAACGTTACGCCCCGTCGGCCAAGGATCTGGCATCGCGCGACGTTGTTTCACGGTCGATGGCCATGGAAATGCGCGAAGGGCGCGGCGTTGGCCCGAACAAGGATCATATCTACCTGCATCTGGATCATATCGATCCCAAGGTGCTGGCAGAACGGCTGCCCGGCATCACTGAAAGCGGCAAGATTTTCGCGGGCGTTGATCTCACCCGCCAGCCGCTGCCGGTTTGCCCGACGGTCCATTATAATATGGGCGGCATTCCGTGTAATTATCACGGTCAGGTCGTTACCAAAAAGGGTAAGGATGACGACGCCGTTGTCCCCGGCCTTTATGCCGTGGGTGAGGCGGCGTGCGTGTCGGTCCATGGCGCCAATCGTCTGGGCTCAAACTCGCTGATTGACCTTGTTGTGTTTGGCCGGGCCACTGGCCTGCATCTGAAAGAAACGCTCAAGGCGGGTGCCGCGCAAAAGGCGCTGCCGGCCGATGCGGCGGACCTTGCCCTCGCGCGGGTCGATAAGTTCCGCCATGCCAAGGGCGGCTCGCCCACGGCGCAGATCCGTCTGGACATGCAGCGCACCATGCAAAAGCATTGCGCCGTGTTCCGCGATACCGCGCTGTTGGCGGAAGGTGTGGATCTGATGCGCACCGTCAACAAGCGTCTGGAAGACGTCGCCGTGTCCGATCGCAGCCTGATCTGGAACTCGGACCTGATCGAGACGCTGGAGCTCGACAATCTGATGAGCCAGGCTGTCTGCACCATCGAGAGCGCGAACAACCGCAAGGAATCGCGCGGCGCCCATGCGCATGAAGACTTCCCGGAACGCGATGACAAGAACTGGATGAAGCACACCATCAGCTGGTTCGACGGCTGGGGCGGCTCGGGCGGTAAAGTCACCCTCGGCTATCGCGGCGTCCATAACTACACGCTCACCGACGAGGCCGAATATATCAAGCCCAAGGCGCGGGTGTACTAACCCCACCGTGCTCCGGCCTCGTGCCGGAGCCGAGCTTGCAATGTACTCCGGCCTTGTGCCGGAGCCCAGTTCGCGCCGGGCACGGCCAACCGCCTTGGCTCCGGGTCAAGCCCGGAGCACAGCTTGGGCGCACCACCCCGCACTTGCGTACTCCGGCCTTGTGCCGGAGCCCAGTTCGCACCGAGTGCGGCCAATTTCCTAGGCTCCGGGATAAACCCGGAGCACAGCTTGGGCGCACCACCCCGCACTTGCGTACTCCGGCCTTGTGCCGAAGCCTAGTTCGCACCGGGTGTGGCCAGCCGCCTAGGCTACGGGTCAAGCCCGGAGCACAGTTTGAGGCTCGCCAACCCCCCACTGTACTCCGGCCTTGTGCCGGAGCCCAATTCGCACCGAGTGCGGCCAGCCGCCTAGGCTCCGGGATAAACCCGGAGCACAGCTTGGGCGCACCACCCCGCACTTGCGTACTC
>JBJOJQ010000079.1:0-22154 GCA_046046525.1 Pseudomonadota bacterium
GAGGATGATGCGCTGATCGGTGTCCGATCCTCTGCCCGGGCGCTTGGCCCGCATGTGCGGCTGGGTGTGGCCATATTCTATCTGCTCGCGATCCTGTTCTGGGCCGCCGCGATCTGGCAGGTCCGGCCGCAGCTGCTGGCGTTATGCGCGCTGGGGCCAGCCGCTGGCCATTTCGCCTGGCAGGTCGCCACACTTGACAGCACCAGCGGTCAGGATGCGCTGACCAAGTTCCGGTCCAACCGATTTGCCGGTCTGCTGGTCGCACTGGCCATGGCAACAATTGGCGCATCGGCTTGAGGCTTTTGAAACAAAAGCCTAATCGCAATCCATGCTGACCAATGATCAGGCGCGCGAACGCGCCACCGACCTTGTCGCCCGGGCCATGAAAGCCGGGGCTGATGCCGCTGATGTCATCTACGTTGCCGATGCCTCAACTGGGGTTCAGGTGCGCCTAGGGGCATTGGAAGATGTCCAGCGGTCCGAAGGCGAAGAAATTGGCTTGCGCGTCTTTATCGGGCGGCAATCCGCCAGCGCCTCATCATCCGATCTGTCGGTCGCGGCGATGGACGCCCTGGCCGAACGCGCCGTTGCCATGGCGGGTGAAGCGCCTGAGGATGAATTTGCCGGCCTTGCGCCTGAAGCCCTGTTGATGCGCGGCGCCATCGCCGATCTGGATATTGATGACCATCAGGATGTCGCACCCCAGACGCTGCGTGATCGCGCCTTGGCCGCCGAGGACGCGGCCCGCGCGGTCGCTGGCGTTACAAACAGCGAAGGGGGCAGCGCCAGCGCCGGGCGTGCCGTTGTCGCCTTGGCAACCAGCACAGGCTTTTCCGGCAGCTATTCGGGATCCAGCCATGGCGTTTCCGCAAGCGTCCTGGCGGGCGAAGGGTCTGCCATGCAGCGCGATTATGCCTATCATTCGGTGCGCCACCTCAGCGATCTTGACGATGCCGCCGCCATTGGCCGGGAAGCGGGCGAAAAGGCCGTGGCCCGACTGAACCCGATCAAGCTGAAAAGCGGGCCGATGACCGTTATCATGGACCCGCGCGTGGGCGGTAGCCTGATCGGCCATCTGATCGGCGCGATCACGGGCAGCGCCATTGCCCGCAAGACCAGCTTCCTGCTGGATGCCCTGGGCCAGCGCGTTTTTGGTGCGGGGATTACGATCATTGATGATCCGCATTTGCAGCGCGGCCTGCGGTCCAAGCCCTTTGACGGGGAAGGCCTGCCGACACAGCGCCGCGCGATTATTGAGGATGGTCGCCTGACGACGTGGCTTTTGGATGCGGCCTCGGCCCGTCAACTTGGCCTAAGCCCAACGGGCCATGCCGCACGGGGCGTGGGCGGTCCGCCAGGGGCCGGTGCCTCGAACCTGCACATGGCCGCCGGACCGCTATCCCCCACAGAGCTGATGGCGGATATTCGCGAAGGCTTTTATGTCACCGAGTTGATTGGCCAGGGCGTCAATGGCCTGACCGGCGATTACAGCCGCGGGGCATCTGGGTTTGTGATCCGCAATGGCACGCTGGCTGAGGCGGTGGCCGAAGTGACGATTGCCGGCAATCTCAAAGACATGTTTCACAATCTGACCCCGGCCAATGATTTGGTCTTCCGTTATGGCACCAACGTCCCCACATTGCGGATTGAAGGACTAACTCTGGCTGGTGACTGATCCCCGTCTTGATGCGCTGAGCGCCATTGCCCGCGAAGCTGGAGCGATTGCGCTTGACCGTTTTCGCGGTGATTTTGAACGCTGGGAAAAAGCACCCGGCAATCCGGTCAGCGAAGTTGATCTGGCGGTAGACCAGTTTTTGAAAGACGCCCTGGCGCAACTGGACCCAGAGGCAGGGTGGCTGTCCGAAGAAACCGCCGACAATGCCGAACGCCTCTTGCTGCCGCGGGTCTGGGTGGTCGACCCGATTGATGGCACCCGTGATTATGTGCGCGGCCGCGATGGCTGGGCCGTGTCGATCGCGCTTGTCGAAGGGGGGCGGGCGACATTGGCGGTGCTCGACGCGCCGGCACGCGACGAACATTGGTCGGCAGCGCGCGGCCATGGCGCCTGGCGCAATGGCCATCGCCTGACAGCCAGCAACTGCCTGTCCTTAGCTGGGGCGCGCGTCCCGGCGGACCTGCTGCCCAAGGCCGATATCGACCTGATCACTGTCCCCAAGCCCAATTCGATTGCGCTGCGCATTGCGATGGTCGCCGCCGATGAGGCGGATCTGGTCGCGGCGCTGCGCTGGGGCCATGAATGGGATATCGCCGCCGCTGCGCTGTTAACCGAAGAGGCCGGCGGCAAGGTCACCGATGCCCATGGCCGCCCTTTGCGTTTCAATTCGACCAAGGGCGAAGCCTTTGGCGTGCTGGCCACAGGCACGCCACTCCATCCAGCCGCCGTGGACCGGTTGCGCACACGGGCTCTGGCCTTATCGGTGCGTTAATGCCCTGATCCCGCAGGGTGGATCGGTGCGACGCGCAATCGGGCCAGTTCAATCTTGGGGCAATGATCCATGACCACCTGAAGCCCGGCCGCTTCGGCGCGCGCCGCCGCCGCGACGTTAATCACGCCCAGCTGCATCCAGACCGCCTTGGCGCCCACCGCAATTGCCGCATCCACCACCGGGCCGGCGGCTTCGGCGTTGCGAAAAATATCTACCAGATCAATGGGTTCAGCAATGTCGCCGAGATCAGCCACAACCGCCTTGCCCAGCACCTGCTGCCCGGCAAGCGCCGGATTGACGGGTGTAACGTCATAGCCATGGGCCAGCAGCGCTGCCATGACCTTGTAGCTCGGGCGATCGGCACGGTCCGATGCGCCCACCAGCGCAATATGACGCGTATCAGCCAATAACCGGGCAAGATCTTCATCGCGGGTCAACGGCATATCAGCCTCCGTTTTGACGCAGCCAATCGGCGATACGGGCCGCAATCTCATCAAACGCGCGGGCATGCGGTCCGTTCCCGGCAGCCGGAGGCTGGCCGGCATCAGATGCCGTGCGAATCTCTATATCCAGCGGAATACGGCCCAGAAAATCAACGCCCATGGCGCGCGCCGCCGCCTCTGCCCCGCCCGATCCAAAGGGATCCGACACATTGCCGCAATGCGGACAGACATAGCCCGCCATATTCTCAATCAGCCCGATGATCGGCACACCAGCTGTGTTGAACAGGTCTATGGCGCGGGTCGCGTCGATCAACGCCAGATCCTGCGGCGTGGAAATGATGACGGCGCCAGCGGGTTTGTGCTTCTGCACCATCGACAATTGCACATCGCCCGTGCCCGGCGGCATATCTGCCACAAGGACATTCACATTCCCCCATTCGGCATCGATCAACTGGCCCAGGGCATTGCCCGCCATCGGCCCGCGCCAGGCAATCGCCTGCCCCTGCCGCACAAGATGCCCCATGGACAGCAACGGCACGCCAACGGGCGTTGCCACGGCGATCAGCTTTTGCCCTTCAGCCTCTGGCTTTTGGCCTTCACTGCCGGTCAATAAGGGCTGCGACGGCCCGTAGATATCCGCATCGACCAATCCCGGCCGAAATCCCTGACGGCCCAGCGCAATCGCCAAATTGGTCGACAGCGTTGATTTACCCACGCCGCCCTTGCCACTGGCGATGGCGATGATCGGCCGGGCGATTTTTTCGCTGGTCAGGGCAATGCGGACCTCGGTCACGCCCGGCAACGCACGCAGACGCTGGTCAACCGCATCGCGCAGCGACTCGCGCTGGGCGGGCGTCAGCCCCGTCACATCGAGGATCACCCCGGCACGGCCAGCATCAAGGCGCGGCGCGGTGGCGCGGCCCGAAGACAAAAGGCTGCCTTGTCCGGCAGGATCGGCGATGGCGTCCAGCGACGCCTTGAGGGCTTCAAGTTCAGACATGGCACGCGATTTAGGATGAGAATCCGCGCATGCCACTGTTTTTCGTAAAAGGCCGCCCTATATGTGTCGTCATGAGCGCAAAAACAGGCTGGAAGGCGCGGGCGATCGCGCTGTTGAACGACGCAGGGGGCCCTTGGGGCAATCGTGGCGGCGGGGGTTCAAATGGGGGCGGTTCGGGCGGTAATGGCCCGCGCAATCCCTGGAGTGCGCCGCCCGGTGGCGGCGGTGGACCACGCGGCCCTTCAGCCATGGATGAATTTGCCCGGCGCATGCGCGGCCAATTTGGCGGCGGAGGCGGCGGATCCCCCTGGCCCATGATTCGTTTGGGCGGCGCGGCCGTCCTGGGGCTTTGGGTTGTATTTACCAGCTTTCACGCGATTGCCCCGCAAGAACGCGGCATCGTCACGACCTTTGGCGCCTATTCCCGCACACTCGAATCGGGGATTGGCGTCACGCTGCCGGCCCCCATTCAGCGCGTGACAAAGCTCAACGTCGCTGAAATTCGCACCGTCGACATCCCGTCGAGTGCGAATACCGAGAATTTTGTGCTGACCGGCGATCAGAATATCGTCGATCTCGATTATTCGGTGCGCTGGTCCATCGCTGACCCGGAACTTTTCCGCTTTCAGTTGAAAGACCCGGAAGAAACAATCCGCGAAGTGGCCGAAAGCGCGATGCGCGCGGCCGTTTCGCGCGTGGACCTGATTGGCGCGATCGGCGCCAAGCGCGGCCAGATTGAAGCTGATGTTGAAAACCGGATGCGGTCGATCCTGGGTGCCTATCGATCCGGCGTACGCATTGAAGGCATTGCCATTAAACGCGCCGACCCGCCGGCTGCGGTTATCGATGCATTCAAGGATGTGACCGCCGCGCAACAGGAAGCGCAGTCCATGATCAACCAGGCGAATACCTATTCGCAACAGGTCACCCAGCGGGCGCTGGGCGAGGCGCAGGCCTTTGACAAGGTCTATGCCCAGTACAAGCTGTCGCCCACGGTCACGCGCCGCCGCATGTATTATGAAACCATGGAGCAGGTGCTGGGCAAGCTGGATAAGACGATTATCGAAACGCCCAATGTGATGCCCTATGTGCCGGTCCCGCCCAATGCCCGTAAGGCAAGCGAGCCGACGACAACAGTCACCGCGCAAGGGGGAGACCGCTGATGGACCGCCTTATTCGGACACCGGCCGGCCTTGCCTTTTTGGCGTTGGCGCTGGTCATCCTGTTCAGTTCGACCGTGTCATTTGTTCCGGAAACGCGCCAGGGCGTTGTTGTGCGCTTTGGCCAGCCGGTCCGGATCATCAACGCCTATGAAAAGGGCGAAAATTTCGGCGCGACCGGCGCGGGCCTGATCTTGCGCATTCCCTTTGCGGAAAAGATCCAGTGGCTCGACAAGCGTGTCCAGTCGATCGACATGGATGAGCAGGAAGTGCTGTCAACCGATCAGCTGCGCCTGCAAGTCGATGCCTTTGCCCGTTATCGCATTGTCGACCCGCTAAAGATGTACAAAACCGCGCGCACGGAAGAGCGCCTGAACGACGCCCTGCGTCCGCTTTTGGGGTCTGCCTTGCGCAACGAACTGGGCAAAGAACCTTTTGCGATCCTGCTGAGCCCGGAACGCGGCAAGGTGATGCTCAACATCCGCAATGGGTTGAACCGCGAAGCCCGGCAATATGGCGCCGAAGTGATTGACGTGCGGATCAAGCGCGCTGATCTGCCCAAGGGTGCAACGCTGGAATCCGCCTTCCAGCGGATGCGCACCGCGCGTCAGCAGGAAGCCGCCACCAAGCGGGCTGAAGGCTGGAAGCAGGCGCAGATCATCCGCGCCAATGCCGATGCAGAAGCCGCCAAAATCTATTCAGCGGCCTTTGGCAAGGATCCGGGCTTTTATGATTTCTATCGCGCCATGCAGTCGTACAAGACGACCTTTGGCGTCGATGGCTCGAAGCCGGAAGGATCGACCAGCATCATCCTGTCACCCGGAAATGATTATCTCAGGGAGTTTCGTGGCGGGCGCTAAGCCGTCCGCAAAAGGCGGCGGGCTGTTCAATTCCGGTTCAGCCCTGCCGCGTCATCCCGGCACATGGGATGTCAGTACGCGAACATCATAGGAGGATTCCACAGGTGCGATATGCTTATGCCATGACCGCGGCGCTGCTACTTGGTGGCACAACGGCCACGCTTGCGCTGCAATCACCGGCTGCTTCCCAGCAGGCCCAAAATGAACCCGGTGCCCTGACCGTTGCTGATGCGCCGCGCCCCGGTGCGCCGATCAGCTTTGCGGATCTCGCCGCCCGGCTTCAGCCGGCCGTGGTCAATATTTCGACGCGTCAAAAGGTTCAGGTTCAGCAGAACAACCCCTTTGCCGGGACGCCCTTTGCTGATCTTTTTGGCGGTGGTGAAGGTCGCCCGGTCACCCGTGAGGCGCAATCGCTGGGCTCTGGCTTTCTGATTTCGCCTGACGGCTATATCGTCACAAATAATCACGTTGTCTCCCCGGGGCAACGCGGCGCTGCCGTGAGCTCAATCACCGTAACCTTCCCGGATCGCACCGAATATGAAGCCAAGCTGATCGGCCGCGATCCGGCCTCTGATCTGGCTGTCCTCAAGATTGAGGGCAAGAACCTGCCTTATGTGAAATTTGGCGATAGCGCACGGACCCGCGTTGGGGACTGGGTGGTCGCCATTGGCAATCCTTATGGCCTGGGCGGTACAGTGACCGCCGGCATCGTATCGGCGTTGCATCGCAACATCGGTTCTGGCCCGTCCGACCGCTATATCCAGACCGACGCCTCGATCAATCAAGGCAATTCCGGCGGCCCGATGTTCGACATGGGCGGCAATGTGATTGGCATCAACACCGCGATCTTTTCGCCCACCGGCGGCAATGTCGGCATTGGCTTTGCCATTCCGTCCGAAGTCGCCGCGCCGATCATCGAGACGCTGAAATCGGGTGGCAAGGTCAAGCGCGGCTATCTGGGCGTTGGCATTCAGCCGCTGGATGAAGGCGCTGCCGAGGCCTTGGGCCTGCCCAAGAATCGTGGCGAATTAATTGCCCGTGTGGAGCCCAATGAAGCCGCCGCCAAGGCCGGCATTCGCGAAGGCGATGTTGTTGTGCGTGTGGCCGGACGGGATGTGACGCCCGACCAGACATTGTCGTATCTGATCGCCAACCAGCCGGTCGGTGCGCGCGTGCCGATTGACGTTATTCGCGGCGGCAAGCGGATGACCTTTACCGCCGTTCTGGGCGAACGCCCGTCGGAAGACAGGCTGGCCGCGCTCACCGATGGCGAACAAGGCCTTGATCCCGAAGATGAACAGACCGCGGAAAATGCCACGCGCGAATCGCTGGGCCTGGCCGTTCAGGATTTGACGCCTGAAATCGGCCGTCAACTGGGCCTGACCAATGTCCCACGCGGCATTGTGATCGCATCCGTAGATCCCGCCAGCGACGCTGCGACCAAGGGGCTGCGCCGGGGCGACATCATCCTGTCGGCCAATCAGCAGCCGACGCCAAATGCAGCCGATCTTGGCCGGATAACAGCCGAGGCCAAGCGGGCGGGGCGCACCAATGTGCTGCTCTATGTCCAGCGGGGCAATGTGCCGCCACGTTATGTTGCGGTTAAATTCCGCTAAATCCCGTGTAACTTGATAAGATTATGTGTCGCCCGTCTTCCCATGGAGGCGGGCGATGCTGTTTCAGCTGGGGCCAAAGGGCACGACCTGATTATCGGCATCATGGCCGATATCGGCACGGCCAAGATAGGATATCCCGGCATGGCGGCACCAATGCTGCGCCACCTCTTCCTCGGTCAGCACGAAATCAGGATCATTATCCGGCACATCGCTGCACCGCCCCAGCATCAGCCCGCTGATCGTGCGCAGGGCCGGGTTGGACGTGAGGTGAAACAGGCTGCGATCAATGCGGTACATATATTCGCCGACCTCTTCGACCATCAGGATATGGTCGGTCAGGTCCGGCTGCAAGGCAGTGCCCAGCAGCTGGCTGAGCACGGTCAGGTTAAAGGCTGCCACGGGTTGCCCCTGGGCCTTTGCCATGGGCTGAGGATCGATGAGCCAACGCACCGCGCGCAGCACGGCGGCATCGCCGCCCGCCCGCTTCATGTCGCTTGGCATCGGGCCATGCGCCACGCGGCCAATGCCCTGCGCATAGAGCCCAGCCAGCAGAAAGCCCGCATCGCTATAGCCAAGATAGGCCTTGTCCCCCGCCGTTGACCGCAGTCGAGGCAAGGCCAGATCCACCATGCGGCACGCGCCATAGCCGCCCCGCGCAAACCAGATGGCATCTATCGACGGATCATTGGCCAGTTCAACAAAGGCATCGGCGCGCGCCGCATCCGGCCCGGCAAAATGCCCTTCGGACAAAAAACATTGCGGATGGATCACCAGATCTGGCGTCTGCGGCCCAAGGGCATCGCGCACCAACCCCGGCAATCGCGCTGCGACCGCCTCTTCCAGTCGGCACGAGGGCGCGACAATCCCGATCCTCATCCCTGCCCCCTATCGTTCCAGCCGCACCGTCCGGAATGGATCGCACGAGTCCGGATCCCCGGTCTCCAGCCCCCGCTTCAGCCAGGCCATGCGATCTTTGGCGGATCCATGGGTAAAGCTTTCCGGTACGACCCGTCCTTGGGCCTGTTGCTGCAAAATGTCATCCCCGACCTGATGCGCCGCCCGAAGCCCTTCTTCCAGATCGCCGGGTTCCATCCGGTCCTTGTTCTGCGCGGCCCAGACACCGGCATAGCAATCGGCCTGCAACTCCATCGCCACTTGCAATTTGTTGCTATCGGCTTCGGAGGCGCGCTTTTGATATCCGCGGACCTGATCCGCAATGCCTGTCAGATATTGGATGTGATGACCAACCTCATGCGCAATGACATAGGCCTGCGCAAAATCCCCCGCTGCGCCAAAACGCTGCGACAATTCGGCATAAAAATCCGTGTCGAGATAAATACCCTGATCCGCCGGACAATAAAATGGCCCCACGGCCGATTGGGCAACGCCACAGCCGCTTTGCCCCTTGCGGGTATAAAACACGATTTTGGGCGGGGTATATTTGCCACGCGGAAAGGCCTTGGCCCAGGTTTCGTTCGCTGAAGCCAAGACCTGACAGGAAAATTTGCTGGCAGCATTGGCCGCGCAGCCTTGACCGGTCTGCGCCGACTGTGGCGCCTTTTGCGGCTGATCCACGGGCGCTTGCTCTCCAAGGCCAAGCAGGTGCAGCGGGTTGCCGCCGACAAGGACGGCGATCAGGAGAAGCAGGGCCAGCCCGCCACAGCCCAGCCGGCGCGACAGCGGCCACAAGGCCAGAAAAGGCAGCCTGCCCCGGCGCCGGCCTGAACCGCCGCGCTGATCCTCAACATCCACGCCAGAGACATCCATGTCATCAAGACGCATCATTTGCTCCTTCGCACTGCTGCAAAAGACATTGCACCGCCGCCTTGGGTGATGCAATCGCTGGACAGGCAATCAGCAGGAGTGTGCCATGATCCTTAAAGGCAAAACAGCCCTTATCACCGGTTCGACATCAGGCATTGGCGCAGCCTGCGCCACTGCGCTTGCCCGCGAAGGCTGCGCTTTGATGATCAACGGCTTTGGCGATGCCGATGCCATTGCCGCACAATGCCAAAGCCTTGAAGCATTGAGCGGCGCGCGCGTCCTGTGGTCTGGCGCGGATATGACCCGCCCGGACGAAATTGCCGCCATGGTGCAGCAATGCCATGAGGCGCTGGGCGGGCCGGACATCCTCATCAACAATGCCGGTGTGCAACATGTGGCGCCGGTCGATCAATTCCCGATCGACAAATGGGATCAGCTGATCGCGATTTTGCTGTCCGCGCCCTTCCATGCGATGCGCGCGGTGCTGCCCTTTATGAAAGAAGCGGGTTGGGGGCGGATTATTTCCACCGCCTCTGCGCATTCCATGGTCGCAAGCCCCAATAAATCGGCCTATAATGCGGCCAAGCACGGCCTGGTTGGCCTGACCAAGACCGCCGCTTTGGAAGTGGCGCAGCAGGGCATCACCATCAACTGCATCTCACCGGGCTATGTCTGGACCCCGCTGATTGAAAACCAGATCCCCGACACAATGCGCATCCGCAACATGTCGCGCGATGAAGTAATCAATGATGTGTTGCTGGCCGCCATCCCGCAAAAGCAATTTGTTATGCCGGATCAGATTGCCGCCATGGCGCTGTTCCTGTGCCGCGACGATGCCAGCGCCATTACCGGCAGCAATCTCGTCGCCGATGGCGGGTGGACAGCGCAATAGCGCCATCGCCGGTTTCCGGCCGCTTTGCCCGGGTGGATGGGCTCCGGCACAAGGCCGGAGTACAGGGATGAGCGACGGATCTGTGCTCCGGCCTTGTGCCGGAGCCCAGCTTCACCCCCGCAGATCAGGCGGGGTGGCTTCATCGCGCAGCATGTGGATGGCCTCATCAACCGTCATGATGCGCTGACCCTCTTGACCCAGCGTGCGGATGGCGACCTTGCCTTCCTCCGCCTCCCGCATCCCGACGACCAACAGGTGCGGCACTTTCGCCAGCGAATGTTCGCGCACTTTGTAATTGATCTTTTCGTTGCGCAAATCGGTGTCGACGCGAATGCCAGCCGCCTCAAGCTTTGTCGCCACATCGCGCGCATAGCCATCGGCGTCGGACACGATCGTTGCCACCACAGCCTGGACCGGCGCCAGCCAGACCGGGAAACGCCCGGCATAATGTTCAATCAATATGCCAATAAACCGCTCATAAGAGCCGAAAATCGCGCGGTGCAGCATCACCGGACGGTGTTTTTCACCATCATCCCCGACATAGGTCGCATCCAACCGTTCGGGCAACACGCGATCGGACTGAATGGTACCGACCTGCCAGGTGCGACCGATGGCGTCGGTCAAATGCCATTCAAGCTTGGGTGCATAAAAGGCGCCTTCGCCCGGCAGCTCTTCCCAGCCATAATCTGCTGTGGCGAGCCCGGCCGCCGCGACAGCGTTGCGCAATTCGCTTTCCGCCTTGTCCCACATCTCATCGGTGCCAAAACGCTTTTCAGGACGCAGGGCGAGCTTAATGGAATAGGTAAAGCCGAAATCCTTATAGACCCGATCTGCCAGTTCGCAGAAAGCGCGGACTTCATCGACAATCTGATCTTCACGGCAAAAGATATGCGCGTCATCCTGCGTAAACTGACGCACGCGCATCAACCCGTGCAGCGCGCCGTGCGGTTCATTGCGGTGGCAGCAGCCATTTTCATAAAGACGCAACGGCAGATCACGATAGCTCTTGATCCCCTGACGGAAAATCAGGACGTGGGCCGGACAGTTCATCGGCTTTAACGCCATCCAGTCCGCATCGCCGGAAATCACCGGGCCTTCATCATCAACATTGGGCACTTCATCGGGGATGACGAACATGTTTTCCCGATATTTGCCCCAGTGACCCGATTGTTCCCATTGCCGGGCATCCATGATCTGCGGGGTCTTTACTTCTAGATAGCCGGCTGCATCGATGGCGCGGCGCATATAGGCCTCAAGCGCGCGATAAATGCGGAACCCCTTGGGATGCCAAAAGACGGACCCATGGGCTTCCTGCTGCAAATGGAACAGGTCCATTTCATTGCCCAAGCGACGATGATCGCGCTTGGCCGCTTCTTCCAGACGCGTCAGATGGGCATCAAGTTGCTTCTTGTTGAGCCAGCCCGTGCCATAAATGCGCGACAATTGGGCATTGTTCTGATCACCGCGCCAATAAGCGCCGGACACGCGCGTTAACTTAAAGGCCTGCGGATCAAGCTTGCCGGTTGAGGCCAGATGCGGCCCACGGCACATGTCCATCCAGTCATCGCCCGACCAATAGACGCTGATCTCTTCACCGGCAGGCAATTCGGCCGCCCATTCGGCCTTGAACCGTTCCCCCTCGGCTTGCCAGCGCGCGATCAGCGCATCGCGCGCCCAGACTTCGCGGCGCAAAGGTTTGTCCGCTGCAATAATATCGCGCATCTTGGCTTCGATGATCGGCAGATCATCCTCGGTAAAGGGCCGCTGCGGCGCAAAATCATAATAAAAGCCATCATCGGTCGACGGCCCAAAGGTGATCTGCGTCCCGGGAAACAGCGCCTGCACCGCCTCTGCCAGAATATGCGCAAAATCATGCCGGGCCAGGTCCAGCGCATCGGCTTCGTCGCGCGCGGTGACCAGGGCGAGCGCCACATCGCCATCCAAGGGCCGATTGATGTCCCGCAATTCGCCATCAACACGCGCGGCCAAAGCCGCCTTGGCGAGGCCGGGGCCGATTGCCGCAGCAATATCTGCGGGGGTTGTTCCGCGTGCGACGTCTCTAGCTGAGCCGTCGGGAAGGGTGACGCGGATCATGTCGGTCATTGCAAAACAGGCCTTTTTCGATGCAGTTCAGTGCCGCCCTTTGCCAGCACAGCGCCAAAGCCGCAAGCGTGGCGGGATGGCGCTGGCAACAGGGGGCAGAGCGCAATGGCCCGGCCCATGAAAGATCACGGGACAAGCACCGTGTCTTCAGCCTTTGGCAGCAGATCAGGATAATCCAGCGTATAGTGCAAACCCCGGCTTTCCTGACGCTTGAGCGCAGATCGGATGATCAGATCCGCCACCTCAACCAGATTGCGCAGTTCAATAAGGTCGGGCGTGACGCGGAAATGGCTGTAATAATCAGCCACTTCCTGACGCAGCAGATCAATCCGGTGTTTGGCGCGTTCCAGCCTTTTGGTCGTGCGGACAATGCCCACAAAATTCCACATGAAATTGCGGATTTCGCGCCAACTTTGCTGAATGACGACTTCTTCATCGCTGTCGGTCACGCGGCTTTCATCCCAGGGCCGGATGGCGGGCGGCGGCGGCAGCTTGTCCCAGTTTTCCAGAATATCGGCCGCGCACGCATCCCCAAAAACAAGGCATTCCAGCAGCGAATTCGACGCCAGACGATTGGCGCCATGCAGGCCAGATTGCGTCACTTCCCCCGCCGCATAAAGCCCCGGCGCATCGGTGCGCCCCTGCATATCAACCAGCACACCCCCGCAGGTATAATGCTGGGCAGGCACAACAGGGATTGGGTCTTGCGTGATATCGATGCCCAGCCCCAAAAGTTTTTCATAAATATTGGGGAAATGGCCCTTCACGAAATCTGGATCGCGATGGCTGATATCCAGATGAACATAATCAAGGCCAAGCCGCTTGATTTCATGGTCAATGGCGCGCGCCACAATGTCGCGCGGCGCCAATTCTGCCCGTGAATCAAAGCGGGGCATGAAACGTTCCCCCGTGGTCGGGATTTTCAACTGCCCGCCTTCACCGCGCACCGCCTCGGTAATCAGGAAGTTCTTGACCTCCAGATTATAAAGGCAGGTCGGGTGAAACTGCATGAATTCCATATTCGATACGCGGCAGCCCGCGCGCCAGGCCATGGCAATGCCATCGCCCGTCGCCCCTCTGGGGGCCGTGGAATATAAATAGGCCCGACCGGCCCCGCCCGATGCCAGGATGGTCGCACGCGCGGTAAAGCTTTCGACCTGCCCGGTTGTCCGGTTGAGCGCATAGACGCCATGAATACGACCGCTGGTTGAAAATCGGGATTGGTGGCGGCCAAGGATCAGGTCAATCGCCACACGATCTGGCACCAGACTGATATTCGGATGGGCAAGGGCCGCCTTTTCCAGCGCCTGTTGCACCGCCAGCCCGGTGGCGTCGTGGACATGCACAATCCGGCGGTGCGAATGCCCGCCTTCGCGCGTCAAATGCCAATGTTTGTCGGCCCCCAGATCAAAGGGCACGCCCAGGTCGGCCAGGCGTTGAATGGCGCCGGGGGCCTGTTCCACCACATGTTCGACGATCTGGCGGTTGTTGAGCCCCGCCCCCGCGACCATCGTATCCTCAACATGGCTTTCGAAAGTGTCGGTGGTTTCCAGGACAGCCGCGATGCCGCCCTGGGCCCAGCTTGTGGCGCCATCCGAAATCGCACCCTTGGCGAGCACAACGACCCGGCATTTCTGCGCCAATCGCAACGCAGCGGTCAGCCCAGCCGCGCCCGACCCGATGATGAGAACATCGGCGTTCACCCGCGGATCACCTTGCCATTCAGCGCCGCCAATTCGGCATCGCTTGGGGCCTGCCATTCGGCTTCCATGAAGTCGAACATATCACGATCCACTGTCATGGCGTAGGTTGCCCCTTTGTCGCGGTTGCGATGCACCACCCGATCCCAGCGCTGTTGAGGGGACAGGTCGATCCAGTGCAATATGGCCGATGTGCCAATATCTTGCGCAAAGGCCGCAAATTGCGATCGGTGCTGCGCGGTTGTGAAGCCAAGATCCAGCACACACGCCATGCCCTGGTCCACAAGTGCGGCGACCAGCGCCCGGATCTGCGCCTCGCAGCGCGCAATACGCTCCATCGTCCAGTCAAATTGGATGGGCTGGGGACTGTCCATCCAGAACAGGCGGGTCATCCAGTCATCAATCGAAAAGCGCACGCCCCCGATCTGGGCGGCAAGGTCGATGCTGTAGTGCGTCTTGCCGGCCCCTGTCGCGCCGGTCACAAGGTGCACCAACCCCGGCACGCGCGGTCGCACGGTCAGGCGGCCCGCGTCAGATTCAAAAAGACATGTTCCAGATCGGCTTCCCGCGTCGACACGTCCGCAATGCCATAGCCAGCGGCCTGCACCGCGCCCAGCACATCACCCGCATTGGCCAGCGCCTTGGAATAGGTGATCGACAAGACGCGGCTACCCTTGACCTCAACCTTTTGGAACAGGGGAGATCGCGGCGCGGTCGCAACATCACGATCAACCGTCACTTCCACCACTTTTTCCTGCGCCATATCCACCAATTCGCGCGTCGGCTTGTTTGCGATCAACGTGCCATGGTTGATAATGGCGATGCGTTCACAAAGTTCCTCTGCCTCTTCCAGATAATGGGTGGTCAGCACAATGGTGACGCCCTGGCGGTTGAGGTCGCGCACATAGGCCCAAAGCTGCTGGCGCAATTCAATGTCAACGCCAGCGGTCGGTTCATCAAGCACCAGAATGGGCGGCGAATGGACCATGGCCTTGGCCACAAGCAAACGGCGCTTCATCCCGCCCGACAAGGTCCGCGCATAGGCATGGGCCTTATCTTCCAGATGCACGGCGCGCAGCAATTCCAAAGACCGCCTTTGCCCTTTGCGCACGCCATAGAGACCGGCAACATTTTCCAGCGTTTCAAAGGGCGTAAAGAACGGATCGAACACAATTTCCTGCGGCACGATGCCAATGGAATTCTTTGCATTGCGGGGATGTTCGTCAATGTCGAAGCCCCAGATGCTCGCGCGCCCGGCGGTTTTCGTCACCAAGCCGGCCAAAATGTTGATCAGCGTTGATTTACCCGCGCCATTGGGGCCGAGCAGCCCGAAAATAGATCCGCGCGGCACATCAAAAGAGACGCCTTTCAGCGCCTGCTTCCCGCCGGCATAGGTTTTCTGGACGTTGTCGATCACAATGGCTGCTTCGGTCATGCGGTGGCTTTAGCCGCTCTGAGCCGGGCACGAAAGCCTTGTCTCGTTGCGACGTGATGCGGTTTTTGCGCGTTGCACGCTGCGCTGTGCATTGCTATCGGCCAGATCATGATCAAAGCCCCAGAAACCGTTCGTGTGACAACACATCGCGTGTCCTGCGATGGCGCAACCGATATTCCGGGCGGCGCTGCGCTGGGCCATCCCCGCGTCTGGCTTGAAATTGACGAAAAGGGCTATGTCGACTGCGGCTATTGCGACAAGCGCTTCGTGCTGCAGGGCGGACCAGCCGATCAAGGCTAACGCAGGGCAACCCGCAGCTTTTTTGCGACCAAATGTCCCTGTTCAGGCTAGGGCGTCCGTCCTATATTGGGACTTATGACCTTGACCACTGACCCCCGCCGCTTTCTTTACCGCGACAATCAACTGGACCCGGACACCGCCCAGCGGCTGGCGGGGGAGCTTTTACAGCGTTGCGACGATGGGGAGCTTTTCCTGCAATATCGCGCGTCTGAAAGCTTTGGCTTTGACGATGGCCGCCTGAAAACCGCCGATTATTCGACCGATGCCGGTTTTGGCCTGCGCGGCGTATCGGGTGAGATGACGGGCTTTGCCCATGCCAATGAAATCAGCGCGGCTGCCATTCGCCGGGCTGGCGAAACCCTGACATTGCTGGATCCCAGCGCCACGAGCATGGCAGCTGCACCGCGGCGCAACAATCGGCACCTTTACACCGATGGCGACCCGATGGGCCTGATCCCCTTTGCGGATAAGGTTGCACTCTGCCAGCAAATTGATGCTGCCGCCCGCGCCCGTGACCCACGTGTCGCGCAGGTGACGGTGGGCCTGTCGGCCAGTTGGAGCGTCGTCGAAATTGTCCGTGCCGATGGCTTTGTTGCCCATGATGTGCGCCCGCTGGTGCGTTTGAATGTCAGCATCGTGGCCGAAGAAAATGGCCGCCGGGAAAGCGGCTTTTTTGGCTTGGGTGGGCGCTATCTTTACGATCATCTTTTTGATCCGGCGACCTGGAACCGCGCGATTGATGAGGCCTTGCGCCAGGCGATCGTCAATCTGTCGAGCATCGATGCGCCCGCGGGTGAGATGACGGTTCTGGTTGGTCCTGGCTGGCCCGGCGTGCTGCTGCACGAAGCCGTTGGCCATGGGCTGGAGGGCGATTTCAACCGCAAGGGCACAAGCGTTTTTTCCGGGCGCATTGGCGAACGCGTCGCCGCCCCCGGCGTTACCGTTGTGGACAATGGCGCCATCGAGGCGCGACGCGGGTCGCTGTCGATCGATGATGAAGGCACGCCGACCCAGGAAACGGTCCTGATCGAAGACGGTATCCTGAAAGGCTATATGCAGGATCGGTTGAACGCGCGCCTGATGGGGGTGGACCCCACGGGCAATGGCCGGCGCGAATCCTACGCCCATGCCCCCATGCCGCGGATGACGAACACCTATATGAAGGACGGCCAGGACGATCCCGAAGAGCTGCTGTCGCGCGTCAAGAACGGTATTTTCGCCAAAAGTTTTGGCGGTGGTCAGGTGGATATCGTGTCCGGCAAGTTCGTGTTCAGCTGTACCGAGGCCTATCTCGTCAAAAATGGTAAGATCGGGGCCCCGGTCAAAGGGGCAACGCTGATCGGTGATGGACCGACAGTACTGACCAAGGTCACGGGCATTGGCAACGACATGGCGCTTGATGAAGGCGTCGGCATTTGTGGCAAGGGCGGCCAAAGCGTGCCGGCAGGCGTTGGCCAGCCCAGCCTGCTGGTCGAAGGCCTGACGATCGGCGGCACGGCGGCCTAAGCCGGTTGCAGATCGCGGCTGGCCTGCCGCGTCAGGCCGGCCAGGCGATGATCAGGACATTGGCCATCAGCACCAGCGCGGCAATGATCATCAGCGTGCCCTTGCGCCGTTCCTGCGCGGCGCGGATCAGCCGAATGCCACCCCAGATCAGGGCAGCCGCCGCAATGACGGCAAAGGATAAAATGGCGTCGGTCATCCCCGCCCCTTAGCCTGCCATAACGCGATCGAACAGGTCCGGATCGACATTGCCCCCCGACAATATGACCAACGTCCGCGCACCCGGCGCAACCTGACCGGCCAGCAATGCGGCCAAGGCCACGGCCCCGCCCGGTTCAACCGTGACACCCAGCGCCTCTCTCGCATGGCGCATCGCGGCAAAGATGTCCGCCTCGCTGACGGCAACGCCCTGCGCCTGACGGGCGTGCAGCACATCAAAGGTCAAAGGCGCAACGCGCAGCGTCTGGATGGCATCACAGGTGGTCGGCGGGGGATTGGGACCAACGGGAATGATCTCACCTTGCCGCAGGGACAGCCCCATATCATCCCAGCCCTCTGGCTCTGCGACGATGATCCGCGCCTCTGGCAAAGCCAGCGCCAGACCGGCCGCCAGTCCACCGCCGCCGCACGGCATGATCACAAGGTCCGGCGCAGCTTCGCCCAGCGCCGCCATCTGGTCCCGCGCCTCCAGCCCGGCACTGCCCTGTCCCTCAATGACCCAGGGATCATCAAAGCTGGGCACAAGCGTCGCCCCGCGCTCTGCCGCGATGCGGGCCGCGATCTCTTCGCGGTTTTCGGTCATGCGGTCGTACAGCACAATTTCTGCGCCCAACGCCCTTGTCCCGTCGAGTTTTACGCGCGGTGTATCCCGCGGCATGACGATCAGCGCTGGCATCGCCAGACGCTGGGCCGCCCAAGCGACGCCCTGAGCGTGATTGCCGCTGGAAAAGGCAACGACACCCGCCTGTCGGGCAGCCGGCGGCAGGTCTGACAGGCGATGCCAGGCGCCCCGCAGCTTGAACGCGCGCATCGGCTGTTCCGACTCACATTTGCACCACACAACCGAGTCGCCCAGCGGCAGGCGCATCAGCGGGGTTGGCGGCACAAGATCGCGCAATTTTTGATAGGCGGACTCCACCCCTGAAAGTGTCGGTTTTCTGCCCTTTTCCATGGCCATTTCGCCCTGCAATTTTTTGGTCCTTCTAATGCTTTACATGGGGGCACGCACTTCATATATGCGCGCTCCGCTGCCCCATGGGGACTTCCAATAACCGCAAGGCAGCCTTTGTTGATCTTGAACTACCTTTTGGAGGTCCCTTGAATTGTCTAAGCACCATAGTGCGCTGGGGCTAGCGTCTGCCCTCCGACCGGTTCAGCCGGTCACGCTCACCCGTCCGCATGCCGCTCAGCGTGCCGCCCGCTTCTTTGCCGAGAAGTTTCCGGGCAAGTCGCTTTATGCGGTCAAAGCCAATCCCTCGCCCGAGCTGATCAGCTTGCTGTGGGACAGCGGGATCACGCATTTTGACGTGGCTTCGCTGGCCGAGGTGCGGCTGGTGCGCGCCAATGCGCCCGAAGCGACCTTGTGCTTCATGCATCCGGTAAAGGCCGAAGAGGCGATCAGCGAAGCCTATTTCGACCATGGCGTGCGCATCTTTTCGCTCGATTCCAGCGAAGAGCTGGACAAGATCGTCCGTGCAACGAAGGGGGCAACAGACCTGACGCTGTGCGTGCGCATTCGCGTGTCGTCCGATCATTCGAAATTGAGCCTCGCGTCGAAATTTGGCGCCGATCCTGCGGATATGAAGCAGCTTTTGATCGACACGCGCCAGGTTGCCGATGCGCTGGGCATTAGTTTTCACGTTGGCAGCCAGGCAATGGCGCCATCAGCCTATGTGGAAGCCATGGAGCGCGTCCGCGCTGCGATTGTCGGCTCGGGCGTCACTGTTGATGTCGTCGATGTCGGCGGTGGTTTCCCCAGCATCTATCCGGGCATGGAACCGCCGGCCCTGACCGCTTATTTCGACGCCATCCAGCGCGCCTATGAGGACCTGCCCGTCAGCTATTCGTCCGAACTCTGGTGCGAACCGGGCCGGGCCTTGTGCGCCGAATATTCCTCGCTGATCGTGCGCGTGGAAAAGCGCCGTGGTGATGAGCTGTACATCAACGACGGCGCCTATGGCGCGCTGTTCGATGCGGCCCATGTCGGGTGGCGCTTCCCGGTCGCCTTGCTGCGGGAGACCAGCTCAGACGCGCGTGACCTGCCATTCAGCTTTTACGGCCCCACCTGCGACGACATGGATCACATGGCCGGGCCGTTCCTGCTGCCAGCGGACGTGCAGGCCGGCGATTACATCGAAATCGGGATGCTGGGCGCCTATGGCTGCGCGATGCGGACCGGCTTTAACGGCTTCACCAACGGCGCCACTTATGAGGTCGCCGATGAACCCATGGCCTCGCTCTATCAGGAAGAGACGGAGAAGCGGCTTTCGGCCCATGTCGTAAAGCTGTAACGCCACCCCATCATTGCCCTAACCCTCCCCACCCTCCTTCCCTGCGGAAGGGGATCGAAATGGAGTTTCTGTCATGACCGACCAGATCAACGCCCAACGCAAGGCCGAACTGCTTTCGACCACTGTTGAACATATCGATATCACAAGCTTTGATGCCCGCCCGATCATCGATCAAATGGGCAAGATGAGCTTTACCAGCCGCGATCTGGCACGCGCCACGGGCATCTACAACCAGATGCTGGGTGACAAGGATTGCACCATCTTCCTGGTGATCGCAGGTTCAACCTCTGCCGGCGGCTGCATGGACCTTTATGCAGAGCTGGTGCGGAACAACATGGTCGATGCGGTTGTCGCAACGGGCGCCACAATTGTTGACATGGATTTCTTTGAAGGCCTGGGTCACAAACATTATCAAGCCAACGAAATCCCCGACGATGATACGCTGCGGTCGCTTTATATCGACCGGATTTACGACACCTATATTGATGAAGAGCAGCTGCAAGACTGCGATTTCACGATCAACAAGATCGCCAATGCGCTGGAGCCCAAGGCCTATTCCAGCCGCGCCTTCATTCGTGAAATGGGCAAATATCTGTCGGAACATGGCAAGAAAGAAAACAGCCTCGTCAAACTGGCTTATGAGCATGATGTGCCGATCTTCTGCCCGGCCTTTGTCGACAGCTCGGCTGGCTTTGGCCTCGTCAAGCATCAGGTCGACCAGATGAAAGAGGGCAAGCCCTATCTGATGATCGATGCCGTTGCGGACTTCCGCGAGCTGACCGACATCAAGGTGAAGGCTGGGGAGTCCGGTTTGCTGATGATTGGCGGCGGCGTGCCCAAAAACTTCATTCAGGACACCGTCGTCTGTGCCGAAATTCTGGGCCATCATGACGTGGCCGTGCACAAATATGCCGTGCAGATCACCGTTGCAGACGTGCGTGACGGCGCCTGTTCCTCCTCAACGCTGCAAGAAGCCGCAAGCTGGGGCAAGGTTTCAACGGCGATTGAACAAATGGTCTTTGCAGAGGCGGGCTCTGTCATGCCGCTGCTGGCCTCGGATGCCTATCATCGCGGGCTTTGGAAGACGCGGGAAAAGCGCGCCTGGGCCAAATTGTTCGCCTGATCGGACGACCTAAGCGGTTCATGAAAGCCCCGGTCTTTGGCCGGGGCTTTTTCTTTGCCTGCGCGGGGCACCCGCCCGCTGCCAAAACCCCTCCTCCGGCTTTTGCTTGACCCGGCGAATCAAGACGGGCAGCCTTGCTGCGCATAACAAGAGTGCAAAAGTGGAGGGGATTATGGGTTCGCAAATTCTGGCACCCGGCGCTGTGCTGGTGCTGTGGTCGGTCATCATGATGTTCTGGATGGCGGGGACGCGCCTGCCTGCCATGGCCAAAAGTGGCGCTGATCTGAAAGCTGCGCCGCCCGGTGGCCGCGGGCAGGATCTGGAAGGCGTGCTGCCGCCGTCGGTCAACTGGAAATCACACAATTATTCGCATCTGATGGAACAGCCGACGTTGTTTTACGCAACGATCGTCATTCTTGCGCTGGCGGGTGCTGGCGAAGGCCTGAACGTGCAGCTGGCATGGGCCTATACGGGCCTGCGCATCGCCCACAGCCTGTGGCAAGCGCTGATCAACACCATCCCGGTGCGGTTCACCCTGTTCTTGCTGTCGTCGCTGTGCCTCACGGTGCTGGCGGTCAACGCGGTGCAGGTCACACTCGCCCTGTAAGGCACGCATCATCACGGAGGGGATAATGGATATGACTGCTGAAATACTGAAACCGGTCGCCATATTGGCGCTTTGGACAATGGTGATGTGGGTGTGGATGTACATCACCCGCATTCCGGCGATGAATGCCGCCAAGGTCGATCCGGATGAACTGGTTAAACAAGGCGGCAAATCGCTGGATGAGCTGCTGCCGGCCAAAGCCCAGTGGAAGGCCCAGAATTATAATCACCTGCACGAAGCGCCGACGGTTTTCTATGCCGTTGCGCTGGCTTTGGCGCTGATGGGTGAAGGCGATGGCCTGAATGCAATGCTGGCCTGGGCCTATGTTGGCCTGCGCATCGTGCATTCCATCTTCCAGGCGACGATCAACAAGGTGATGATCCGGTTCTTGATCTTTGCCCTGTCAAGCCTCGTGCTGATGGCCCTTGTGCTTCACACCGTCATGGCCGCCTTCCACGGCTGATAAGGGGCGATAAAAAGCGGCGGCCAGTTCCACATGGGTTGACCATCGGAACTGGCCGACCGGCTGTATCCACGCAATCTGGTATCCGCCCTGCACCAGCAGCGCGGCATCGCGCGCAAAAGTCGCCGGATTGCAGCTGACATAGACCAGTTTTGGCACGGCAGAGGCGGCGATTTCCGTCACCTGCTCTTTGGCGCCTGCGCGGGGTGGATCAAGAATAAGCGCGTC
>JBJOJQ010000126.1:0-4543 GCA_046046525.1 Pseudomonadota bacterium
TGTGGCTGCGCCTTGGCCGGCTGGGGCGGACGCGGTTGCGATGCGGTCTGTTCGCGATCCTGTCGCTGGTGCTCTGGACGGCCCATATCTATGGCTGGGCCGCGCTGTGCATCCTTGCCGCGTCGGCAGAGCTGGTCCGGGCCGGTCTGGTCTCAGGGCAGGGGTGGCGGGCCTTTTGGCCGGCGTGCCTGCGCTGCCTGTGTCTGACGCCACCGATGATCCTGATGGTCCTGAATTTTCGGGGCGGCGGGGCAGGCGGCCAGCCGCTGGCGCGGCTGTGGTTCAACCTCGACATGAAAGCGCGTTGGGTTGAAAGCATTTTGAGAGACAGGTGGGAGGTTTTTGACAAAGCCAGCCTTTTGCTGCTGGGCCTTGTTCTGCTCGCGGCGTTGGTCCACTGGGCGCGGGATCGTCGCCTGCCATCCGGGGCACATCTGATCCTCGCCGCGGCGCTGTTCGCCGCCCTTTTTGCCATCCTTCCCCACGCCCTGCTGGGATCGGCCTATGCCGATATGCGGCTGGCACCCTATGCCTTGGCAACAGCGCTGCTGGCCATTGGCCCGTCCGTGCCATGTGCAGCAGGGGTGGCGGCGCTCGCGATGCTCTTTTTCGGCATTCGGACGGCTGGGACAACGGTGAGCATGATCGCCTATGATCGTGCCTATCACACAGAACTGCAGGCGGTGACGCACCTGCCCAGGGGCGCACGGGTGGCGGCGCTCGTTGGAAAGCCCTGTGCGCCGGGCTGGCGCGTCCATCGCATGGATCATCTGCCCAGTCTGGCCCTTGTGCGCCGCCACGCCTTTGTGAACGACCAATGGCAGGCAGCCGGCGCGCAGTTGATTTCGGTGCGCTACGCCGCCGCTGGCGCCTTTCGGGCGGACCCGTCACAATTTGTCGTTGAACCGCGCTGTGAACGGCGTGAGCGCAAGGCCTTTGCCAAGGCCATCGCAGAGATTCCACGGACCGCCTTTGATTATGTCTGGGTGATCCAGCAGCCGGCGGCACAGGCCGATCTGACCGGCCTTGTGCCGGTTTGGCGCACCGGGCGAAGTGCGCTTTATCGCATTGTCAGGACACAATAGCGACGATCGACACCCCGGCGGGCAAAGGCACACGGCCGATCAGCGCCCGTTCCAGACCGAAAATGCCGGTGAGGAGCGCATTGACCGGCGCTGCGGGCATTTGATCGTCGCTGGTTGTTTTGCCAACCAGCTTCCCGATCATCCGCGCCGCCGCCGCCACGGGGAAGAGCAGGCTGTTGAAATGGCTCATCAGATCAACCTTCAGGCCAGCCCGTGCAATCACGCCGTTCAGGCTTTTTTGCGTATAGCGCCGGTGGTGGTGATGGGCGAGGTCATGCGCGCTCCACATCCATGGATTGGCCGGTACGGTCAGCAAAATCTTGCCGCCGGGCTTCAACTTGCGCTTCAGACTTTGCAGCGAGGTGACATCGTCTGAAATATGTTCCAGCACGTCCAGCAATGCGATGACATCATAGGTGCCATCCGCCACGCCATCGAGCGCGGGCAGCGGTGCTGTCATGATCGTCCGGCCCAGGCGTTGTTCGGCTAAGGCGCGGGCGCCATCATCAATCTCAATCGCTTCGACGGTGCCGAAACGGCCCAGCATATCAAAATTATGGCCCGTCCCGCAGCCAACCTCTAAGATGCGGGCGGCTGGGGCCGGGCGGATGACGCGCGCCATAAGGTCAGCCAGGATGCGGCGCCGGGCGACATACCACCAATGCGTGGCATCATGCTGCGCCATGCGGTCATAAACGTCCCGATCCATGTCACTTCTTTCCGGCTGTGGCCGCGATCTCTGTCTCGGTCAGCCCGATCGTGTCGCGAATGATATAAAGGGGGCGTTGTTTGGTTTCGATCATGATCCGCCCGACATATTCGCCCAATATGCCAAGCGACAGCAATTGCAGTCCGCCAAAGAACAGCACCGCCACCATCAGCGAGGCATAGCCAGCCACGGCGATCCCAAAGAACAAGGCCTTGGTGATGATGAACAGGGCATAGAGAAAGGACAGGGCGGCGATCACCGCGCCGACATAGGTCCAGATACGCAGGGGCGCCGTTGAGGAGGATGTGATCCCATCCAGCGCCAGCGTCCACAGCTTCCACGGCCGGAATTTGGTTGTGCCCAATGCCCGTTCAGCGCGGACATATTCCACCGATGCTGATTTGAAGCCGCTCCAGGCAAACAGGCCCTTCATGAACCGATTGCGTTCCGGCAATGCCCGAATGACATCAACCACGCGCCGGTCAAGCAAACGGAAATCCCCGGCATGGTCTGGGATTTTGTCAGAGCTCAACCAGTTATGGGCCTTGTAGTATAAATCGGCGGACAAGCGCTTGGGCAGGCTGTCCGTCGCCCGATCGCGGCGGACCCCATAAATGGTATCAAAGCCCGCCCGCCATTTTTCGACCATTTCGGCCAGAACCTCGGGCGGGTCCTGCAAATCAACATCCATCGGCACAACGGCCGCGCCGCGCGCATGATCGAGCCCGGCCGACAGCGCCGCTTCCTTGCCAAAATTCCGCGATAATGAAATGGCCCGGACATTGGGGTTGCCCAGATGAGCCGCGGCAATTGCGGTCATGGTGTTGTCGGTGCTGCCATCATCAATGAACAGAATTTCATAGGATGTGGCGGCCGGATCATCGAGCGCTTCGATCACTGCGCTCACGCGCGTGACAAAGGCCTGAATGGCAACGTCTTCATCCTTGACGGGGACAATGACCGACAGGACAGGCCCGGACTGGTGAGTATGTGTCATGCGCGCAAAACCCTTATTCCGCCGCCTGCTAGCAGAGAGTTGCTCATCCGAATACCCAGCGTCTGTTCAGCGTAAAGGTCAAGACCGGGGTGACAAAGATGATCGGAATGACGGGCCACCAGGTCGGCCCGCCCAGATATTTGACCAAAAGCCAGACGAAAAACTGGTTTGAAACAAAGCCGATGCCATTGGTCACGAAAAAGCGGATGGTCCGCACATGGGCGCGATCCCGGCGGCCATGCCCCCGAAAGCTCACCCGGCTGTGCATGACGTAACCGATGCCGGTAAAAATCACATAGACCAATGTCATCGACACCATCGGGTCCACGTGCAACAGATCGGCCACGGCCCAATAGCTCGCCGCAACGCAAAAGGTCAGCAACAGGCCAACCAGCCCAAAGCGGACGATTTGCAGCGCCAATTGCCAATTTTCGGAAGATTTTCCGTCCGTCACTCTGGTCCCTCTTGCCCTTTCGAGCCGAGCCTTTAAGCCGCTTGTCCACGCATGCAAACGGGCAATCCACATGGTGACGCGCATTGGGTGCGCTGGCTGTTCGGCCTTTGGCTTGCCATGTCCGCGATTTTGCTCGCTTTTCGATGGCAGAACATCGATTTTCTGATCCTTGCCGATACCGATGACAATTTACGGCTGGCGCAGGTCAAAGCCTGGCTTGGCGGGCAGGGATGGTATGATCTGCGCCAATATCGGCTGGATCCGCCGCGCGGCGCGGATATTCACTGGTCGCGCCTGCCGGATTTGCCCATCGCCGGCCTGATCGCCGGGTTGTCGCCGCTGGTGGGCAGTTTGACGGCGGAAAAAATCGCGATTGCGCTGGCCCCGCTCTTGCCCTTTGGCCTCGGTCTTTTTGCCATGGCGCTGACGGTGCGCCGCCTGCTGGCGCCACAGGCCTGGGTCTTTGGCGCGGCGCTGTTGTTCTGTGCGCCCTCGGTCCTTGGCATGTTTGTCCCGACCCGGATTGATCATCATGGCTGGCAATTGGCGTTTCTTGCGCTGACGCTTGCCGGACTTGTGGATCACAGGCCCCAGCGCGGTGGGATGACGGCTGGTCTGGCAACAGCGGCCTCTTTGTCGGTTGGGCTGGAAATGCTGCCTTATCTGGCCTTGTGCGGCGCGTTGATGGCGTTGGCCTGGCTTGTTGATGCGACGCAAAAGGGGCGCCTGCGCCTCTATGGCATCGCCCTGTCAGCCGGGACGGCCCTTGGCTATGCCGTCTTTGCATCAGAGGCGAACCGCGCCGCGCGCTGCGACGCCTTATCGCCAGTCTGGCTGTCGACAATGGTGGTGTGCGGCGCCCTTTTGATGGCGCTCAGCACCGTGACGACGCGATCATGGCGCGTGCGGGCGCTGGCCGGTGCTGTTGCGGCCGGTCTTATAGCCGGACTGTTTGCCTGGGCTTGGCCGCAGTGTCTGGGCCGGCCCGAAGGCCTGCCGGATACGCTGTATCAGCAGTGGTTCGTGAACATCATCGAGGTGCGTCCGCTCTATAAGCATGATCTTACAACGGCATTGTCGAGCATTGCCTTGCCGATTTCAGGCTTGCTGGGTGCATTCTGGATGCTTTGGCGCCATCCGGCGCATCGCCTGGTCTGGGGCCAGTTTGTTGTGCTGGGCGCAGTGTCGATCGCGATGCTCTTTTGGCAATTGCGTGCGGCGCCGGCGGCCCAGCTTTTGGCTATACCGGGCGCAACAGCACTCGCCTGGCACCTGATCCCGCCCATGTCGCAGTCCCC
>JBJOJQ010000164.1:0-6031 GCA_046046525.1 Pseudomonadota bacterium
CCGCCTGGCAACCGATGCGAATCTTGACCCGGAATTTTCGGAAAAATTCCTGCGCTTCATCATCGATGAAGTGATCCGGCATCATCAAAAGATCAAAAACGCCATCTGACATCCCGGCGCCGGGACGTGGGGTGGCGCCGGTCTTAATCCGCCAACCACAAGGCGTGGCTGTCAATCTTTACCCGGGTGTCGGCCCGATGGGCGGCCATCCGCGCCGCGGACTCCGCGCGCAGGGCGTCGGCGGCCAGACGCTCTGCGGTTAACAGGTCCATCAGCCCAACCTCTCCCAGATCATGCGCCCGGCGCATCTTGGCCAGGGCGGCATCCTGTGCGGCGCGGGCGGCGCGGGCGCGCTGCCAGGCGCTGTGGCGATAATCCGCCTCGGCAATGTCGGTTGCGGCAACCTCTGCCACATTGGCCTCAACCAGCTGCAAATCAGCCTGCGCCGCCGATGCTTCCCCCACGGCACGATCCGCCAGCGCCGATCGATGGCCGCCGCCAAAGGGCAGGGTGACGACCAGCCCGCCGCCGCGTTCCATGCCATCGCGTTCGGAAAAGACGCGCACGCCCAAAACCGGGTCCGCCAGCTTGTCGCGCCGGGCACGATCGGCCATGCGCAGGCTGCGCGCGGCATCGGCCCGGGCGGACCCGATTTCATGGCTGTTGCGCAGGATGAGCGCGCGATAGGGTTCCCAGCCGTCGTCCGGGCGGACCGGGTCTGGCACATCGGGGGCCTGTGGCGGCAGCGCCAGGCCGGGAAACTGGGTTTGCAGCCGGGCCTTGGCCCGCCGACTGCGCCCCTGGGATTGTTCCAGCGCCACCTGCGCCGTGGCGAGAGCGGCATCGGCCTGATCGCTGTCCAGCCGGGCCGCATCGCCCAGCGCTTCGCGTCGCTGCATCGCGCGCGCCAGCCGGGCATGGGCATCAACCAATTGCGCATCAATGCGTGCTTCGGCCTCTGCCTCCAGCCAATCCCACCAGATGTCTGCAAGCAGCAGGGCGGCCTGATGGCGGGCATCTTCGG
Source organism: Pseudomonadota bacterium (assembly GCA_046046525.1). Classification (GTDB taxonomy): domain Bacteria; phylum Pseudomonadota; class Alphaproteobacteria; order Sphingomonadales; family Sphingomonadaceae; genus Aquisediminimonas. The sequence goes on from JBJOJQ010000164.1 coordinate 1,025, forward strand.
CCCGATTGCGCGCGGCATCGACACCATGGGCGCCAATTGCGCGATCAAGCCGGGCCTTGCCGGGCAAGCGCATGGCGCGCGACAGCTGCGCATCATATTCGGTATAGCGGCCTTCCAGATCGACCGTCCGGTTGACGATCGTGGTGCTGAGCGTTGTTTCATGCGGCCCTTTGGCCAGCGCCCGCGCCTCGGCCTCGGCCGCGCCGACCCGCGCCCGCGCCGCAACCACCATGGGATGCTGGTCCAGCGCCGGACCCACAAGATCCGGCGCGGGCAGCACGCTTTGCCCAAAGGCTGCACTGCACAGGGCCACAAATGTTAACAGGATCATGCCCAGACGCATGGTGATCAGGCCTCCTTGCCCGTCTGCGCGAGGTTGCCTGCCGCGCGTTCGGCGGCGCTTTCCCCAAATCGTTCATAAAGGATCGGCAAGAGGATCAACGTCAGCAAGGTTGAGGTGATCAGCCCGCCGATCACGACAATGGCCAGCGGCTTTTGAATTTCAGACCCCGGCCCCGTTGCAAAGAGCAGCGGCACCAGCCCGAAGGCCGCGATCGTTGCTGTCATCAACACCGGACGCAGGCGGCGTTCCGCCCCGCGGCGCACGGCATCGGCAAGTGCCAGCCCCTGGTCGCGCAGCTGTCGGAAATAACTGACCATGACGAGCCCGTTGAGCACCGCAATGCCCAGCAAGGCAATGAACCCGACCGACGCGGGCACCGACAGATATTGGCGCGACACGGCCAGCGCGATGATCCCCCCGACCATTGCAAAGGGGATGTTGGCGAGGATCAGCAGCGCCGCCCGCACCGACCCGATGGTGGCGTAAAGGATGATGAAGATCAGCAGGACCGCCAAGGGCAGCACAATCGCCAGCCGCGCCGAGGCGCGCTGTTGATTTTCAAACTGACCGCCCCAAACCAGACGATATCCCGGCGGCAGCGTGACATGGGTCGCAATGTCTGCCTTGGCCTCTTCGACATAGCCCACCAGATCGCGCCCCGTGACAAAGGCCTGCACCATGGCAAAGCGCGATCCGCCCTCATGTTCCAGCCGCACCGGGCCTTCCGTCCGCTTGACGGTAGCGATATCGCTCGCCCGCACCAAATTGCCCGATGGGGTGCGGTATAGTTGATCGGCAAAGGCCTGCGCCGTCAGGTTGCCGTTGCCGCCATCGGCCCCCCGCAGCATGATCGGCACGCGGCGATTGCCTTCGGTGGACACGCCGGCAGGCAGCCCTTCAATTTGCGCGCGCATCGATTCCTGCAACAGATCAACGGGCATGCCTGCGCGCCCGGCGGCGACCGGATCGATTTCAAACTGAAGATAATCAACGCGGTCATCGGCCACGGTCAGCGCCTCTGCCGTGCCGGGGATGGTGGTCAGCCGGTTCTGGATCTGCGCCGACAAGCGGCCCAGTTCATTCAGGTCTGGCCCAAAGACCTTGACCACCAGATCCCCGCGCGCGCCGGTGAGCATTTCAGCAATGCGCATTTCAATCGGCTGGGTGAAGGTTGGCTCAACGCCCGGAATATCGGCGAGCACGGCGCGCAGCTGATCCAGCAGCCAGTCCTTGTCATTGACGCGCCACGCCTCGCGCGGCTTGAGCTGAAAAAAGCTGTCGGTGTCGTTCAGGCCCATCGGGTCCAGCCCGAGTTCATCAGACCCGACGCGCGCAATGATATGATCAATTTCCGGCACGTCTTTCAGCAGGGCCTGCTGCACCTTCAGGTCCACGGCGACGCTGCGGTCGAGCGAAATCGTTGGGTGCTTGGACAGCTGAATGATGGTGGAGCCTTCATCCATCGTCGGCAGGAAGGTTTTTCCGGTCACGCCATAGGCCAGCCCCGCCAGAATAAGTGCCAGCCCGGCGCCTGCAAAAACGCGGCGGGGATGGGCAATCGCCAGATCCAGCGCCCGGCGATAGCGCGGGGTGATGTGCCGCATCAGCCAGGGTTCATGATGCCCCTGCCGTACCTTCAGCAGATAAAAGGCCAGCACCGGGACGAGCGTGAGCGACAAGATAAGCGCACCCACCAAGGCCAGAACGATGGTCAGCGCCACCGGCGCAAACAGCTTTCCTTCCAGCCCTTCAAGCGTCAGCAAGGGCAGGAAGACAAGGGCAATAATCGCCAGGCCAGAGGCCACGGGCGTTGCGACTTCTGCCGCTGCCACAAACACATTGTGCAGCTTGCCCGCCTTGGCATGTTTGGGATCGGACAGCCGCTCAACAACATTTTCAACGACAACAACCGCGCCGTCGACCAGAATCCCGACCGCAATGGCTAGGCCCCCCAGGCTCATCAAATTCGCGCTCAGCCCGATTGAGCCCATCAGGATGAAGGTGAACAAGGCCGCCATGGGCAGCGCCAGCGCGACAATGACCGAGGCGCGAAAATCACCCAGAAAAAGCAGCAACAGAATAACCACCAAAAGCGTCGCTTCCAGCAGCGCCTTTTCCACCGTGCCAACCGCCCGGCCAATCAGATCAGACCGGTCGTAAAAGGGCTTGATGGTCAGGCCCGGCGGCAGGCTGGGCTGAATATCGTCCAGCGCCTGTTTCACGCCCTTGACGACATCGCTGGCATCGGCGCCGCGCAGACCAATGACAAGGCCCTGAACCGCCTCTTCCTTGCCGTCCTTGGTGACCGCGCCATAACGGGTCAGCGTGCCGTGCCGCACACGGGCGACATCGCCCACCCGGACAACCCGGCCCTCGGCGCTGCGCACGACAATTGCAGCCAGATCTTGCGGGCTGTGCACCGCCCCTGTGGAGCGCACGATCAGCGCCTCTTCCCCGGTGATCAGGCGCCCGGCGCCGTCGTTGCGATTGCTCTGTTCTATCGCCTCGGCAAGATCGCGCACGGTGAGGCCCGCCGCTGCCAAAGCCGCACTGTCTGGCGCGACCTCCAGCGTTTCAACATAGCCGCCCAGCGCGTTCACATCGGCCACGCCGTGCACGGTGCGCAGGGCCGGACGAATGATCCAGTCGAGCACACGGCGCTTTTCAATCAGGCTTTGCGGCCCTTCCAGCGTGAACATGTACATATCTGACAGCGGCGTGGAAATGGGGGCCATGCCCCCAGACACCGACCCGGGCAGGCTGTCGGTCACATTGGACAGCCGTTCGGACACTTGGCTGCGCGCCCAGTAAATATCGGTCCCGTCTTTGAAATCGATGGTGATGTCGGCAATCGCATATTTGGCGACAGACCGCAGCACGACCTGATTGGGAATGCCGAGCATTTCCATTTCGATCGGCGCGATGACCCGGCTTTCGACCTCTTCGGGGGTCATGCCGGGGGCCTTCAGGATGATCTTGACCTGCGTGGCGCTGATATCGGGAAAGGCGTCAATGGGCAGCTTGATGAACGACCAGGTTCCCCAGGCGGCCATCAGCATGGCCAGCCCCAGCACCAACAGGCGAAACGTCAGCGCCCGTTCAACAAGTGTGCGCAGCATCCCGATTACTCCGCCGTCAACGCCTTGAGTTCGGTCAAACCGCTCACCGCCACCTGCGCACCCGCGCGCAAGCCGCCTGCAATCACAGCCTGACCCGCAACTTCGGCCGCCAATTGCACCGGTTGCCGGCGAAAGCCTGTCCCCGTGCGCACAAAGACATGGGGGCGGCTGTTGAGATAGGTGACCGCAGTCGCCGGGACGACAATGCCCGTGGTGCGGCCCGCCGTCCGCAGGATGACGTTGACGCTTTTGCCCGCCACCAATCCGGGAACCGGATCAATTGAGGCGCGCGCCGTGACGGACCGGCTGACCGGGTCAAGCGAGGGCGCCAGCGTCAACAGCGTTCCGCGCGCCATGCGTGGGGCGGCCCCTGCCGCTGTGTCCGGCAGCATGATTTCAACCCCCATGCCGGGCTGCGCCTGTTGCGCCAAGGCTTCGGTCAGTTGCAGTTCGACCTGAAGGGCATCCGCCTTTTCAATGACCAGCGGTGCCGTCTGCGGATCGACAGGCCCGCCCGTTTCCACGCCGACATGCGCGACGCGCCCGGCGATGGGCGCGCGCAGCGTGATGCTGCCATCGCCGCCCGGGCCGCTGCCCAAAAGCTGCCGCCGGCTTTCCGCGGCAGAGGCGCGGGCCTGCACAAGACGGGCCTCGGCCTCTTCCAAGCGCGCGCGGGCGACAATGCCTTCGCGGTGCAATTGCCGCATCCGGTTGGCCTGGGCCTGGGCAAGCGCCACATCTGCCTGCGCGCGATTCAGATCGCCGCCATAGCGGATCGCATCGGGCGCATGCACCACCGCCAGCGCCTCACCCCGGCGCACGGCCTGGCCTTCAATCACCATCAGCTTCACGATCAGCCCGCTATAGGGGACGGTCACGGCCACCCGGCCATCAGGCGCGGCGACAATCTGGCCGGGCACGCTGGCTAGGGGCAGATCAGACACCTGGCGTGCCGCCTCCAGCCGGATGCCCAGCTTTGCCATTTGCTTGGCATCAATCGCACCGGCAACCGGGGCCGGGGCGTCCGTATCGGACCCCGCGCCGATCCATCCCCAGATCAGGACGCCGCCGCCAATTGCCGCCAGCACCAAAAGAGCAAAGGCCAGAATGCGCTTGTTCATCAATCGTTTCCGCAATCTCAATATGGATCGTGCCGGTTTGATCTGGGCCGACTCATCCCGCCCCGCCCCTAATCGCCGCAACCGGGTGGGGATAGGGGGTCGTGTCATTTTTGCGATGAATGGCGCCAAAAAAGGGGGGCGGGGCAGGCGGCCATTGGCGGCATCATCCATTTGCATGATGCGGCCATCGCCCCGCTGCCTTAGCCATGGCCCAGCACCACAGGCCGGAGCAGACATCATGGCATTTACCCACCACCCTTTATCAGCCCCTGTTGGACGCGAAGTGCGCGGCCTGGACGTCGCGCACGACATTGCGCCGGATGTGGCCGCGGCGCTGCGGGCCTTGTGGCTGGACCATGGCTTTCTTGTCTTTCGCGGCCTTGGCACCTCGCCCGATGTCCAGTTGCGGCTCAGCCGCTGCTTT